>JAKFCH010000016.1:0-15842 GCA_036676765.1 Deltaproteobacteria bacterium
CCGAGCGCGCGCCCCGGGCGACCGGGATCTCCCCGACCGCGCTCCCCGAGCCGCGGGGCCACGGCGCCCCACCCGTGACCGCGGCCCCCGTGACCGCGGCTCCGGTGCCCGCCGCTGAGGGGCTCGACGCGCCCGAGCTCGCCGCGCCCACGCCCATCGCGTCGCCGCTCCCCGAGCGGGACGACGAGACAACCTCCACCGGCATGGTTCCCGCGGCCGCGCCGGCGCGGATTGCCGACGCGCCCCCGGTGGAGCCCGCCCCGGCCGCCGCCGCGCAGCCCCGGGTCGACTTCGCCGACTCGGTGGTCCCCCTGCCGCCCACGCCGTCGACGGGCCTCGACGCGGACGCCCTCGGTGACATCGCCGCGGCGATGAAGGCGCCCTCACCGGTGTCCACCGCCGTGACCCTCCCGTTCCACGTGCCCGTGCGGGAGAGCGAGGACGGGAAGGCGACGATCCCGATGTACGCGCCGTACCCCGCGGAGCCCGCCGAGCGCTCGGCGTTGGACGACGAGCCGCCGCGCAAGAAGGGCGGCGCTGGCATGGGCGTCGCGCTCATCGGGCTCGTCGCGCTCGCCGCGTTCGCGCTGATCGCGGTCATCGGGATCGGCTGGGGCGTCTCCCAGGGTGGGAAGGAGCCCGTGCAGGCCGCTCCCGAGCAGGCGAAGGTCACCGCGCCCCGCGCGCTCCCCGCCGCGTCCGAGCCGGCGCCCGTCGTGCCGCCGGTCGAGGAGCCCGCGCCGATCGAGCCCGTCGACGTGCCGCCCCCCACGCCCGTCGCGGCCGCGCCCGTCGCCCCCGTGGCGGCCCCGGCGGCCACGCCGACCCCCGTGGCGAAGGCCACGCCCACCCGCGCCCCCACCACTACGAACGGTGCGAGCGCGTCGACCCCCAAGCCCTCGACCGCGCCGCCGGCCACGCGCCCCGTCGCCACGCCGACCTCCGGCGAGGGGACCGCGAACGTCACGTCCGACAGCGTCTGGGGCACCCCCACGGCGCCCACGTCGGGCTTCCTCCGCATCGTCACCGACCCCGACGGCGCGACCGTCTACGTGAACGACGCCGCGAAGGGGAAGACCCCCGCCACCATCGAGCTCCCCTACGGTGCCCACCAGGTGCGCGTGGTGCGCGCCGGCTACAAGACCGAGGTGCGGGACGTGAACATCCGCGTCCGCGAGCTGACCGTGCCGTTCAACCTCAAGCCCGAGGTCGTGACGGGGCAGGTCAACGTGTACGGTCCCGACGGCTTCCGCGTCGTGGTGGACGGCCACGACATGGGCCCGATGCCCGTCACCGTGCAGGTGAGCGAGGGCGTGCGCCAGTTCAAGCTCGTGGGCTCCGACGGCAACGCCTGCAACCTGCCGAAAGAGATCAAGTTCAAGGCGGCCGGGCGCCCCGAGACCATCACGCTCGCCTGTCCCTGACGCCCGCGCGCGACCCGGCGCCCCGGAACCTGTCGATCGTTTGGAGGAATCGCGTGTCTCGCAACGTGGTGGTCGAGGTCTCGCAGCTCCTCCGCAAGGAAGGGCGCGGGGTCGGTCGCAAGCGCCTGCTCTCGGGCCTGGGTCGCCTGCGCGAGGTGCACGACGTCCTGCGGAAGGGCGCCGACGAGGGCCGTTGGCCGCACCTCCGGCTCCCTGAGGACGCCGACCTCGCCGCCGTGCGCGCCTCCGTGGCCGAGCTCCGCGCGCGGGCCTCGCGGCTCGCGGTCGTCGGGCAGCCCGGCGCGATCGCGGCGGTCCGGGCGATCGTCGACGCGCTGGGCGTCGTCTCGCCCCACTGGATCACGAGCCCCGACGACGCCGCGCTCGCCGCCATCGACGCCCCGGACGTCGCCTGGCTCGTGCTCGAGGGCCCAGTGTGGGCCGACCAGGTCGCGGAGTGGGCGGTGGAGCAGGGCCGGGTCGTGATCGTCGCGGGCGCCGGCACGCACGACGCCCCGCCGAACGGGTGGTGGATCTCCGATCCGCTCGCGGGGGACGGCCGCTTCGGCGCGCTCGGCCTCGCCGCGGCGTGGTGCGCGGCGTGGGCGGGCGTCGACATCGAGGCGCTGCACGACGGCGCGCGCGACATGGCGTCGGCGTGCGAGCGCCCGGCCCTGTTCGAGAACCCGGCGTACACGTTGGCGCTCACCACGGTCTTCGTCGAGAAGGACCTCGGGGTGTCCGTCCCGATCCACCTCGCCACGACGGGCCGGCTGGAGGCCTACACGCGGTGGCTGGTCCGGATGTGGGGCGCGGTGCTCGCCGACGCCCTCCCGGTCGAGGGCGTGATGCGGCACACGGGCGCCGCGGGGGTCGCCGGCGTGGTGGGGGACGAGGAGCTGCTCCAGGTGCTGCTCCTCGGGCCGCGGGGCGCGTTCGTGACCTTGTGGGACGAGACCGACGGCGCCACCGGACCCCTCGCGGCCGAGTCGATCGCGCAGGCACGGGCGTTCCAGTCGCTGCTCGACCGGGAGAACATCCCGTACCTCCGGGTGCGCCTCCCGGGGCTCGACGCGCGCGCGCTCGGCGCCGCGATCGTCCTCGCCGCGCACGCCGCGGTGACCGCCAGCCTCTTCCTCGACGTGGACCCGCTGGGCCTCAGCGCCGTCTCGGGGTGGTACGCCGCCTTGGAGCGGGCCCGTGCGGACATTGACGCGGGCCCCCACACCGCATAATCGGCGGCCCTTCGGAGTCCTCGTTTGTCCGACACCACGAAAGACGAGACGGGTCCGTCCCGTTCCGCAGAGGGCCGCCCCGCGGACGCTTCCGCTCCCCCCGAGCAGGACGCGCTGTTCCGCCTGCAGATGGCCGCGAGCGACTTCATCCTCGGGAACGCGAAGTACCTCGGGTACATCGTCGGGCTCGTGCTCCTGGGCACGCTCATCTACGGCGCCACGAGCTCCTGGCTCGCCTCGCGCGAGGCGGAGGAGTACGCCGCCATCTCCCGCATCGACTTCAAGATGCCGAAGGTGGAGGACCTCGCGAAGTTCGGCCTCGCCCCGATGGACGACAAGACCGACGCGGCCCGCATGTCCAACGTGGAGGAGGGCGCGCGGCGCTACGCCGCCGCGGGTGACGAGGCCCACGGCGCCGCCGCCGTCTACGCCTACCTGAAGGCCGCCGACGCCTGGGAGCGCGTCGACAAGCCCGACGAGGCCCTGGCCGTCCTGGAGAAGGCCTCGAAGATCGGGGCGAAGGATCTCCCCGGGTACACGGCGGGCGCCGCCTACGCCGCCGCCCTGATCGACGCCGGAAAGACCGACGAGGCCCTGCAGGTCTACCGGGACATGGCGGGCCGCCTCGAAGGGTTCTTCGCCGAGCGCTCGTTGCTCGCGCTCGCGGACGCCCAGATCGCCGCGGGCCGCCAGGCCGACGCGAAGCTCGTGATCGCCGAGTTCCGGCAGCGGTTCCCGCAGTCGCCGCGCGCCTCCGAGGTCGCGGCGCTCGAGCTGCGCGCCGGGAGCGCGGGTTGAGCCAGACCCTCGCCGGGGGAGCGTTCGCCGCCGCGTTCCTCGCGTCCGGGCTCGCCTACGAGGCGCCCTCGCCGGCGCTCCCCGAGCCGGGCACCACCCTCGCGTCGCCTCCGCTCCTGTTGTGGCAGCGCCAGCTCCCCGGCGAGCCGCCCAACACCGCCACCCGCACGGAGACCGCCCCGCCCGTCGTCGACGCGCGGTTCGTCTACGTCGGCTACAGCGGCGTCACGGGGCTCTTGGTGCTCGACCGGCGCGACGGCGCGCTCGTCCACGAGCTCCCCACGCAGGCCCCCGTGGTCTCGGCGCCGGTGCTGACCGACGAGATGCTCTACGTCACGGACGCTGCCGGCTACACCTCGGCGTTCCTCCGCGATCGCCTCGAAGGCGGCCTCCCGGCGTGGACCCACTTCTCGGGCGCGCCCATCCTCTCGTCGCCGACGGTGGTCGACGGCGTCGTCTACGTCACCAACGTGGACGACCTCGTGTACGCCCTCGACGCGAAGACGGGTGACCTGAAGTGGCGGCACGCCCACAAGCTCGAGGCCGTGCGGGTCGCCGAGCTCGAGCTGTTCGGCGCCCCGCGCCCCGTCATCGAAGGTGACCAGGTGCTCGTGGGCTTCTCCGACGGCTACCTCGTCGGCCTGGGCGCCGCGGACGGCACGCCGCGCTGGTCCGCCGGCATCGGCGAGGGCGTCTACCCCGACCTCATCGCGCCGCCGCAGCCCGTCGGGACCAGCGTGGTGGTCGGCGGCTACTCCGAGCCCCTCGTGAGCCTCGACCCCGCCACGCGGTCCGTCCAGTGGCGCCTCGAGGTCGGGAGCGCATCGCCGTTCACCCTCGAGGGCGAGACCCTCTGGCACCCCGGTCCCGACGGGATCCTGCGCCGCATCGACGCGCGGTCCGGCAACGTCGTCTGGGAGTGGGATTCGGGCACCGGGGGCTCGATCACCCAGCCGATCCCGACCGCCCAGGGCCTCCTCGTGGCCAGCAGCGAGGGCAGCATGTACCTCGTCGACCCGGACGCGGGCACCACCCGCTGGTCGTTCGATCCCGGCTACCTGCTCACCGGCATCTCAGGGCCTCCCGCGGTCGACGGTTCGACCGTCTACGCCGTGAGCAACGGCGGCATCCTGTACGCCTTCAGGGGAGGGGAGGCGAGTCGCCCCTCCCGCACCGAGGACTGGATCTCGCCCGAGGATCTCTGACGGGTCAGGCCGGGCGATTCACGGGCACGACGGGTTCGGCGCGCCCGGTGACCCGATGCTCCAGCACCACGCGTCGGGCAGGTCGTTCGCCTCGGGGGTGACGAACCGCGGGTCCAGCGACCAGACCCAGCCGGGCTCCCAGTCCCAGGTGGCGTCGATGACGACGGTGTCGAGCGGCAGGCCCTCCACGGAGAGCGTGACCGTGTCCGAGGTCGGCGCGAGCGTGACGGGCAGCTCGAAGGCGCACCCGGAGACCGTCGAGGCGCAGATGGCCGCGCAGGCGCCCGGCTCGACCGTCCCGGGCGGGAGCGAGCCCGTCATGGTGGTCGTCGACACGGTGAAGCCGTCGAGCACGATGGCCCGCGTGGACACGTTGCAGACCTCGATCCAGGACGGCGCCTGTGGCGCGAGCTCGGTGACGAGCAGCTCGCCGGACACCGCCAGCACCTCGTCGATCCGGCCGTCACAGTCCTCGTCGCGCCCGTCCGGCCCGACCTCCACGGCGCCCGGATGGGCGTCGGCGTCGCCGTCGTCGCAGTCCTCGTCGAGGGGCACGCCGTCTCCGTCGCAGTCGTCGTCGCCCGTGGGATCGCAGTCCGCGTCCACGGTGTCGCCGCAGAGGTCGAAGGCGCCGGGGTACACGCTCGCGTCGGCGTCGTCGCAGTCGGCGCCGCCCGCGCCCGGGGCGTCCGCGCCGTCGCCGTCCGCGTCCGTCTCGACCGGACCCACGAGCGCCACGGTGGCGCCGGGCTGCCCGAGGAGCTCGAGGACGGCCTCGGCGTCCGTCCACGTCGTCGGCGCGAAGCCGACCTCGAAGGCCACCGTGGCGCCGGCCCCGAGCTCGACCGTGGCGCGGTCGGCGGTGAACGGCGCCGGGACGCGCACCTCGAGGCTCGTCGCGACCTTGCCCTGGTTGGTGACGGCGACCGGCATCCGGGCCGTGGCGCCGACGGGCGTGGCCGGGAACGTGAGCGTCTCGGGGCTCACCGCAAGGGAAACGGCGTCCGCGCGCCACGCGAGGGCGTCGGGGCCGCACGCGGCGAGGAGGAACATCGGGAGCGGCGACATCGGGCGGGAGTATAGCGGACGAGGTCGCGGGGGCGTGGTGGCGGGAGTGGCGCGATTGGCGGGAGGGGCGGCGGGTCGCGCGGCCCATAACTTCTGATAAGGTATATTATGACAAGTAGTGAAGCTGGAGAACCAGACCGGGCCAGCGGCGGGACCGCTCGCTGACGGGTGCCGGCGGTTCACCATCTCTCGCTGCCTCGCGCCGCCTCTCGCCGTCTCTCGACACCTACCGCCGACGGTGCGCCGTCTCCGTCGCGGCGCCGGTCCAATCCTCGCGCGACAACGAGCGCTCGCCGATCGGCGTGCCGCCCTCGTCCTTGTCGACGGCGTCGAGGAGCATGCGCGCGCCGAGCTGCGCGATGAGCTCCGCGTGGTCGGTGCCGCGCGGCAGCGCCGCCTCGGCGAAGGCCTGGATCTCGTCGAACGTGGCCTGGCCGCCCCCCGAGCTCGCCATCTCGGTGAACCGGGCGCCCGCCACCGCCGCGAGGTCCGCGCCGGGCTCCTCGGCGCCGGGCGCGAGCATCGAGAGGATGTGGCCCTCGAAGGCCTGGAACTCGCTCCAGGTCACCAGGCCGTCGCCGTCGGTGTCGAGCTGGGAGACCAGGTTCTCGGCGACGCCATCGAGCTTCTTCTCCCGGAACAGCTCGCCCTCGGCGAACCCGAGCCGCTCGTCCACGTACGCGCGCACCATCGCCACGTCGAACGTGGCCGAGGCGGTGTCCGCGGCGTCGTCGGGCTGACCGAGGATGTGGTTCCATACGCGACCGATGGGCCCCGAGACGGGCTTCGATGCGTCCTGACCGGTGCCGAGCTGGGTCGTGGGCATGCGGGCCTCCGATGTGGGCAGGCTAGCACGCTCGCCACGCCGTCCGATCTGCCCGAAAACGGCCCCACGAGCGGCGCGAGAGTGACGACTCCCCTCCCCCATTCCTGGACAATTCCCCGCTCGCCCCGGCGGCCGCCGAGCGGGCACCCGTTTGTAAGGGTGCCTCCACGACCGCTCGGCTTCCGCTAACGTTCGTTCCCTTGCGTCGACTGTGCACGAGCCCCGTCTCGAATTCCGGGTGCCGGCGAGCGACTACCGCTCCGCCTCGCCCAGCCCCACCGGGCAGAGCGCCCGAAGCCCGCAGCCCTCGCACGCCGGGCTCCGCGCCGTGCACCGGTACCGTCCGAACAACACCGCCCGGTGCCCGAAGTCGGCCCACGCGGCCTTCGGCACGAGCTTCATGAGGTGCGCCTCGACCTTCTCGGGGGTCTTCTCCCGGTGCCATCCCCAGCGGCGGGTCACCCGGAAGACGTGGGTGTCCACCGTGACCCCGCTCTGGATGCCGAAGGCCGTGCCGAGCACGACGTTGGCCGTTTTTCGCGCCACGCCCGGGAGCGTCACGAGATCCTCCATGCGCGGCGGGACGACGCCGTCGAAGCGCTCCACGAGGATCTTCGACGTGGCGATCGCGTTCTTCGTCTTTTGCCGGAAGAACCCCGTGGGCCGAAGGACGGCCTCCACCTCCGCGGGGTCCGCGCCGGCGAGCGCCTCGGGGTCCGGCCAGCGCTCGAACAGCGTCGGGGTGACCCGGTTGACCATCGCGTCGGTCGACTGGGCCGAGAGCTGCGTGGCGATCAAGAGCTCGAAGGGATTGCGATAATCCAGCTCGCAGCGTGGTTCGGGCACCATCGCGGCGAGCGGCTCGAAGAAGGACGCCGCGCGGACGCGGGAGATGGGCGGGCGGCTGGACACGGCCTCGCCTAACGTCGCGGAGCGCCTTCCGGGCGGGCATTCCGCCGAGTCCCGACGGCCTCGTGTTGACGGTGCCGGCCCCCTCGGCGTACCTTCGCCGCGGAGTACCCGCGCGGATGCTGCTTCTCGGCCCCCTGCTTCTCGGCCCACTGGTGCCCCTCGCCTCGGCCGCCGTCGTCACGGAGATCCCGCCCTTCCTCCGCGGGGACATCCAGATCGGCTACTCCTACGAGCAGCTCGCGGGCACGCTCGTGGAGCGGGGCCACGACGAGGACGTGGAGATCGCCCGTCGGAACATGTCCGACCACATGTTGACGTACGGCCTCGTGTTCTCCGTCGCGCCGGGCGTCGCCGTGTTCGCCGACCTCCCGCACTACCTCTCGAGCCGGGTGGCCTACGGGTCGCGCTCCGACATGGTCTACGACGCCGGCACCGGCAGCGGCACCTACGTCGGCACGACCCCCGACGACCCCGGCACCCACGTCGACGGCGCCGGCCTCGGCGGGCTCTGGATCGGGGTGCGCGGCACGCCGTTCTCCGAGGGGTTCCCCAAGCGCAACAGCTCGGTCACGTGGCTGCTCGAGGGCGCGATCCGCACGGCCGACAAGACCAGCCTCTGGACCGCGAGCGACGACGGCAAGCGCGGCGCCGGGCCCGGCGGCACCGCGGCCCGCATCCACACGGCGTTCTCGACCACGATGGGCACCACGTCGCCCTACGTGAGCGGCACCTACGTCGGCGAGGGCAAGCAGATCGTGGCGGTCGTCGCCCCCGACGGGACCGTGCACCCGGAGGTCGAGATCGACCCCGCCAACCACGGCGACATCCGCATCGGCATCGAGACGCTCACCGGGCGCAATGCCGCCAGCGGCGCGCAGTTCGTGTTCGACCTGCACCTCGGCGTGGCCTACGACGCGTGGGCCCAGGTCCCGAGCGGCATCTACCTGCCGAACGTGCTCGAAGCGAGCGAGGGCCAGCTCGTCCAGCAGTCGGAGCAGCTCGAGGCGGGCGGCGGCCTCGGCCTCCATTGGCGCCCCTTCGAGAACATGCAGATCGGCGTCAACGGCGACGTGGGCTACCACATGCCCCAGCGGATCGAGCACCCGTACCCGGTGTACACCGGCGGGAACACGCTCGACATCAAGGTCGGATCGACGCTGGGCGTCCGCTTCCGCTGATCCGCTCGGCGCGCCCCGCCTTCAGCGGGGCCGGGCCGCTTCCGGGGTCGGCCTGCGGCCTCCGTTGGGGCGTCCGGCGCCCGCGCCGGGGCCCCGAACCGCGCGGCCGCTCCGCGTCCACACGCCCTCCGCGTCCCTTCGCGACGGCCGGGTCCACCCTCCCTCGCAACGCGCCGCGCGGCACCCGACGCCCGCTGGACGCCCACGCGTCAGAACGCGTCGTCGATCCAACGGACCGCCCACGGGTCCACCGCCACGTCCACGTACGCCACGAGGAAGCACACCTCGGCGGGCTCCGCCGGCATCGACGCGAGCCACGCCTCGCCGGCGCTCCGGAGGCGACGGCGCTTGTGGGGCGACACGGCGTCGTCCCCCAGGGGGTCGGACGGGTCGCGCACCTTGACCTCGACGAAGCGGAGCTTGCCGTCGTGGCCTGCCACGACGTCGATCTCCCCTCCCCCTCCACGCCAGTTGCGCGCGTGGATCGTCCACCCGCGCGCAGCCAGACGCTCGGCGACGAGCACCTCGGCCTGGTGCCCGCGCAACAAGGCCTCCCGGCGGGACTCCGCCGGGCGGGACCTGCTCGTTATACGGACGTTCCCTTCGGGGTCCACGGCGCGTCCTTCAGACGGGCCGACTTGCCGGAGCGCTCGCGCAGGTAGTAGAGCTTGGCGCGACGCACGCTGTGGCGCACCTTGACCTCGACCTTGTCGAGGATGGGGGAGTGCACCGGGAAGATGCGCTCGACGCCCACGCCGAAGCTGGTCTTGCGGACCGTGAAGGTGGCGCTGGCGCCGGAGCCCTTGACGGCGATGACCGTGCCTTCGAAGACCTGGATGCGAACCTTCTCGCCGTCCTTGATCTTGACGTGGACACGCACATCGTCACCCACGATGTACTTGGGGGCATGACCGTTGATGGTCTCGGAGTCGATCTGGTCGATGAGGTTCATGGCAGTACACTCGAAGTCGGGCGAAGGTATTAGAGGAAGGGCTTGCCGTCAACGCCGACGCGCGCGCTGATCGCCACCAGGCCCACGATCGCGCGCGCTCGGGGCATCGAGCGGCACGGCGCTCGCGCTCCCGGGCGTGCCGACGCCGAGCACCTCGTCCCCCGAGAGGAGGACATAGGGGCCGGCGCACGCCGGCGGCGGCGGCGGAACCGCGCCGGTCTGCTGGAAGCGCCGGGCCTCGATGGGCGAGAGCGTGAGGGCCGGGAGATGACGCAGGCCGTCGCGCGGGGTGGTCACCCAGGGCGCGAGCCCGCTGAAGACCTCGTCACGCGTGCGCCAGGGCACGCGCTCGTCCCCCCGGGAGGGGCGGAGGACGCGGTCCCACCCGGGATCGCCGGCGACGATCTCGGAGATGCGCGAAAAAGACACCGCGTGGTCGATGAGGAACGGGCCGCTTCCGAGCCGGCGGAGCTCCTCGAGGTGCCCCACCGTGCCGAGCGCCACGCCGATCTCCTCGGCGATCACCCGCGCGTAGGTGCCGCGGCTGCAGCGGATCAGGACGTGGACGCGGGGGCCGTCGATGTCGAGCAGGTCCATCGCGTCGATGCGGATGGGGCGCGCCTTGACCTCGACGGTCTGGCCCTTGCGGGCGTAGTCGTAGAGCGGCCGCCCGGCGACCTTGACCGCCGAGTAGCGCGGCGGCGTCTGCATCCGGGGCCCGAGGAACGTCGCGAGGACCGCCAGGACGTCCTTCTCGGTGAAGGTCGGCACGGGGGCCTCGACCTCGATCTTGCCCGTCGGATCCCCGGTGTCGGTGGACACGCCCAGGCGCACGACGGCGTCGTAGACCTTCTGGTCCTCGTCGAGGTACTGGATGAGGCGCGTCGCGCTGCCGAGCGCGAGCGGGAGCACGCCGGTGGCGAAGGGATCGAGGGTGCCGGTGTGTCCGACCTTCTTCAGGCCGGTGACGGCGCGCACCACGGCGACGACGTCGTGGGAGGTCACACCGGGCGGCTTGTCGACCACCAGGAAGCCGTCGTAGCTCATTCCTCACCCCCTTCGGCGATCTCGGTCGGCTCGACGGTGTCGACAGCGGCCGGCGGAAGCGAACGGAGCAGCGCGTCCATGTGGGCCGCGTACTCGACGTTCGGATCGAGCTCGAAGCGGAGCTCCGGCGCGTGGCGGATGCCCAGCGCCCGCCCCATCGGCCCACGCAGGAACCGCGCGGCGGCCTGGAGGCCGGCCTGCACCTGGGTCCGATCGCCCGCGCCGGCCAGCGGCAGGTAGCGCACGCGGGCGACGCTCAGATCGGGCCGCACCGACACTTCGGTGATGCTGATGGTCCCCACGCGCGGGTCCTTGACCTCCTCTCGGAGGAGCCGCGCGAGCTCCGCGTGCATGACGGAGGCGATGCGCTCGGCGCGCCGGCTGGACATTGGAAAGACCTCCTGACGAAAGGCCGGCGCGTTAACCCGGCGGCTCCATCCAGGCTCCCTCTCGCGACGGGGAATGCGCGGCTGTCGGGCCGATCCGCCGTCGGCTCAGCGGGTCGCGCGCTGCCCGATGATGGCCTCGAGCTCGACGATCCGATGCTCCAGCGCGGCGATCCGCGTGCGATCCGACGCGATGCGCCGGCGGAGGAAGCGCACGAGGGTCGTGTTCCGCTCGTGCATGGTCGGGACCGGGGCGGTGTCGAACGGGTGGGGCGCGCCCGCGGCGTGCGCCTCGTCGACCACCTCGACGTCATCGGCCTCTCCGGCCTCGATGTGCACACCCCCGGCGTCATCCTCGGTGAACAGGCCGCCGTGCACGCGCGCGGCGGCAGTGGCGGCGGCGCCCCCCGTCGCGATCGCCTGGATGTCCGGCGGCATGATCGTGACCGGCTCGGTGAGCTGGCCGCGTTGGAGGATCCCGCTCGGCGCCGCGCGCAGGGCGTGGTCCGCGCCGGGGAGCTCGTCGTCCACGACGGCGAAGCCTCCGTCGTCCGCGTCGGCCTCGAGCACCTCGAAGGCGGTCTCTCCGACCGCGTCGACGATCCCCTCCCCCTCGTCCGCGTCGGCGGCGTGGAAGATCCCCTCGCCCATGTCGTCGTCGTCCGGGTCGCCCGACGCCTCGATCGCGAGGTTGTCCTCCGGCAGCATCGACACGGAGACGACCGAGGAGGGCGGGGCCGGCAAGGCGTCCAGGCGGGCGTGCACGGGCCGGATCGACCCGAGGTCGTCGATCGCGAGCGCGGAGCCGGCCATCAGCACGGTCTGCTCCTCCTCGGCCCGCGGGCGGGCGAGGCGGGGCGAATTGAGCCACGCGTCGAGCGTGGCCATCGGCATGTCGGGCTCGGGCTCGGGGGCCGTGGGCGCGGGCGCCGCCGGCGACGAGGTGGGCGCGCGCGACCCGATGTCCACCCGCTCGGCGCGGCTCGGCTTCGGGCCCGGGCGGAGCGCCTCGGCCGGAATGGCGTGGATTGTCGTGCGTTCGGAGTCGGCTCCGGAGGCCTCCATCTGCCGAAGCTCCCGTTGGAGCTCGGCGAGCATCGCGCGCCGCGGCCAGGTGGGCTCGTCGTCGTGCCGGCCGGACTCCGTGTCGAAGTTCGTCGGCAGGTGGAAGATCGAGGTGGCCCCCTCGGTGACGGACACGAGGGCGATCCACCGATCGAGCGGCATCGTGTCGAGGCGGGAGGCGTCGAGGCGCGCGAAGGAGTGCGGCTGCCGGTAGCGCCCGCCGTCCCACACGTGCAGGAACCGGGTGGTGCCGACCTGGGCGGCCGAGAGGCGCTCCTCGAAGCCCGACGGCCGCGCGGGCGGATCGACGAGCACACCGGGGCGGACGACCCGCAGGATGCCCTTGCCTTCGGTCACCTCGAAGCGGATCGAGTACGGCCCGGCCGACTCGACGCGCCTACGAATCCACACCTGGAAACGGGCGCCGCTGTTCGATCCCAAAGCCTCGGCCATCCACGGGGCCCTCCGAACACACAGGATATCCTACGAGCCCTCCGGATCGAGCCGCGTGGACGCTTGCCGCCCGCGCGGGTGCACACTACGGGGTGGCCAGGGAGGACTCCATGGGTGTGGCGCGGAACCTGCTGAAGGGGATCAAGGACAAGTTCATGAAGAACTACGGCGAGCGGATCGTGTCGAACCTCGCCGACACCTCCTCGGACTCGCCGAACAAGTTCGCGGCCCCCAAGCGTGACCTGTACGACAAGCTGGTCGAAGAGGGGCGGATCGACGCGGAGCAGCAGGATCGGTAGACTGCGCGGCGGAGCACGACCATGAACGCCGCCGCCCCTCCGTCCGCGCCACCGGCGCCTCGCACCGTCGACTCGGCGCTGGCCGCCTTCACCGAGGACGACGCCACGGTGCGCCTCCTCTGGGCCCTGTTCGGGGCCATCCCCGGCGCGCCGGCCGTGTCCTTCTACCGCTCCCTCGACGAGGCGCGGATGCTCGTCTTCCCCGACCTCGACGACGCGGGGCTCGAGCGCGCGCGCGCCCTCGCGTTGGAGCCGTCCGCGACCCGGGCGTTGACCGTGGCGGACGCCATCGACACCGGCGACATCGGCATCAGCGTCTTCACGGGCGTGCGCTCGGCGCTGACGTTCTTCTTCGGGGACAGGGCGAAGGTGCTCGACACCGACGCGCAGCAGGGCGCCGACGCCGCGCTCAAGATGGTCGCCATCGCGTGGCTGACCCACACGCTCATCCCCGGGTCGGTGCCCGAGAAGGTGGCGCGCCTGCGGGCGCTCCCCAGCGGCGAGGCGCTCCTGACCTACTACGCGGCCGTGGAGCTCGCGCTCCCCTTCGCGGACGACGCCGTGTCCGGCGCCGGCGGCCTGCTCGCGCGGCTGCTCGAGCGCTACGGGCCCGCCAACCGCGGGCGCCTCGACGGCGCCGTCGGGCCCGGCGCGGAGGCCGTCGCGAACGGCATCCTCGGCGAGCTCGTCGGCCCGGTCGACGCGATGGCGCGCGCGTTGTCCGCCCACGCCCAGACCATCGCCGCCGCGGCGCAGCAGTGGCTCCCGCCCGCGATCGCGACCGCGGGTACGGTCGCCGGCGCGGTCGCGACCGCGGCGGACGCGCTCCCGATCTACCGTCTGCTCGGCGCGCGCCTCGCCGCCGAGGTCTGCCTGCAGGAGGCCGCTCGCCGATGAATCGCTCCCTCAAGGACGCGCTCGCCGCCCACGAACCCGGTGACGTGACGGTGCGCGTCGTCAACGGCTTCTTCTCCGTGCTCCCGTTCGCGCCCGGCTGGCGCTACCCGGGAACGCTCGACGCCGCCGCCGCCTCGCTCGATCCGACCATCGCGGAGCGGGTGGCGGCGCGCGCGTCCGTGCTCGCGCGGGAGGCCGGCCCCCAGGGCGCCCTCGCCGCGTTCGACTTCCTCGACAAGGGAGATGCCGGGATCGCCCTGTTCTCCGGGCTCCGCGGCGCCGTCCAGATGGCGCGGGGCCAGGGCGGGAGCGCGCTCGAGATGGACCCGCAGCAGGCGGCGGACGCCGGGCTGAAGGCCGCCGGGCTCTCCTACATCGCGTGGAAGCTCTTCGAAGGCAGCGTCGACGAGCGGGCCCGCGCCCTCCTGGGGACGGAGTCCGGGCGCGCGCTCCTGACCTGGTACGTCGCGACCGACGTGGTGCTTCCCTTCGCGGACAACCTCGTCACCGGCGGCACCGAGCTCATCACCGACCTCATCGACAACCAGGCGGCCGCCAACATGGCGCGCCTCGCGGTCATCGCCGGGGAGGACGTGCAGCAGGCCGCGGGCATGCTCGAGCGCCTCGGCGGCACGTTCAAGAGCTTCGCGGGGCAGGCCGCGACCTTCGCCTCCCCGCTCTCGACCTACGCCAAGGAGTCGCTGCCGGGGCTGCTCGGGACCGCCGACAAGGTCACCGGCGTCGCGGCCACCGGCGTCGACGCCCTCTCGGCCTACCGCGCGCTGGGGGCCTCGCTCGTAGCGGAGGTGTGCCTCGCCCGCGCGCTCGCCGAGGTCCGCGCGCAGATCGTGGTGGAGCTGGAGGAGGCCGAGGCCGCGCGGCGCATCGCCGAGGCGGACGCCGAGAACCTGCGCATCGAGGCCGAGGCCGAGCGCGCCCGCCGCGCCGAAGCCGAGGCCGCCGCCGCCGCCCGCCTCGCGGCGGAGACCGAACGGCAGCGCCTGGAGGCCGATCGCGCGCGCGCCGAGCTCGAGGCCCGCCGCGAGGAGGCCCGCGCCGCCGGCATCGCCGCCGAGCAGGCGATGCGCGAGGCGAGCCGCCAGAAGGAGGACTACTCGCTCGACGAGCCCGAGGCGGCCGCCTCGCTGAAGCACGCCCCCGTCAAGGTGACGCGCTCCGCGGATCTCGAGCCGGTCGCGTCGGCCACCCCGGCGAAGGCCGGGTGCATGGGCTGCGGTGCGGGCATCGTGCTCTTCGTGCTCGCGGGGGCGGTGGCGAGCGTCGGGATGTGGGCGTAGCGACGGACGCCGCAAAATAACCTTCTGCTCGTTTGTTCCGGGATTTGGGTGTCAATTGGATCGCGGCGCCAGCGCCGGGGCAAACGAGTTGTAGGGATCCGGGTTCGGGCGCGTACCTCCTGGTGACACCAGGAAAAACAATGATTCTCATCGCGCTCCTCGCCTCCGTTCTCTCGCTCGCCAGCGGCTCCGCCGAGGCCGGCGTCGTCATCAGCGTCTGGTCGCCGGGCGTCGTCGTCTTCGACCCGTACCAGCCCTCCTACCGGCCGGGGCCCCGACCCGACTACGTCTGGATCGAAGGCGGGTACGACGAATACGGCTATTACATGCCCGGGTACTGGCAGCCCGTCGCGCCCAACCCGGGCTACGTGTGGGCACCGGGCTACTGGTCCGGCCACAGCTACTACGAGGGTTATTGGCGGCCCGCGGCGCAGCCGGGCCGCGCCTGGATCGCCGGCTACTACGTCAACGGCCGGTACACGTCTCCGCGGTGGGTCCACGAGGCCGAGGCCGCCCACGCCCGCGCCGAGGCCCGCGAGCACGTCCGGTCGCACGAGCCGCCCCGCGAGCACGCGGCCCCGGCGCACCACTCGGACGCACCGCACCAGGAGGCCACGCACAGCGAGGGTCACGATCGCGGCTCGAGCCGCGGCTCGTCGGCGGAGCGCGCACCCCAGAAGAAAGCGCCCCCCGCGCGGAGCGACAGCAAGAAGAGCAAGAAGCCGAAGAAGAAGTAGCGCGCGCCGGGCTCCGTCCGCGGCAGGTGATCGGACGGCGGCCGCGCCTCGCGGCCGGTCCC
>JAKFCH010000017.1:0-4333 GCA_036676765.1 Deltaproteobacteria bacterium
ATCGTCCGCGCGCCGCAGGCGGGGGTAGGTCACCGTCACGGTGCCGCCGCGCGCCGCGATCTCCGGCGGCACGTCGACCGCGACCGTGAGGTCACGCCCCGGCTGCGGCCCCGGTCGGCGCGGGCGGCCCGTCGCCTCCCGCGCGCTCCCACCCGCCCCGGGTGCGCCTGCACTACCGCTGGGCGAGCTCCGGGTGCCGCCCCCGCCCATCTGCGCCCCGTCGACGCGCACGCCGCCGAACCCGAAGCCGCTCGTGTCCCCGCCGCGCGCCCGCCCGCCCGACGCCGCGCCGCCCCCCGAGGTCCCGCCCGCCGAGGTCCCGCTACCCGAGGTCCCACTCCCCGAGGTCCCGCTCCCCGAGGTCCCGGCCCGCGCGGATCCCGTCGAACGCCCCGTGAAACGCCCCGTCTCCGGCGCGGGCCCCTGCTTCCGCCGCGCCCCCCCTGAGGGGGCGCCCGGCTGCCCGCGCGTCTGGCCGGTGAACCCGAAGTCGCCGACGCCAAAATCGTTGAAGATGTCCTCGAGGTCGAGGTCGTTGCCGGCGCGCCCCCCCTTCTTGGGACCGCTGCCGGCCGGGGCCGGCGGGGGCGCGCCGGCGTTCACGGTGCCCCGATTCCACATGTTTCCGTAGAAGGGGCTGGCCCGGCGTTCGCCACGACGGTCGTACCGGGCGCGCTCCGCCGGGTCCGAGAGCACCTCGTAGGCCTCCCGAACCTTCGTGAATTTATCGGCCATCTTCGGGTCGTTTCCGGCCACGTCGGGATGGCACTCCCGCGCGAGCACACGGAAGGCCCTCTTGATGTCCTGCGCCGAGGCGTCCTTGGCGACGCCGAGGATGTCGTAGAGGTCTGCACTCGACCCCGTCTTTCCCATCGGGCTCCTACGCGGCTGGTGCCGGAATGATAGAGAGTCTGCGCCGGCGACAGCAAGCCGGACCGCCAGGCGCGGTTCCGGTTCGATCCGGACCGGCCATCTTGTGGAAACGGCGCTACATAGTGTGAATACAAGCGCCCATTCTGGACGAGGCGCCGGTGCCGCGTGGCGGGCCCGCCGAGGAGACCATGCCGAAATACACCAACCCTGCCGGGCTCTCCTGCTCGTTCTGCCACAAGCCCCAGCGCGATGTCGAGAAGATCATCGCGGGGCCGAACGTGTACATCTGCAACGAGTGCATCCGGCTGTGCCTCGACATCATCCGTGAAAACCGGAGCCCCACCGCGACCACCGTTGGCAACGGCAAGACCCCCTCGCCGCAGCGCATCAAGGGCTTCCTCGACCAGTACGTGGTCGGCCAGGACGCGGCGAAGCGTAAAATCGCCGTCGCCGTCTACAACCACTACAAGCGGCTCGAGGTCAACGCCAAGAGCGGCGGGCGCTCCGACGAGGTCGAGATCCAGAAGTCGAACGTCATGCTCATCGGCCCCACGGGCACGGGCAAGACGCTCATCGCGCAGACCCTCGCGAAGATGCTCGACGTCCCCTTCGTCATCGCGGACGCGACCACGCTCACCGAGGCCGGCTACGTCGGGGAGGACGTCGAGAACATCGTCCTCAACCTCTTCCACGCCGCGAACAACAACGTCGAGAAGACCCAGCGCGGCATCGTCTACATCGACGAGGTCGACAAGCTCGCCAAGAAGTCCTACACGAGCTCCGTCAGCCGTGACGTGTCCGGTGAGGGCGTGCAGCAGGCGCTGCTGAAGATCCTCGAGGGCACCAACGCGAACATCCAGGTCAAGGGCAACAAGCGGCTGCCCAACCAGGAGTACATCCAGATCGACACGACGAACATCCTGTTCATCTGCGGCGGCTCCTTCGAGGGCATCGACCGCGTGGTGCAGGAGCGTCTCGGCCGCAAGTCGGTCGGCTTCCTGCGCGACAGCACGACCGAGCAGGACAAGCTGGAGAAGGGCGAGAACCTCCTCCGCTACGTCGCCACCGAGGATCTCGAGCGCTTCGGCCTCATCCCCGAGTTCATCGGCCGCCTCCCCGTCATCGCCACGCTCGATCCGCTCGGCGCCGACGATCTCGTGCACGTCCTCACCGAGCCGCGCAACAGCCTGGTCAAGCAGTACCAGAAGCTGTTCAAGTTCGAGAAGGTCAAGCTCACCTTCTCGCCCGAGGCGCTCCGCGCCGTCGCCGAGAAGGCCGTGTCCCGCAAGGCCGGCGCGCGCGGGCTCCGCACCATCCTCGAGCAGGTCATGCTCGAGATCATGTACGAGCTGCCCTCCCAGGACAACATCAAGGAGGTCATCGTGACGGAGGACGTGATCACCCAGAAAGCGCAGCCGCGCATCGAGCCCATCCGCGACTACGGAGTGCCCGGATAGTGGAAGCCGGCTTCCTCATCGCGTCCCCGCAGATGCGGGATCCGAACTTCCAGCGGACGGTGGTGCTGCTCGTCCAGCACAACCGAGAAGGTGCGCTCGGCCTCGTCGTCAACCGCGAGTCGCCCGTGCGCCTCGGGAACGTCGTCGACCGCCTCATGTCGATCGCCCCCGCCCACGCCAACCGCCCCGTCCTCTGGGGCGGGCCGCTCGAGCGCGGCGCCGGCTTCGTGCTCTTCAAGGGCAAGGCCCCCGAAGGCTGGCAGATCCGCGGCGATCTCTCGGTGAGCGCCTCGAAGGAGCGCCTCTCCGCGCTCGTCGCGAGCAGCGCCGACTTCCACCTCGCCCTGGGCTACGCGAGCTGGTCCGCCGGGCAGCTCGACAAGGAGTTTGCCGAGGGCAGCTGGCTCCACGTCGACGCCAGCGCCGACCTCATCTTCGACACCCCCACGGGTGACCGCTACGATCGCGCCCTCGCGCGCCTCGGCGTCAGCGCCGACAACCTCTGGATGACCCCGATCAACGAGTAGGGGCGTCCCCGCGCTACGCGCGGCGCCGCCGTGCGGGGGCTCCGCGCCCCCGCAACGCCCCGCGGGATCCGAGGCGTTCGAAGTCGGGTATCGATCTCGAAATCGACCTCGATATCGACCTCGATATCGAGCTCGGGGCGCGATGATTCGCGCACTGCACCGGAAGGACCGACCGATCGACCGATCGACCGATCGACCTTCCGACAGGTCGACAGGTCGACAGGTCGACAGGTCGACAGGTCGACAGGTCGACAAGTTCTCCGATGACGAGGTCGAGATCGAGATCGAGATCGATGCCGATGCCGATGCCGATGCCGATGCCGATTGCCGATTGCCGATGTCGATGCCTTCCCGATCGGCCGGTATCTTGGCCCGCTTGCGCCGGACGCGGTAGGGTCCGCTGGCCATGCGCTCGCTCCACTTCCAGCGGCTCCTCGGTTCGGGGGCCTTCGGCTCGGTCTACCTGGCCGATCTCGTGGGGGCGCGCGGCTTTCGTCGGCAGGTCGCCGTCAAGGTGCTCCTCAAGGACAACGCCCACGGCGACATGTTCATGTCCCGCGTGCGGGACGAGGCGCGGCTGCTCGGCCTGCTCGCGGACGACCACATCCTCAAGGTGCTGGAGCTCGCCAAGCTCGACGGGCGGGACGCCGTGCTCATGGAGTACGTCGAGGGGGTCGATCTCGCCGCCACGGTGGAGGGGGGGTTCCGGCCGCCGCCCCGCGCCCTCGCCGAGCTCGGCGCCGCCGTGGCCGGGGCGCTCCATCGCGCGCACCGCGCGGTGCACCCGAACTCGGGCGAGCCGCTCAACGTCATCCACCGGGACGTGAAGCCCGCCAACGTGATGATCACCTCGCGCGGCGGCGTGAAGCTGCTCGACTTCGGCGTGGCGCGCGCGCGCTTCGAGTCGCGCGAGAGCTATACCGGCCAGTTCGTGCTCGGCACGCTCAACTACATGGCGCCCGAGTACATCGTCACTGGCGAGGTGAGCCCCGCCGCCGACATCTACGGGCTCGCGCTGACGTTGTGGGAGGCGGCCTGCGGCGACGTGTTCGGGCAGCCCAAGCTCCGCCAGGACCTGCACGTGGCGCGGGTGGAGGAGCGGCTCGAGGTCATCAGCGGGAGCCACGCCGAGCTCGTGCCCATTCTCCGGCAGATGCTCGCGTGGGATCCACGCACCCGCCCGGACGGGGCGGCGGTCGAGCGTGCCTTCATCGCCGCCATGGACATGCTGCGCGGGACCGGCCTGCGGAGCTGGGCCGGCGAGGCCGTGCCGCAGGTGCTCGCGAAGGCGGGGGCGGCCGCGCGTGACGAGGTCGGGTTCCTCGGCCGGACGATCCCCTTGAACGTCGAGGGGGACAGCGTGATCGGCACGGACCTCTCCGCGGTGGGCCCCGCCGTGTCGGCCCCCATCCCGACGTCCACCCCCGTCGCCGCGCCGCGCCCGGCCCCCCTCCCCGCGCCGTCGGCCCCCGCCGC
>JAKFCH010000018.1:0-6611 GCA_036676765.1 Deltaproteobacteria bacterium
GGGGGCTCCGCCCCCCGCAACGCCCCCCGAGGCAGCCGGAGGTTGCACCACAGAGCGCACAGAGAACACAGAGAAGAGGGAGCGAGACAAGAGGCGGAAGAAGGACGCCAATCCGCCCCACTCCTTGGTTCTCCTCTGCCTTTTTCCCTCTGTGCCCTCTGTGACCTCTGTGGTGAACTTCCCCTGCCTTGCGCCCCCATCGCCCGACTTCGCGGAAGAGCCTGACGATCGCTGACTTCGGGGCGTTGCGGGGGCGGAGCCCCCGCCCTCAGACCCACCCGATCCTTTCGGACGCCCCCGTGCCCGTGGCTTGCGGCTCATGCGAGCAGCCGGCCGGGCTCGAACGCGTCCCAGAAGTGCCACTCCTCGGGGTGCGCGGCGAGCACGCGCCCGAGGAAGGCGGCGGTGGCGTCGGCGCCCGCCTCCATCGCGGCGTCGGGGTCCGTCGGGACGGGCACGCGCGGACCGATGATCGCGCGGTGCCGCAGGCCGTCGGGCACCACGTGGAGGGTGTGGACGCGCGCCTTGGACCGCGCCGCGAGCCAGAAGCCGCCGACCGGCACACGCATGCGCAGGCCGAGCACATCGCGTTCGAGACGGCGCCCGATCTCCTTGCCGCCGCCGGTACCGTCGCACGCGGTGAGGACGATCTCGCCCTTGGACAAGGCGCGGAGCACCTTGCGGAGGTAGCCGGCGCCGTCGTGGAGGGTCACGGGCATGCGCGCCTCGAGGCGGTGACGCAACTCACTCGCCCATCGGCCCGCCTCGGACTTCTCGATCTGGGGCTCGCCGCCGCCGACCTGGTGCACGGGGAAGCCCATGGCGCCGAGCACGCAGAGGGGGAGCTGCGCGGGGCCCATGTGCGGATGCACGAGCACGAGCCCCTGGCGGGCGGCTCGGGCGGCCTCGACGTGCTCCAGGCCCTCCCACAGGAGGTATCGGCCCCAATTGGCGCCGTCGATGCGGCCGAACGCGAAGCTCGCGTACTGGTTGGCGAAGTGGGCGCCGAACGTGCGGCGGGCGATGCGCCCGAGGTCGGTGCGATCGGGGAAGGCCCGGCGGAGGTTGGCCTCGACACGGGCCCGGGTGCCGCCCTCGCGGCGGCTCACGAGGGCGCCGGCGAGGAGGCCGAGGCGCCGGTTGGCCACGTACTCGAAGCCGAGCGGGCCGTGCTCCAACGCCTGGCGCCACGGACCCCAGACGACCCGCCGGTAGAGGTCCTTCGCGGGGGATTCGCCGACGACCACGTGTGCTCGCTCCCTTCGTGCGCGTCCCGGGTGGGCGCGATCTGCCGAGTTCGCCTCTAACCGGGGCCGGGGGGCTGCTGGTGGGGCGCGCAACGAGAACGACCGGGCCCCCGCGTCGGCGGGGGAGAGGAGCGCGTCGGTGATGGCGTTGTACGTCGGGGATCTGGCGGAGCCGCCAGTGCCAGCCCGTAGTCGAGGTGAACAGGAATCGAACCGACCCAAGCCGCACGGAACGAGAATCCGGCGCGTGCGACCCGCGCCGATGCACGTCCCCTTACGATGAAACGCCGTTTTTTCCGAAGCACGCCGGCCTGCCCTTCGCGACACACGCCCGAAACGCCCCTGGGATTCCTGTTCGGTGCCGCTTGCCTGGGCAGCGTTCCTGTTCGGAGCGGCTTGCCCCAGCGGTGGCGCCTCCCCATGCCGTGGTCTCGCCTCCAGGGCCGACTCAATCGTCGCACTCACACGAGGGCACTAGCTCGATCGTGACGGTGATCCCCGACGTCGATGACGTGCGCGCCCTTGCCGAGGTCGGCGCGCAGCTCCCCGCCGAAGCCGAGCTTCCCGAGGTTCCGCTCCTCGCGGTCCTCCCCGGGGAGGTCGCTGCCGTCGCGCTTCGTGATCTGCACCAACCCGCATGGCGACGGCGACCGAAGGTCGGCGCGAGCGCCCTTGGTTCGCGGGCCCAAGGCCGTGCGGACACCCACCGCACGCGCCGGTCGGCCCGCCGGCGCACCCCGAGAGGCGCGGAACCTACTCTTCCATGTACCCGAGCGCCTCGAGCCGGGCGCGCTCCTCGTCCGACACCTCGACGGCGCTGCGCTCGGTCGCCTTCCCCTCGAAGAGCGCCTCGGCCTGCCCGTGCAGGATGGAGAGGAGCTCGGCGCCCTCGGGGGTGGCGCCCACGGGTCCGGAGACGTCGGTGACACCGAGCGGATCGGTGGTGAGGTCGAAGTAGGACGTGTGCCCCCCCACCTCGGTCGCGACGTAGCGGCTCGTCGGGCCGCGGATGCCGGCAGTGCGGTACGTCGGTCCCTGGATCTTGCGGGCGCGGCGCGCGGCCACGTTGGCGGCGCGGTCGAAACACATGGAATTCGCGAGGGTGCGGCCCCGCCCCCCGGCCATTGCGGGCACCGCGCTCCGGCCGGTCATGCCAGCGGGGATGCCGATGCCGACGAGATCGAGGAGGGTGGGCGCGAGGTCGGAGCCCTCGACGGGGCTGGTGACCTTCGTGACCGGAACCCGGCCGGGCCACCGGAGCGCGAACGGGACGTGCACGCTGGTCTCGTAGACATCCTCGTGGTTGAACCACACGTCGTGCTCTCCGAGCGACTCGCCGTGGTCGGCGATGACGGCCACGAGGGTGTTCGTCGTGTCGACGGCGCCGAGGAGGCGCCCGAGCTGTGCGTCGGCGTAGGACACCTCGCCGTCGTACTGCGCGAGCACGTACTTGAGATCGGTCACGCCGACGAGGCTTTTCCGCAGGTAGGGCGCCACGTTCTCGACGCCGTCCATGGAGTGGTTGGCGGGATCCCGCGAATCCCCCTGGTAGTAGAGCGTGTCGTACGGGGGCGGGGGCGTGTAGGGCCCGTGCGGATCGAAGAGGTGCACCCAGAGGAGCCAGGCGCCGCCGCCCTCGCGCTGATCGAGCCACGCGAGCGCCTGGTCGACCGTGTCGGCGCCACGACGGTCGAGCACCTCGTCCGGCTCGGCGTGGCGGCGGGCCATGGCGAGAACGCGCGCCGGCAACAGATCGCTCGAGCCGGGGATCCACCCGAAGTCGTCGTCGTACACGTCAAAACCGCGGGAGAAGCCGTTCTTGCCGTCGAGCACGTAGGCGCTCACGAACGCGCCGGTGGCGTAGCCGTGATCGTGGAGGAGCTCGGCGAGCAGCGGATCCGCGGGCAGCGGCACCCCGTTGAGCAGGACGCCGTGGTCCCACGGGCCGCGCCCGGAAAACATGCTCGCGTGGCTCGGCCCGGTGACCGGCGCGACCGCCGAGGCCGCCGTGAACAGCGCGCCGTCGGCCGCGAGCCCGTCGAAGGCGCGGGTCTGCATGACCTCGTTGCCGTAGGCGCCGAACCGATCGGCGCGGGTGGTGTCGAGCGTGACGACGAGGACGTTCGGCGCGCCCGCGGGGAGCGCTTTCGACGCGGGCGGGACCGGCTCGACGGCGGCGTACACCCACGCGGCCACGCCCACCGCGAACGAGAGCGCGGCGCCGGAGGCCGCGCGGGCCCCGCGGGCGCCCTGGTAGACGACGCCGAAGAGGATCCCCACGAGCAGCGCCACGCCGGCGAACGCGAGGGGGTTGCCCTGGAGCGGGAACGGCGGGGTGAACGGCGGCGGGTCGGTGAACCAGGCCACGGCCACCGAGCCGATCACCGGCACGTAGAGCCCCCAGACGAAGCCGAGCCAGCGGGCCCGGCCGAGGGGGCGCGGGGGCAGGGCCCAGAGCGGGAGGGCCCCCACCGCGGAGACGGACGCGCCGCCGAGGCCGCCGAGGAGCAGGAGGGCGATCACGTCGAGATCGGCGAGGAGGAGGCGCTCCCCCACGATGACGCGCGCCGCCTCGGCGCTCCCGAACAATGCGCCCGCGAGAGCGGCCATGCCGGTGATCGCGAGGCCCGTAAGGCGGCGGGAGGGCAGCTCGTTCATCGGTGCCTCTTATGCCTTGCACCACAGGACGAGGCCAGCGGGCCGTGCATCTTTCGGCCTATTGTGGCATGCTGAATGTTTGTTCCGCCCGGGGTTCGACCTTCCTGGGCTTCGAGGTCTACATGTCGAGCCGCGCCCTTCGCGCCTCCCGCATCGCTCCCCTGCTCCTCGCGCTCTTTGCGCCGGGCATCGCTTTCGCCGCCTCCGCCGTCGTGACGCCGCTCGTCGCGAAGGGGGTGGACGCGAAGGTATCCGGCAACGTGACTGGGTTGTTGAGCTCCGAGCTCGACTTCTCGGGCGCCTACGAGACCGTGACCGAGACCCCCACCGCCGTCACCGAGAAGTGCCTCGCGTCCGCGACCTGCCTCGGCGGCATCGCGAAGACCGCCGGCGCGGATGCCGTGCTCGCCGGAACGGTGGGCACGGGCCCCGAGGGCCTCCAGGTCTTCCTCGTCCTCTACGACGGCGGGAAGATCAAGAACAAGGCCACCTTCGACATCGCGGGCGATCCCGCGTCGCTCGCCGACAACGCCGGCAAGTGGGTGAAGCAGCTCGTGTCCGGGCAGTCACCCGCCGCCGCCGCCGTGGTCGAGGCGCCCCCCTCCTTCGAGGAGGAGGAAGGGGACGGCTTCGAGTTCGACGCGCCCCCCAAGTCGACCTCGAAGTCCACCTCGAAGTCCACCACCACCACCAAGACGCGCATCGACACCACGTCCACCCCGCGCGAGCTCGCCGACGGCGACTTCGAGGAAGACGAGGACGACGGCGCCGCCGCCGCCGCCAAGAGCAAGTCCGAGGCCGCGGCGAAGGCGAAGGCCGAAGCCGAGGCCAAGGCCAAGGCGGACGCCGAGGCGAAGGCCAAGGCCGAAGCCGCCGCGAAGGCCAAGGCGAAGGCCGACGCCGAGCGCAAGGCCCGTGAGGACGCCGAGCGCCTCGCCCGGGAAGAAGAGGCGGCCGAGGAGGCCGCTCGCCAGGCCGCGCGCGCGAAGGCCGAGGCGGCGCGCCGCGCCCGCGAGGCCGAGGAGGCCGAGGCCGCCGAAGCTTCCGAGGAGCCCAGCGGGGACGACGACGACTTCAGCTTCGGCTCGTCCGCCGCGCTCATCGCCATCGAGACCGATGGCGAGGAGGAAGAGGAGATCGTGGAGGACGAGGAGGAGGAAGAGGCCCCCGTCGCCTCGAGCCGCTCCACCTCGAGCCGGTCGAGCGCGTCCACCAGCCGCTCGGGCTCGTCGAGCAGCCGCGACGAGGAGCCGGACGAGGAGCCCGAGGAGGAGGAGGACGAGTTCGCCGCCCTCGACGAGGAGGAGAACCCCCGGGACCGCTCCCGCGACTTCGACGAGGACGAGGACGACGACCGCCGGACCACGTCCAAGTCGCGCGACCTGGACGAGGACGACCGCGATTCCCGGTCGAGCCGCACCTCGGGGCAGTCGAGCCGGTCCGCCAGCTTCGACGAGGACGACCGCGGGAGCAGCCGCTCCAGCACCCGCATCGATCGCGCGGACGAGAAGCCCGGCATCGCCCTCACCGCGCGCGGCGGCTACTCCCGCTACTACGACTTCAACTTCATCACCTACGGCGCCGAGCTCGCCATCCCCGTTGCGCCGGTGGTCCAGATCATCGCCGGCATCGAGGGCTTCTCGACCCAGCGCCAGCTCTCCGACGTGGTCATCCGGCAGCTCGCGGACGAGCAGCAGGTGGATCCGAGCGAGATCAACGCCGCGCCGTGGAACACCATCCTGCCGATCAACTTCGGCGTGCTCTACAAGAGCTCCAAGAACGCCGTGCGGCCCTACGGCGGCGTGGACCTGACGCTCACGCCCTACACCGCGAACTTCGACGTGGCGCTCGGGGCCCGCCTCCGCGCCGGCGCCGACTTCATGCTGGCCGACTCGTTCGGGTTGAACCTCAACCTCTCGGCCGGCATCCTCTGGGGCGACAAGTTCGACGAGACGCAGGCCGAGATCAAGGACTTCGGGCTCATCCCGCAGATCTCCGCCGGGACCGTCTTCCAGTTCTGAGGCGGACATGATCCGCGCGCTCCACGTGACCCAGGCCGTCGTCTACGCCGGGGTCGCGTGGGAGCTGTCGCACCGCTGGAAGGTCGACGCCGGGCTGATCGGCGCCGCGGCGCTGCTCCAGCTCCTCGGCGTGGCCCGTCGTCCGCGGTGGGAGCGGTGGCTGCACCTCGCGAGCGTGGCGCTCGTGCTCGTGGTCTACGGGCGCTTCGCCGCCGTCGCCCTCCACGTCGAGCGCGTGTTCGGCCCCCTCACCGGGCAGCAGGCCATGCAGCTCCTGGGCGGGTCGGTCGTCGCCTTGCCGTGGGTGCTCGGCTTCCCGCTCGCCCGCCTCTGGCAGATGCGCCGGGGGGCGCCCGGCGCGGGAGCCGGGGGATCATCGGCGGCGCTGCTCCTGCCCCTCGCGCTCCTCCCCGCGGTGGAGGGCCTCCTCCCCTCCCCTCCGCACCCCGACGCCGCGCGCGTGGAGGCCGTGGCCGGCGCGTTGTGGGGGCGCTGGACCCGCTCGTCGGACCGCCCCTTCGACCCCCTCGATCCCGCCGCGCGCGTGCGGGTCACCCCGCTCCGGGACGGCGTCCCCGGGAGTCCGCGCACCGTCGCCGGGGCCGCCCTCGCCGACGCCCTCGCGGGGGTCCGCGCGCCCGGACCCCGGGATGCCCTGCTCGTCGACATCGCCGAGCACGCGCTC
>JAKFCH010000019.1:0-27692 GCA_036676765.1 Deltaproteobacteria bacterium
CCGGCGTCTCCACGGCCGCGACGGCGGCAGCCCCGACGGGGGCGGCGGCCGGCACGACCGCCACGGGCGGGACGGGGGCCTCGAAGGCGGCCGCGGCGGACGGCAGGACGGGCTTCGGAGCGCAGGCGAGCGAGAGGAGGAGGAGCCACACGGGCGGGAGTGTACGGCCTCGTCCGACGGACGCGGCCCCCTCGATCGGCGCGCGCCACGGGCGGGGCGGCGCCGTGCGGATTCCGCCCGCGATCGTGCCCGGCGTGCACGGCGCGGAGGAGACGCGCGGCGGCGCCCCGGCGGACCGGATGCGTCGGTTCCGGCCATGATGGAAGTTGACATTCCTGACCTGACGCGGCCGAGAAGATAGGGGGTTCGGCGGTCGCGCGGGGGCACACCCGGGCGCGGCGCGGGAGGCCTCCTTGTTCGTGTCCGTGCTCTTCGCCCTCCTGGTCGCGTGCGGCCCGTCCGAGACGACGGCTGCGGCCAGCGGCGCGAAGGCGCCCGTGCCGGTGCGGGTCGAGGTGCTCGCGCCCACCACCGCGGAGGACACGATCGAGGCCACCGGCACGGTCGAGGCGGTGGACACGGCGGAGCTCCGCCCCGAGGTGGCCGGGCTCGTCGAGGCCGTGCTCTTCGAGGACGGCGACACCGTGCGGCGCGGACAGGTGCTCGTACGGCTGCGCGCGGCGGACGCCGAGGCGGCCGTGACCGAAGCGCGGGCGCGTGCGGCGCTGGCCAAGCTCGAACGGGATCGACGCTCGGGGCTCGTCCCCGGCGGGAACGTCGCCCAGGCGGAGCTCGATCGGGCCGACGCCGAGGTCTCCCTCGCCGCGGCCGACGTCGCCCGCGCCGAGGAGGGCCTCCGCCGCACGCGCCTCGTCGCGCCGTTCGACGGCGTCGTCGGGCGCCGCGACGTGGCGCCGGGCGAGCGCATCGACCCCACCCGCGCGATCACCCGCGTCGAGGGGCTCGACCGGCTCGTCGTCGAGGTGGCGCTCCCCGAGGCGGCGCTCGCGACGATGGCGGTGGGGCTGCCCGCGACCGTGCGGATCGACGCCCTCCCCGACCGGTCCTTCACCGGCGCGGTGTCCTACGTGGCGCCCCGGGTGCGCGCCGACACGCGGACGGTCGACGTCCGGGTGGCGCTCACCGAACCCGGCCCCACCCTCCGGCCCGGCATGACCGGCGCGGTCCGCGTCGTGACGAGGTCGCGCGCCGACGCCGTCGGCGTGCCCACCCAGGCGGTGATCCGCTCGGCCCAGGGCGCGGCCGTGTACGTGCTCTCCCCCGACGGCACCGTCGCCCTCCGCCCCATCGTGACCGGAAACCGCACGGAGGACCGCGTCGAGGCCGTCGAGGGGCTCGCCGCGGGGGACTCCGTGGTCATCGAGGGCCTCGCGCGCCTCCGGCCCGGCGCCGCGGTGCGCGTCGTCACGGATCCCGAGTGAGCGCGCGCCCCGCCTCCCACCTCACGGACGTGTTCATCCGGCGCCCCGTCCTCGCGGCGGTCGTGTCCCTGCTGATCCTCCTCCTCGGCGCGATGGGCTTCCGCATGCTCGGCGTGCGCGAGACCCCCGACGTGGAGTCCCCCGTCGTGAGCGTGTCCACGTCGTGGCCCGGCGCCGACCCCGCGATCATGGAGACCGACGTGACCGAGGTGCTGGAGCGCGAGCTCAACGGCATCGAGGGCGTGCGCACGATGTCGAGCACGAGCCAGGACGGCCGCTCCGAGATCCGCATCGAGTTCGACCTCGGCCTGGACATCGAGGCCGCCGCCAACGACGTGCGCGGTCGGGTGGGGCAGGCCCGGCGCCGCCTCCCGGACGACGTCGAGGAGCCCATCGTCCTGAAGTCCGACGCCTCGGGCGACTCGATCATGTTCGTCCGCCTCGCCGGCGAGGGGCACGATCTGCTCGACGTGACCGACGTCGCCGACACGATCGTGCGCGAGCGCATCGAGAACGTGCCGGGGGTGAGCGGGGTCGACGTCAACGGCGCGCGGGTCTGGGCGATGCGCCTCGAGCTCGATCCGGCCCGGCTCGCCGCCCGGCGGGTCACGGTCGGCGACATCGAGGCGGCCCTGCGCGCGGGCAACGTCGACGTGCCGGCCGGGCGCCTCGAGGGGACCGCCACCCAGCTCACGTTGAGCGTGCGCAGCGGGCTGCGCACCACCGACGAGTTCGGCGCGCTGATCGTGCGTACGGACGGCGCGGGGCCCGTGTACCTGCGCGACGTCGCGACCGTGCGCCTCGGCGCCGAGGACGAGCGCTCCTCGGCCCGCGTCGAGGGCATGCCGACGGTCACGCTCTCGGTCAACCCACAGGCGAAGGCCAACGTGGTCGACGTGTCGGACGAGGTGAAGCGCCGCCTCTCGCTCATCGAGGCCGACCTCCCGGCCGGCATGACGCTGGACGTCGTCTACGACCGCGCCGAGGCCGTGCGCCACTCGATCAACGACGTGCAGCTCACGCTGTTCGTGGCCTTCGGCCTCGTCGTCGCCGTGATCTTCCTGTTCCTTCGCGATCTGCGCAGCACCCTCGTCCCCGCGATCGCGATCCCGGTCTCCCTCGTCGGCACCTTCCTCGTGCTCTGGATCGCCGGCTTCACCCTCAACGTCTTCACCCTCTTCGGGCTCGTGCTCGCCATCGGCCTCGTCGTGGACGACGCGATCGTGGTCCTCGAGAACATCGTGCGGCGCATCGAGGAGGGCGAGGCCCCGTTGGAGGCCGCCCTGCTCGGCACCCGCCAGATCGCCGGCGCGGTCGTCGCGACCACGCTCTCGCTCGTTGTCGTGTTCCTCCCGGTGGTGTTCACCGGCGGCGCCACCGGGCGGCTGTTCCTCGAATTCGGCGTGACCGTCGCCGCGAGCGTCGCCCTGAGCATGGTCGTGGCGCTGACGCTCACGCCGATGGTGTGCGCCCTGCTGCTGAAGCCGCACGCCCACGCCACCTCCGCGGAGTCGCGACGCGCGCCGCGCTGGGAGCGCGCCTTCGAGGCGACGCTCGGCCTCGTGATGCGGCGGCCGTGGCTCGTCGTGCCGATGTTGCTGGGGTCGGTCGCGGTGGGCGGCTACGGGCTCGCCGTCACGCCGCGCGAGTTCTTCCCGATCGAGGACCGCGGCATGTTCACCGTGCGGACGGAGGCGCCCGAGGGCACCACGTTCGAGTGGATGGACGCGCGCATGGTGGAGTTCGAGAAGATGCTCGAGCCCCTCGTGCCCGAGCGTCGGATGATGCTCTCGCGCGTCGCGCAGGGGCGGGGCGGGGTCTCCGGCGCCACCAACAGCGCCCGCATCCTGTTCCCCCTCGTGCCGCCCGACGAGCGGGAGCGCACCCAGCAGCAGATCGTCGACGCCCTGCGCGGCCCGCTGTCCGAGATCACCGCCTTCCGCGCCGTGCCCCAGCAGTCCCCCACCGTCGGCCGCGGCTCCTCCTCGCCGCTCTCTTTCGTGCTCCAGCACCCCGACTTCGACACGCTCGCCGAGATGCTCCCCCGCTTCGTCGCCGCGATGACGGACGTGCCCGGCCTCACCTCCGTCAGCCCCGACCTCAAGCTGAACCGGCCCGAGCTCCGCCTCGCCGTGGACCGCGAGAAGGCCGCCGCGCTCGGCATCTCCGTCCGCGAGGTCGTGCGGACCGTCCAGGTGCTCACGGGCAGCGCGGAGGTGTCCACGTTCAAGCGGGGCGTGCGCCAGTACGACGTCATCGCCGAGCTCCGCCGGAGCGCGCGCGACGAGCCCGCCGATCTCGCGGGCATCCACCTCCGCGCGGCCAGCGGCGACATGGTGCCGCTGTCCAACTTCGTGCGGTGGGAGGAGCAGAGCGCGCCCTCCACCCGCTACCACTACGACCGCGCGCCCTCGGCCACGATCAGCGCCAACCTCGACGGCATCACGCTCGGCGAGGCCATCGACCGCGTGCGCGCCCTCGCGGAGACCGAGCTGCCCGAGGGCTTCCGCACCGCGCTCTCCGGGCAGTCGAAGGACTTCGAGGAGGGCTCGTCCTCGCTCGCCCAGATGTTCCTCCTCGCGCTCGCGCTGGTCTTCCTGCTCCTCGCCGCGCAGTTCGACTCCTTCGTCACCCCGCTCTCCATCCTCCTCTCCGTGCCCCTCGCCCTCGCCGGCGCCTTCGCGGCGCTGCTCGTCACCGGCTCGACCCTGTCGTTCTTCGCCCAGGTCGGCCTCATCCTGCTCGTCGGGCTCGTCACCAAGAACGGCATCCTGATCGTGGAGTACGCCCGCCAGCTCCGCGCCGAGGAGGGCATCGGCCCGTGGCAGGCGGCCGAGCGCGCCACCCGCCTGCGGGTGCGGCCCATCCTGATGACCTCCGTGGCGACCATCGGCGGCGCCGTCCCCATCGCCCTCGGCCTGTCCGGCGCGAGCCGCTCGGCGCTCGGCATCGCGGTCGTGGGCGGGATGATCTCGGCCACGGTGCTGACCCTCTACGTCACCCCGGTGGTGTACGCGGCGCTCGCGTCGATCGGGGCGCGCGCCCCTCGCCCGGCGTGACCCCGATGACCCCCTCCGACGAGATCGAGCGCTTCATCGCCACCGGCGAGCACGATCCGCGCTTCGCCGCGTGGAGCGGGAGCCTCGCGGAGCGCCGTCGGGTGGGCGCCGCCGCCCTCAAGGACGTGCTCTGCCGCATCGTCGGGTATCGCTCGGCCCGCGGCAGCCCGTTCGCGTCGGGCCGCGTGCCCGCGGATGTCGACGTCCAGGTGCGCGACCGGGTCTCGCCGATGGTCCGGGGCCTCGTCCCGTCCGCCGACGCCGATCGGCTCCTCGACCTGCTCCCGTCGCGCGTGCACGTCGTCACCCCCTCCACGTTCGGGTCCCTCGTCGCGGACGTGGAGCCCGGCACCGCCTGGGATCTCGCCAACCTCCTCCTCGACGACATCGGCGCCCCGCCGCTGTCCGACGACACCCCGCAGCTCGACGGCCTCGCCGACGCCGGCCGGGCGTGGCTGCTCCCCCGCGCGTTCGCCGAGGCCCGGCCCTTCTCCGACGTGGTCGTCCACGAGGTTGCCCACCTCCTCCACGGGATCCGTCGCGAGGCCCTCGGGTGGGCTCCGCCCGCCGGCCTGGTGCTACCGGTGCCTCCCCGCCGCCGCGAGACCTTCGCCTACGCCTGCGAGGTCTGGGCCTGCGTCACGCGCGAGGCTCCCGCCGCCGACGCACGCCGCGCCCTCCTCTCCACCTTCCGCGCCACCTCCACGCCCGCCGACGCGCGGGTGAGCCGCTCCCAACTGGACGGGCTGCTCGCGTCCGCCGCGGACTCCGCGGGCGGGTGGGAGGTGATCGGGGCGTGGGCGGTGCGGTGAAGGGGGGGCCGTTCCTCCCTCGGACGTAGCGGTGGATTCCCTGCACCCGACCGCGCCCGTGTCGTTCAGCCCTTCGACGCCCCAGCCGGATTCGGCAGGTTCCATTTGGTGTACCCTGTGCCCGCGCGGCCGCCCGGCCCGCTGCGGACACCACAAAGGAGCTGCTCCATGCGAATCCTCATCATCGCGAACAAGACCTGGGAATGTGAGCCGCTGCTGGGCGTGCTCCTCGCCAAGGACGGGAGGCCCACTTCCATCGACGCCCAGACCCTCCGCCTCGGCTACCACCCTGCGGAGAGGACGCGTCTCGATCCGGGAACGGAGAAACCCTACCCGTTGCCACCAGAGGCCGATGGGCTGCCGGTGACCGGTAAGATGCCCATCCGCCCGCGGCTCTCCTTCGATGTGACGACGTCGGGAGGCACAGCCGCCGTCGAGGTCTGGTGCATCGAGGACTGGATGCGTACCGAACGCCGGGTAGGAGAACGGCCTACGGGCAAGACCGTCAAGGCCAGCTCATCGTCGAGCCACGAGAAGTTCACCTTCACCCTCCCGCAGATTCGGGACGCGGCCCATGGCGGGCAGGTGCCCGACCTCGTGATCGCATTCGGCACCGCCGGAATCCCGGCCGACGAAACCCTCAACGGCTGCGTGACTGTCGGCAGCCGGGTCTACATCCGCGATGCATGGGAGGAAGCGGACGACAAGGAACTCGCCGAGCAGGTGGAACGCTTCGGCTCACTGCTGCGCGCCGAGGTAGCGGGCTGGTTGAACAGGCCGATCGAGTCGTCTGTTTCCCGTGCCCTCTTCAGGGACATCGATCCCGAGGTCCGCCACGCGGCCGAGGCGCGGTTCCTCGCGCCGCCCGTGCATCCCGCCACCTCGCTACGGATCCTGGCCGGGCATGGCTTCGCGTCGCTCGGGACCCTCAACATCTCCGACTACGACGACTACGTGTGGGCTGACGAGGAGACGCTGACGCGCTTCGAGAAGAACGTGAAGCAGCGCGAGATCGGCTCGATGGAGACGACGCATGGGCTGATCCGGCTCACGTGGGCCAACGCGCCGTTCCTCTTCGTCTCCGCACTCACGGACCGCGTGCCGATGTTCAACCTGGAGGTCACCCCACGGAAGTACGCCCAGAACTTCGCTCCTGCGCACAACGCGGGTGTCACGCTCGCCTTCCTGCTCCCGGAGCTCGTGCGCCTCCACACCGCCGGGAAGCTGTAGACGTCACCCCCGACCACGTCGGGCCAGGAGCAGGCCGACGAGCGCGAGCGACGTGCCGGAGCCGCACCCGCCGGTCGGCGGCTCCTCGTCGGGCACTTCCGGACGGCAAGCATCGCCGCCGTCGCACGCGCCGGGCTCCACGACCTCCCCCATGTGACCCCAGAGCGGGTTCGCGCTGTTGTCGCCCTCCTGGCAATCCCCCTCGAGGGTGGTCTCGAATCGGGTGCGCCCGAGGTCTTCGAGGGTGCCGTCGAGCTCGAAGGGCCCGACAGGACGCGACCATCCGGGGGAGAGATCGAGGTCGTCGACCTGCCCGAGCGTTTCGCCCGCGTCGGACATCCACCGCAGCGAGCCGCCGATGGCATCGAGTGTCCCGGCGTTCTCGACGATGGCCCAGACCCGCACGGGGCCGTCGCACACCCGACACTTCGTCGCCACGGACCCGCCGAGCGGGAACCCGAGGGCCGGCCCTTCGCAGATGTCCGAGTAGTAGGACTCCGCGCGGGGAGCATCGTCGATCACCACCGTCTCGCACACCGGGATCTCGTCGCAGTAGGCGGGCTGGATCCACGCGAGCTCGTCGAGCGTGAAGCCGTGCCCGCCGGCCCACGCGGCGAGCTCGGGCTCGTCCATCTCCAGCAGCCAGGCGCCGTTGGCGCGGGCGTGGATGCGGTCCACGAGATCGGGGCGATCGGCGTCGAGGAGGTGCCCCACGGCACAGCGGGTGCCCGCCGCGTCGACGAAGATCGGCGCGCGCGGGCGGGCGCCCCGGAAGGCGCGGGGCGGGCGGACTCGGCGCGGATGATCGGTGACGGCGGCCTGGGGTCGCGGAAACTGTCCCCTGTGGGCGTAGGCCAGGAGCCGATCGAGCAGCGCCTCGCGGACCGCGGGGCCCCCGCGAAGGTCACGGACCACGCGGAGGAGGTGTTCCTGGACGAGCGGGTCGGTCACGCGGGCTCCGGGGCGGAGACAGGATGGCACGCCTCGACCCGCCCGGACACGACTCTTCGCAATCAACTTCGCCACCGGCTATGCCTGGGGTTCAACCCAGGAAGTACGACATGGGCATCAGCAAGGGAAGCGCGCACTGGAACGGCGGCCTCAAGGACGGCAAGGGTGCCATGAAGCCGGCACACGCCGCCGAGGCCCCCTTCTCGCTCGTCACCCGCTTCGAGGGGCAGCCCGGCAGCAACCCCGAGGAGCTCATCGGCGCGGCCCTGTCCGGCTGCTTCTCGATGGCGCTGACCGGCGCGTTGGAGAAGGCCGGACTGAAGCCCACCAGCGTGCGCACCTCCGCCGACGTCCAGCTCGAGAAGCAGGCCGCCGGCTTCGCGATCACCACCATCGCGCTGACCACCGAGGCCGCGGTCCCGGGCGCCGACGCGGCGGCGTTCCAGGGCATCGCCGAGGAGACCAAGAAGACCTGCCCGGTGTCGAAGGCGCTCGCGGGCGTGACGATCACGCTGAAGGCGACGCTCGCGTCTTAGGCCCGACGGCGCCGGCCCAGCAGCAGCCCGAACAGCGCCAGCGGGGTGCCGGAGCCGCAGCCGGTGGGCGCGTCGTCTTCAGGCGCCCCGCCCGTGTCCGCCGCGGGGGCGCCCGTGTCCGCGGGGGGGCACGCTTCCCCGTAGCCGCACGCGCCCGGCTCCTCGACCTGCCCGATGCGGCCGGACACGGGGCTCGCGGTGTCGTCGACCGCCCAGCAATCGCCTTCGAGGGTGGTCTCGAACCGGGTCGACGCGAGGTCGTCCAGGGTGCCGTCGAGCTCGAACGGACCGACGTAGCGGGACCACCCGGCGGGCAGATCGAGATCGTCGACCTGCTCGAGCGTATCGCCGGCCTGGGACACCCACCGCAGCGAGCCGCCCTCGGCGTCGAGCATGCCGGTGTTCTGCACGCGCGCCCAGACCATAAGGGGGCCATCGCACACGCGACAGATCTCCGCGACCGGGATGCCCGGCGTGAACCCGAGGTCGGCCCCGACGCACGAGCCCGTGCCGGCGTTCTCTCGCGGCGCCTCGTCGACCTGCACCGTCTCGCACATCGGGACCTCGTCGCAGTACGACGGCTGGATCCAGGCGAGCTCGTCGAGCGTGAAGCCGTGCCCCGAAGCCCAGCCGGCGAGCTCGGGCTCGTCCATCTCGAGGAGCCAGTCGCCGTTGGCGCGCGCGCGGATGCGGTCCACGAGGTCGGGGCGATCGGCGTCGAGGAGGTGGCCGACGGCACAGCGGGTGCCGACCGCGTCGACGAAGATCGGGGCGCGCGCGCGGGCCCCCCGGAAGGCGCGGGGCGGGCGCACCCGGCGCGGATGGTCGGTGACCGCGGCGTCGGGGCGCGGAAAGCGGCCCAGCCGCGCGTAGGCCTCGAGGCGGTCGAGCAGCGGCTCGCGGACCACGGGGCCGCCACGGAGGTCGCGGACGACGCGGAGGAGGTGGGCCTGGACATGCGGGTCGGTCACGGGGGCTCCGGGGGTCCTGGGCAGGATGTCACGTCGTTCGTCGCGGAGGGGGCAATTCAGGGGCCCGACACATTCCTGACGCCGCGCCGGATCGGCAGGCGGCCGCGGGTGTACCGGGCCGCGACGCCCGGGTATGTTCCGCCGACCATGCACGACGCGGAGACCCGGCGGACCTACCCCTTCCTGGACCTGCTCGAAGCGGAGGTCGACGCGGTGCGCGCGGAGGCCCTCGCGCTGGAGGACGGGATGTGGATGGCCGTCCACGGCTACCAGACCGCGTTCTCGGCCTACGTGCTGCACACCTCTCGTTGGGCGCACGACTTCCCGAGCGTCGACTTCGCCGCGAACCGGGCGAGGTGCCCGCGGACCGCCGCCCTGGTCGACCGGGTGCCCGGCGTGGAGCTGGCCGGCTTCGAGCGCGTGGAGCCCGGCGGGGTGATGCTGCCGCACACCGATCCGCGCGAGGACACCCTGGTGCGCTGCATCCTCGGCGTCGAGCTCACCGAGGAGGAGCAGGCGTGGTGGCCGGCGCGTACCGCCCGGCTGCTGGACACCCGCCAGGTGCATTGGGCGCGCAACCTGGGTGACACGCCCCGCATCACGCTGGTGCTCGACGTGCGCATGCCGTTCGTGGTCCCCGACAACGCGTGGGGGCAATGGCGGCCCGACGCGCCGGGCATCCGCCGGCCCGGGTGAACGCACCCGCGGGCCGCCCGAGGGTCCAGTAGGCCGTACTCGATCGTCACTCCACCGAGAACCGCCGCGCCTTCTCCGCCAACGTCCACCCCGCGGCCTCCGCCGACTCCGCGAGGAGCGCCTCGAGCGGGGTGACCTCGTGGGTCCCGTAAGCGAGCCGCACGCGCTCCCGGTGGATGAACGTCGCGAGGGGGTAGTGCTCGTCGAGCGCCTCGATCCGAGCGGGGGCGTCCGGTCGGTAGCCGGTGAGCTCGGCGTCCAGGGACGTAGCCTTCATGTGCTCGGCGTTCGCGGGCGACAGACGCACGTGGGCGACCTCGACGACGAGGGTGACGCCGACGCTCCCCTCCGGCACCCCCAACGCCGGTGACCACCCGCGCGTCTCGCCGGGGCCGAGCCGCTCGTCGGCCACGCGTCGGGCGGGCCGGCCCGTCCCGGCATCGCCCCAGTCCCACCGCTGGCCGATCCGGATCACCTCGCGCGCGAGCACCCGCCCCGCCGCGTCCTCGATCCGCGCCTCGACCCGGAGGTGGCGCTCCGGATCGCCGGTGGGGAGCGCGTGGCCCGCGACGTTCCGCAGCGACACGGTGGGCGCGCCCGCCACCACGGCCACCTCCACCTCCAGGCCCGGCGAGAAGCCGCGCGCGAGCAGCGTGGCGTAGGCGTCGTAGGACTTCGGCACGCCGCCGCCGACCCAATGATGCTGGCGCGTGGTGCGCGGCTCGCTCCCGACGGCGACCGCGCGCTCCGTGGTCGGCATGTGACACGTGACACATTCCTTGCCCGCGTCGGGGCCCCGGGCGAGCTCGTCGGCCGTCTCGAACCAACAATAGAACTGGGGCGTGACGACCGCCGGGCCGGGGCTGTGGCACCGCACGCACACGTCGCGCAAGCCGTCGGGATCCACGCGTACACGGTGGGGCGCGCCGCCGACCGCGCTGGCGCCGGTCCCTACCACGATCCCCGCGCCGTCGGCATCCCGGCGCACGTGGCACGTGGCGCAGGTGACCCCGTCGGCTTCCGCGCCGGGGGTGTGCGTCGGGTTGGGCGCGGCGAGCACCGCGCGGATGTCGATCGGGTCGGCGAGGCGGGTCTCGGGGCCGATGGCGACCGCGCGTTGGGGGGCCGTCGGCACGTGGCAGTTGAGGCACAACCAACGCGGGCTGTCGGGCTTCTGCAGCTCGGCGAGGTACTGGAGGTCGCGGAGCGCGCTCGCGTGGGTGGTGGCCGACCACTCGCGGAAGGTGTCGACGTGACACCCGCCGCACGTCGCGGCGTCGCTCGCGAGGGTGCCGCCGTCGAGCAGGCCGACCGTGGTCGGCGCGTCGATGGGCGTGAGGAACGGCCAGTCCCCGAAGCGGGCCGCGAGCGTCGGGCCGGCATCCCTCGCGGGGAGCGCCGGCTCGCGCCCACCCATGCACGCGAGGATCGTGAGGAGCCACACCCCGTCGACCTATCCCGCGCACCGAGCGAGCGCGCGGGACGGGATAACGGGCGGGGATGCGTCTCCCCAAGCGCGGCCGACCGGTCCCCGAGGCGCCCCATGGGCGCGGGCTCGCGCGCGGGGGCCTCGCCATGGCCGGGCTCGTCATGGGCGCGCTCCTCGCCGAGCTCACCGCCCGCCTCGCCGCCCCCATCCCGGCCGAGGAGCTCCTCTTCGGCGCGCCGGACGCCTCGCCCGTCGGGCTCTACACGGCGGACGACACGCTCCGCCTCGTGCCGACGCCCGGGTTCACCGGCGACATCGCGGCGCTCGGCTACCGGGTGCCGATCCGCATCGACAGCCACGGCCTGCGCGGCGGCGAGCCCGGCAACGGCCGGCGGTGGATGGCCATCGGAGACTCGTTCACCATCGCCGTCCAGGTGACCGAGGCCGACACCTTCGCGGGCCGGGTGGGCGCGCACGCGGGGGTCGAGGTGCTCAACGCCGGCGTGGACGGCTACTCGACGTGGCAGGCCACCCGTCGCTACGAGGCGCTCGATCGGGCGGTCCCCGTCGACACGGTGCTGCTGACCTGTTTTCTCGGGAACGACCTGCTCGACAACGAGCGCTACCAACCCACCCAGGGCCCGCCCCCCGCGGGCGCCGGGCCGGCGGGTTCGGCGCCGCCCTCCCACACGCCCGTCCGCCTCTCGACCGACCCGGTCACCCGCTTCTTCTTCAACCACAGCGTCGCCTTCGCGTGGGCCCGCGTGGCGGGGCGGCGCTACCGCCTCGACGGCGCCGACGACTTCGACACCCGCCGCTTCCGCGACGAGCTCGCCATCTTCACCCGCGGCGGCGCCGGGCGCCTCGCGCAGCTCCTCCCGCGCACCGAGCAGGCCCTCCGCGAGCTGCGGGACCTCACGCGCGCGTCGGGCGATCGCCTCCTCGTCGCCGTGGCCCCCCCCGCCTTCGCCATCGATCCCACGCGGGCCGCCGCCACCCTCGAGGCCTTCGGCCTCGCCGACCCCGACGTGGACGCCCCGCGCAGGGCCGTGCTCCGCGTGCTCGGCGATCTCGGCGTGACCGCGTGCGATCTGCAGCCCGCCCTGGAGGCGTCGGCGGCCCGGGGGGAGCCCCCCTACCTGCGCTTCGACGGGCACTGGAGCGTCGCCGGCCACGCGGCGGCGGCCTCGGCGATGGTCGCGTGCCTGCCGCCGGAGGGCTGACCCGGATACCGTCGGCGGATGTCGCCTCGCGCCTCCCTGCTCGCGCTCGCCCTGACGTTCGGATGCGCGGGTGACACCACGCCACCCGCGGGCAGCCCGCCGCCCCGAGGCCCCCAGGGCCCTCCCAACCCCCAGGGCCCCCAGGGCCCCCAGGGCCCCGCCATCGGTTTGCCGAACGCCACCGCCGAGGACCTCACCTCCTCCTGGCGGCCCGCCCTCGGCGTCGCGGTCCCGACGCTCCCCGCGGCGGACGGCTGCCCGGACGTCGACGGAGACGGTTTTCCGAGCGCGGTAGCCTGTCCCACGCTCCCGATCGAGCAGGCCGACTGTGACGACGAAAATCCAACTGTCACCCCCGCGGTCGAGCGGTGGGTGCGGCCCGGCCCGTTCGTCATGGGGAGCGCGTCGGCCCAGGCGGGCGCGGACGAGCAGCCCGTCCACGTCGTGCAGCTGTCCGGGTATTGCCTCGATCGCGACGAGGCGACCACCGACGAGGTGGCCGCGTGGCGCGGCGTGCCACCCCCGAAGATCGGGTCCCACGCCGCCGACGATGTCACCTTCGACGACGCCCGCTCGTTCTGCGGAGCGCGCGGAAAAGCCCTCCCCACCGAGGCCCAGTGGGAGAAGGCCGCCCGCGGCGGATGCGAGGGCGGCGCCGACCCCGGGGCGTGCGATGCCGCCGACCTGCGCGCCTACCCGTGGGGCGCCGAGCTCCCCTCCTGCGCGCGCGCCAACCACCAGGAGAGCACGGCGGGGATGCCACGCCTCTGCGTCTCCGACACGGTGGCGGGCGACGCGCTGCCCGGCGGCGCCGGGCCCTACGGCCATCGGCACCTCGCGGGCAACGCCTGGGAGTGGGTCGCCGACACGTGGCACCCCGCCGTCTACACCGACGCACCGCGCACCGATCCGGGCGGCCCCGTCGCCGGGGGTGGGGCCCGCGCCCAGACCGCCGAACACGGCCCCCACGGCTTGCGCGGCGGGAGCTGGAACACCTTCTCGACCAACATGCGCGCGGCCAACCGCTTCACCGACCTCGTCGCGGGCTCGGCCACCGGCGTCCGGTGCGCCCGCCCCACGGTCCCCGCGCGCCCCGACGCGGCGCCGCCGCTCGCCCTCGTCGCCCTCTCGGGCACGATCACCTCCGCGTCCGACCGGCTCGCCGGGGATGCGCTCTACGTCACCGCCTTCGACGCCGCCGACCTCGATCCCCGGAGCGGCGCCCTCCCCTTCGGACGCTCGCCCGTGGCCGAGGTTCGCCTCACCCCGTCGGGCGCGGCCTCCCAAACGTTCTCGCTCCAGGTGCCGCAGGGGCGCGCGTACGTCGTCAACGCCGCCCTCGACGCCGGCACCGGCGGGCGGAAGGACGCGTACGTGCCCGCGAGCGGCTCCGGGGGCGTCGGGGAGGCCACCCAGAACCCCGTGCGCGCCGACGTCGATGTCACCGGCCTGACCGTCCGGTTGGCGCCGCCCCCCGCCGGCGGGCCGCCGCCGCCGCGCTGACACCCTGAAGGTCACGGGCGGACCCCCGCGGCGTGACGTTGCGCCCGAGATGGCCGAATTCCCGGGACCTGACGAACAGGGGTGCCGACGTCGGCCGCGCGGCGGCCGAACTCCGGGGACCTGACGAACAGGGGTGCCGACTTCGGCCGCGCGGCGGCCGAACTCCTGGGACCTGACGAACAGGGGTGCCGACTTCGGCCGCGCTCGTGCTTCGTGGCTCCAGGTTCGAAGCTCGCGGCGGAGCGGTAGTACCCGACGACGGCACTTCCAGCGCTGCAGGGCGTCGCGCCCGGGCGCTTCAACAACTCTGGTCTGCGAAAGGAAGGTGATCTCACCGCGCTGTTCATCGACGATGCATACTGCCCCCCCGTGCTCGCCCTCCCCCCGCTGCTCCTGGCCCTCGCCGCCTGCGCCGTCGGCATCACCGCCGCGGACAAGGCCGCGCCCGACGATCCGGCGCCCGACGACTCCGCCGCCGACGATCCCGGCCCGACGAGCACCGACCCCGAATTCGTCCCGGGCCACACCCCCGGGGACACCGACGACACCGGCCCCGTCGAGCCGGTCCCCTTCGCCCACCTCCCCGTGCTCGTCCTCGACGTCGGCCGCCCCATCGGGGACACCGACAAGGTCGACGGGTTCCTCCGCGTCATCGAGGATCACGACGGCACGCTCGCCGATCTCGACGCCGCGCCGGTCGCCTACGTCACCGCCATCGGCATCGAGGTGCACGGCTCGTCGTCGTTGAGCTACCCCAAGCTCGGGTACAAGTTCGAGTGCCGGGACGCCGCCGGGGAGGACGACGACTGCGCGCTCGTCGGGCTCCCCTCGGGGAGCGACTGGGTGCTCCACGCCCCCTACTCGGACAAGACGTTCATGCGGAACGCGCTCGCCTACGGGCTCGGGCGCGACGCCGCCGAGGCCTCGGGGCGGTGGGAGCCGCGCTCCCAGCTCGTGGAGGTGATCCTCGACGGCGACTACGTCGGCGTCTACCTGCTCGTCGAGCGCATCGCCCGCGAGGCCGATCGGCTCGACATCCTCGCCACCACGCTGGACGACGGCACCGTCGGCGGCGGGTTCATCGTGAAGGTCGACCAGCACCGCAGCGTCGGCTTCGACACCAACCTCGGCACCCCCATCGACTGGGTGTCACCCAAGTCGGGGAGCGTCACCGACGCCGAAGCCGCCTACCTCCGCGCCTGGTTCGACGGCCTGGAGGCCGCGCTCGCGGCCGACACCTTCGCCGATCCGGTCCTCGGCTACGCCGCGTGGATCGACGTGGACGCGTGGGTCGACCACTGGCTGCTGAACGAGCTCACCCACAACATCGACGCCTACCGCCTCTCCGCGTTCCTCTGGACCGATGGCCCGCCCGGCACCGGCCTCCTGCGCGCGGGCCCCCTCTGGGACTTCGACCGCGCCTGGGGCAACTGCAACTACTGCGAGTCGTGGATGGCGCAGGGGTGGATCTACGACAGCCTCGACCGCTGCGGCTACGCGTTCCAGTACCCGATGTGGTGGGAGCGCCTCCGGGAGGATCCCGCGTTCGAGGCGCGCCTGCGCACCCGGTGGGAGGAGCTGCGCGTGGACATCCTCTCCGACCGCGCCATGCGCGCGCGCATCGCGTCGCTGAAGGCCGATCTCGCCGAGGCCGAGGGGCGCGACCAGGCCCGTTGGGGGACCATCGGCGTCGCCATCGAGCCCAACTACCAGGTGGGGGCGACGCGGGACGAGGAGATCGCCTGGCTCGAGACCTGGGCGATCGAGCGGGCGGCGTGGATGGACGTGCACCTCCCGGAGTAGGCCGGGCGCACGCGCGTCCGGGTCGGCTACACTCCGGCGATGCCGCCGCGATGTACCCCCGTTTCCGAGCGCATCGGCGTCGCCGTGCTCGTCGCCGTGTCCGTCGGCGCGGCCGTGGCCGCGGGCTGCACCCGGCCGGTCGACACCGGCGGCCCCGCCGCGTCGGACAGCGCCCCGGCCGAGACCGGCCACACCGCAGAGACGGGCGAGACCGGCGAGACCGGCGAGACCGGCGAGACCGGCGAGACCGGCCACACCGCAGAGACCGGCGAAACCGGCGAGACCGGAGAGACGGGCGAGAGCCCGCCCCCCCTCGTCGTGGTCGTGCTCGCGGACGATCTCGGCGAGAACTACCTCTGGGCGATGCCGACGGTGATGGAGCGCCTCGCGCCGGACTGCGTGCGCTTCACCCGCGCGTACACGACCGTCCCACTCTGCTGCCCGGCGCGCGCGAGCTTCTTCGCCGGGGGCGCCTACCCGGCCCAGACGAACGTCCACTCCAACGACATCCCGAACGGCGGCATCACCCGGTTCCACGACGCGGACACCCTCGCCACGCGGATCCAGGCCGCCGGATACCGCACCGCACTCCTCGGCAAGTACCTCAACGGCTACGAGGACGGCACCTGGCCCTACGTGCCGCCCGGCTGGGATCTCTTCCTCGTCCCGACCACCCTCGGGAACGGCTACGACGCCACGATCCTCCGCGGCACGAGCACCCCCGACGCCCCCGGCGAGGGCGCCCTCGAGACCACGGACGGCGCCTACCTGACCGGCTGGTTGTTCGCCGAGGCCCTGGCGTTCCTCGACGCGTACCCCGGCGAGCCGGCGTTCGTGCTGCTCGCGCCGCAGTCCCCGCACCTCTACGGCTCGCCCGCCACCGAGGACATCGGCACCTGGTCCGGCTACGCGCCCCGTCCGCCGTCGTTCGGCGAGGCCGACGTGTCCGACAAGCCGCTCTGGATCCAGCGGACCGACGTACCCGACGAAGCCGAGGTCGCGAGCTTCGACGCCGACACGCGCCGGATGATGGAGAACCTCGCCTCGCTCGACCGCGCCGTGGGAGAGCTGCTCGACGGCCTCGCGGCCCGCGATCGGCTCGACGACGCCGTGCTCGTCTTCGCGAGCGACAACGGCCACCTCCACGGCGAGCACCGCCTCATGGGCAAGGGCGTCGCCTACGAGGAGTCGGTCCAGGTGCCGGTCCTCATCCGGGCGCCGGGCGCGGCCCCCCGCTCCGACACCCGCCTCGTGGCGATGAACCTCGATCTGCCCGCCACCATCGCCGAGATCGCAGGGCTGCCGCCGACCGGGGAGGGAGAGAGCCTGTGGGCCTCCGTGGTCGAGCCGACCACGCCGCCGCCGCGCGACCACGTCTTCCTCGAGGCCGCCGTCGGCTCCCACCCGCTCTGGGCCGGCGTCGTGACCGAGCGGTGGAAGTACGTCGAGTGGAGCAACGGCGAGACCGAGCTCTACGACCGCTACGCCGACCCGGGCGAGATGGATAGCCTCCACGCCGCACCCCCGGCCGACGCCGACGTGACCGGCTTCGCGGCGTGGGTGGACGAGCATCGCGCCCTCGGGATCACCACGCGCGCGGGCGATCCCGGCATCGTGGGCGTCGCCTACACCGCAACGCTCGAGACCTGGGGCGGCACCCCGCCGTTCGGGTGGAGCGTCACCAGCGGCACCCTCCCCACGGGGCTCGTCCTCGATCCCGACGGCGTGCTCCGCGGCGTCCCCACCGAAGCGGGCGTGTTCGCGGCGACGTTCCAGGTCACCGACGGCGTGGACTCCCCGGTCACCGGCGAGCCCGCCACCTTCGGCCAGTCGCTGAGCTTCACGATCACCGCGCCGGCAGCGACCGGGTCAGCCGAATCATCCGTGACACATGTATCGGATGTATCGCCCGGCACCGTGACGTTCACGGTGTCCGCGCGGCCCGGGGTGCGCGTCCGGGTGGAGGCGAGCCTGGATGATACACGTGATACATCGCCGCTTCGTTCGGACGAATCCGTGGCCGACGCCGAAGGTCACGCCCGCGTCTCCCTCCCGCTCGACCGCACGCGCACGTGGTATTGGCGCGAGGTCCACGACGGCGTACCGCTCGCGGGCGGGGTGTTGGTGGCGGCGGTGCCGTAGCGTCGAGGGCTCGAGATCTTCGGGCCCCCGGTGACGCATGGCCTCCGAGCTACCGATGTGTCACCCGCCGAACCGCGCCGCGTAGTCGTCCTCCCGGAACCCCACGAGCACCGGCACGCCGTCGACCTCGACCACCGGCCGCTTCACGAGCATGGCGTCCCCCTGGAAGGCGGTGGTCCACCGCGCGTCGTCCCAGCCGGCCTTCTCGTCGCCGAGGGCGCGGTAGGCGCCGCCGCTGGTGTTGCGCATCGGCGGCGCGCCGAACGTCGACACCCAGCGCGCGACGCGGGCGGGCTCGGGCGGGGTCGACCGGAAGTCGACCCACGTGTGGGCAACCCCGTGGTCGTCCAACCACTTGCGCGCCTTCTTGACGGTGCCACAGGTCGGGATGCCGTAGACGGTGACGGACATGGATGCTCCAGGAGGGCGTGCTCGTAACCCTCGCGCCCGTGGTCGGCGCCACCGCGCGCTGCTCGCCGAAACCGCTGGGAACCGGACCCCAGCCAGGACTACAGTAGGGAGGTGACGTTCTTCGTGATCCTCGGCTGCGCGCACACCCCGCCCCCCGCCGAGGCGCCCGCGCCGGCCATCGAGGGCGCCGCGGTCACCTGGTTCGACCTCGAGGGGGTGGATCGGATCGATCTGCTCGAGTCCTGCTTGCGACGCTGCCCGCGCGACGACGCGGACGTGGTCGTCGCGTCGTTGACCACGTGGCGCGTCGACTGGTCGTGGACGCGCCGGCCGACCGACCTCTGCGAGGTGGCCGGGGCCACGGTGGACGCGTCGGTCACCGTCGAGCTCCCCCGCTGGGCCGCGCCGCCCGAGGCCGATCCCGCGTTGGTGGCCGAGTGGGAGGCCTGGCACACGGCGCTCCGGCGCCACGAGCAGGGCCACGTCGAGGTGGTGCACGTGTTCGCGCACGACGCCGAGACGGTCATCCGGGAGGCCGGCTGCGCGGGGGCGGACGAAGCCGGCGCGCGGCTCCTCACGGGCCTCCGGCAGGCCCAGGCGGACTACGACGCCGCGACCGTGGCGGGCCACACGCAAGGCGCGAACTTCTGGCGGCTCGCGGGGCGCTGACCGATCCCTCGGACCCCGAGGGGTTCGCCGCGAACTATTTGTCGGCGCCATCTTGACGCGGCCCAGCGGTTGTGGGCGCGGGCGTGGAAACGGTGGCGGCGTGGGCCTCGGCGCGGCCATGATGGCCTGCCCGTCACCCGAGGCTCTCCGCGTGTCGCTCCTCTCCCTCCTGCTCGCGTGCGCCGCCTCCGCCCCGTCCGACGAGCTCGCCTCGACGACGGCCGCGCACGAACTGAAGGACCCCGCGCAGGACACCGGCGCCGACCCCGACGCCGCGGGAGACACCGCCGGAGACACCGCCGGCGACACCGGCGGCATCGAGGCGCCCGACTCGGGCACCGACGCGCACGACGACTCAGCACCCTGCGGCACGCCCTACTGGCCCGACGCGGACGGCGACGGCTACGGCGCGGGCGAGCCCGTGGAGGCGTGTGTCGCCCCCGACGGTCACGTCGCGGTGGGCGGGGACTGTGACGACACCGACGGCGGCGCCTTCCCCGGCGCGCCCGAGGTCTGCGACGGCGTCGACCAGGACTGTGACGCGGTGGTCGACGACGACGCGATCGACGCCCCCACCTGGTACGCCGACCGCGACGGCGACGGCGTCGGGGACAGCGCCTCCACCGTGCGGGCGTGCGAGGCCGGCGCGGCGTCCGACCGGGCGGGCGACTGCGACGACGGCGACCCCGACCGGGCGCCCGACCGCCCGGAGGTCTGCGGCGACGGCGTCGACCAGGACTGTGACGACGCCGACGCGCGCTGCCTCTGGAGCGGCACGTTCGACATCGTCGACGCGGACGCCACCTACGCGGGCGACGCCACGAACCCGGACTTCGGCGCGCAACTCGCGAGCGGCGGCGACCTCGATGGCGACGGCTACACCGAGCTGCTCGTGGGGGCGGTGTCCGGGAGCCGGTCCTACACCGGCGCGGCGTCGGTGTGGATCGTCCAGGGCGGCGCCCGGCCCGGGGGTGCGGACGCCACCTCGCTCGCCGAGCTCGGCTTCGGCGCGTGCCTCGACGACCTCGCCGCCGCCGGTGACGTGAACGGCGACGGCTACGGGGACATGCTCGTCGGCGAGTCCTGCGGCGGGGCCGACGGCGCGGGCGCGGTCCACCTGTTCCTCGGCGGCGCCACCCGCCTCGCAAGCGACGCCGCCGCGCGGGGCGACGCCGTGTTCGAAGGCGCCACCCCCTCCGCCGCGCTCGGCGGCGCCGTCGCCCCCGCCGGTGACATCGACGGCGACGGCCTCGACGACCTCCTCCTGGCCGACGCCACCTCCGTGTACCTCGCCTACGGCGACACGACCGCGCTCCGCGGCGCGCTCTCCGTGTCCACCCTGGCGAGCTGGTCGGGCGGCGCGGGCGCGCTCCCGGGCGGTGACGCCGCCGGCATCACCGCCGCGGACCTCGACGGCGACGGCCTCCCCGAGCTGCTCGCCCACGACGACGACGCGCGCGCGGCGGGCCTGGACATCCCCGGCGAGGTGCGCGTGCTCTACGGGGACGCCGCGCGCGTGGCCGGCGCGGGCCGGCTCACCGACTGGGACGCGAGCTTCGTCGGGCCGTCGGGCGAGGGCACCGTGGGGATGGGCCGCCTCACCCTCGCGGGGGATCTCGACGGGGACGGCTACGCCGAGCTGATCGCCGGCTCCGCGGTCCACGACGACGCCCGCGGCGCGGTGTGGGTGTTCACCGGCGGCGCCGTCCGCCCCCTTGGGGACGTGCCCGACACCGACGCCACCTGCGTGCTCCAGGGCGCCGCCCCCTACGCGGCCTTCGCCTCCTCGGCCACGCTCGTGCCGGACCTCGACGACGCCGAGGGCGCCGAGCTCCTCGTGGGCGCGCGCGGCTACGGCGCGTACCTGTTCGGCGGCGGCGCCTGGTCGGGCACCCACGACACCGCCTCGGCCGACGCCTGGTTCGGCGGCGCCGCGTACGTGGACGATCTCGGCGAGGCGGTCGCCGCCCCCGACATCGACGGCGACGGCCTCCCCGACCTCGCCGTCGGCGCGCCCGACACCCGCGGAGGCGACGGCTTCCTCTACCTTTTTCTCGGCGCCTCCATGTAAAGCCCCACCCCCGCGGGCGACCCGGGGATCCCCGGCGTACACTGCGCCACGCACCCGGAGCGTGGATGTCGGCGGTGGCAATGTTGTTCATGCTGGGTGGCTGTATGGACTTCGACCTCAAGGGCGTCGAGGAGCCCGAAGCCGAGGGCCTCCGCGACCTCGCGGTGGACCCGGGCCTCGTCGACTTCGGCACGTTGACCGACGGTACGCCCGTCACCGACACGGTGACCCTCACGGCCGTCGGGGAGCTGCCCGTCACGGTGTCGGCCATCGACATCTCCGGGTCGACCGCGTTCACGATCACGTGGACCTCGGGCGAGACCACCCTCGAGCCCGGCGCCTCGGCCGACGTGGTGGTGACCTACACCCCCGCGAGCTTCGAGGACCGCGGCCAGCTCGTCGTCCGGAGCGACGCCGTGGAGCCCGACCAGGCGGTCACGCTGATGGGCGCGGGGCTCTACCCCGCGATCCTGATCACCCCCGCCTCCGCGTACTTCCTCAGCGAGTACGGCGAGACCGTGGAGCAGGACCTCGTCGTGTCGAGCGTCGGGACCGCGGACCTCGATCTGTCCGACCTGCTCGTGCAGGGCGCGCAGTTCTCCGCCGAGGGCACCCTCCCGCCGTCGCTCTCCCCCGGGGAGACCACCACGCTCACCGTCTCCTACGCCCCTGAGGTGGAGGGCGAGACCGCGCTCGGCAAGCTCTGGCTCACCACCAACACCACGCTCGGCTACGCGATGGTGCCCCTCGAAGGGCGGCAGGGCCCGCCCTGCCTCGGGCTCGGCGAGGCCTGGGATCGCGGGCTGCTCGCCGCCCACACGCTCGACGGCGGCACCCTCGAGGTCGAGAACCGCTCGCCCGACGAGGAGGTGTGCATCGACCAGTGGTACGTGTGGCTCTCCGAGGAGTCGCAGGACATGGGCGTGGGGGACATGGACGCCGACTTCGGCGACATCTACCCCACCGGCTCGCTCGGCATCGCGCCGCTCGACGCCCTCCAGTTCGTCTCCGCGAGCGCCTCCGGCGCGTCGTGGTGGTGCCTCGAAGCGACCCAATACACGCAGGCCCGCAAGGACTACGAGTTCATCGGGGCGCGCGTGCCGGAGCCGCTCCTCACGTCGATGCTCGGGCGCGACCAGGAGGCGGTGTGGGAGTGGGAGGCCGAGAACCCGGTGATCCTCGCCGCGCGCCGCACCCACTACGTGGAGATGCCCGAGGGCGGCGCGACCGCGCCGGTCACCCTCCGCGTGCTGAACATGGGCGGTCGCGGCGCCACCGCCGAAGTGCGGGAGACCGTGCCCGCCGGCTACACCGCCACCGGTTTTTCACGGGCGCCCGCGCGCACGGAAGAGGGCGCGGACGGCGCCACCGTCTACGTGTTCGAGGTGTCGCTCGTCGCGCGGATCGAGACCGGCATGTACGCGCACACGATCTACGACGAGCTCGACATCACCTACACCCTCGGGGTGCCGGCGTGCCGCGGCCGCCAGTACCTCCCCCCGATGGAGACCCGCTGGGAGGACAGCGGTGGCGATGCCCGCGTCGGCACCGCCAACCCGCTGGTGATCAACTGCGAGTGAGGCGGGTGCTCTCGCGGTAGCGGTAGCGGCGTATGCTGTCCGGATGCCTCCCTTCGCCGCCTTCTGCCTGACGCCCCTCCACCTCGCCGCTCATGTGGCCGACCCCCCGCCGATCGCCCCCCCGCGCGCCGCCGCCGCCGCGCCGGCGACGTGTATCGAACCCGCGTGGCTCGCGTCCCGCGACGAGCTCTCCGGCGCGTTCACCGAGACCCATGCCACCGAGCACTTCCTCCTCGCGTGGGATCCCGCCAACGCCGCCGTGACCGAGGCCGCGGTGCAGACCTACGCCGCGGCGCTCGAGACGTCCTGGACCGTCGAGGTCGACACCCTCGGCTGGCGCGCCCCCGACCAGACCGACGCCTGCCTGATGACCGTGCTGCTCGCCGAGCTCGACGAGAGCTGGGGCGACACCGGCGGCTACACCGACGTCGTCGAGACCCACGGCGTGCCGTACATGGTGCTCAACACCGACTGGCTCGAGTACGGCGACGACTGGACCGAGACCCTCGCCGCGCACGAGTTCAACCACGCGTCGCAGTTCGCCTACGACGTGTTCTGGGAGGAGTCGGACTGGTGGTACTGGGAGGCCACCGCCGAATGGGTGCCCGACCTCGTGTTCGACGACGCCGACACCTACACCTGGAGCCTCTGGGCCTACCTCGACGCCCCCTGGCTCGCGCTCCACTCGATGCGCCAGACGGTGCAGTACGGCCACTTCGCGTTCAACGTGCACCTCGCCGAGTCGGAGGGCGCCGACGCGCCGCGCGCGGTCTGGGCGAGCGCCGGGCCGCGGTCGACGGTGGAGGAGTCCACGACCCTCGCGCTCGGAGGGGCCGACTTCGACGAGGTCGTGATCGCCTACACCTCGCGCGTCGCGGCCCTGGAGGTCGAGGAGCGCGACGTCTGGCTCGAGGCCATCGGCTACTTCGAGATGGACCCCTACGTGGCCCACGTGACCGACTACCCGGCCGAGGGCGGCCTCGACGGGCGGGAGGCGCCCCAGTCCCGCGGGCAGAACTTCCTGCACTTCGCCGGCACGCCCGGCGGGCCCGTGGTGTTCGACTTCGCGGGCGCCGCCGACGTGGACGGGGTCCCGACCGAGTGGGCCGTGACGGTGGCGAGCGCCGGGGCCGGCGGCGCCGTGACACATACATCGGTGCGTGCCGACGGAAATGGCGTCGCGAGGGCCGTGTTGACCGGCCTCGGCGACGATGTATCGGACGTGTGGATCGGCCTCGTCCCGCTCGGGGACATCGACCAGACCGGCGCCGCGTACACGTGGTCGGCGAGCGTCGAAGCCGAGGAGGTCGACACCGACACGGACACCGACGCGGACACCGACGAGGACCTGGACGAGGAGGAGCCGAACGCCTGCGCGTGCGGCACCCCCTCCCCCGTGTCGGGCCTCTGGGCGGGCGCCGGGCTGGCGTTGCTGGCCGCACGTCGGCGTCGGACCGCCCCCGCCGCCTGACACACCCGTGATACACGGCGGCGTGCAGCGCCGCCACCAGACCGCCCTCGACCTCGCCGCCAACCTCGGTTGGCCGTGGCTCATCCTCACCTTCGCCAGTGACGACGCCACGTTCGGCCCCCGGTGGGGCCCCGCCGTCGCGATGGCGGCGCCGCTCGCGTTCGCGCTCTGGAAGCGCGCCGTGTCCGGCCGCACCAGCCCGCTCGCCGTGCTCGTCATCGCGTCGATCAGCCTGAACGCGGCCATCGGGTTCCTCCCGCTCGAGGCCCGGTGGTTCGCGTGGAAGGAGGCGCTCCTCCCGATGATCTTCGGGCTCGTGTTCGCCGCGAGCACCGCGCGCGGGCCGGGCCTCGTCGCGGGGCTCCTCGACGAGATGCTCGACTCCGCCAAGGTCACCGCGGCGCTGGCGGCCACGGGCGCGACCGAGGCGTACACCGCGCGCGTGCGGCGCGGCACGGTGCGCTTCGGGATCGTCACCGCGCTCTCGGGCATCGCCTCCGGCCTGCTCGCCGCCACCGTGGTCACCTCCCCCACCGGCTCGACCGAGTTCGCGGTCCAGCTCGGGCGATACACGGCGTGGAGCTACGGCGTCGTGACCCTCCCGACGCTCCTCGCGAGCATGTGGGTGCTGAAGGACGTGCTCGCTGCCCTCGAATCGGGCACCGGGCTCCCGCTCGAGAAGCTCCTCCCCGAGTAGCTACCCGCGGTCCATCCCCACGAACTCCACCCTGGTCACGTTCTGCTCCACGTGCGCCGAGAGCTCCTTGGCCGACCAGTTCGTCAGGCGCACGCACCCGTGGCTCTCGGTGTGGCCGATCGTCTCGGGGTCGGACGTGCCGTGGATGCCGTAGCCGTCCATCGAGAGGCCCATCCACACGACCCCCACGGGGCTGTTGGGGCCCGGCGGGATCACCACCGCCGGCCACGAATCGGGGATCTCCTCCCACGTGTCGGGATCGAGCTCGTAGTCGGGATCGGTCGCCACGTTGGCCACCTCCATCTCGCCCCGGTAGGCCGCGAATGACTCCCCGACGACCGTCGGGTATTGCCGGAGCACCCTGCCCTCCCCGTCCAGCGCGGTGAGGGTCTTGTCGTCCACGTCGATGCGGATCCGCGCCACGGTCTCGGAGAGCGGGTGAACCGGCCGCGGATCGGGAACCACCAGCGTGGTCCCCGCGGCGAGGGTGTCCAGGTCGATGTCGGGGTTGAGCGCCGCGAGCAGCCCGGGGGAGACCTGGAACCGCTCCGCCACCTCCTCCCAGGGCGACCGGTAGCACATGCACGTGACCGTGTGCGCCTCGTAGAGCCCCTCGGGGAGCGTCACGTAGGGGCCCGCCACGTCCGCCTCGGTCACGACGTGCCGCCGCAACACCGGGCGGGCGTCGGCCCACGCCGCCTCGCGCAGCTCCTTTCGGGTGACCCGGTCGAGGCGCCCCGTGGCGCGCAGCCCCGCGGCCTCCTGGAAGCCACGGAGCGCCTGCTTCGCGTTGGAGCCGGGCTGGCCGTCGACCGACCCCGGTTGGAACGGCGTGCGCGAGAGCCACACCTGCATCGCCAGCCCCTCGGCGCGCGCGGGCGGGAGCATGATCAGCCGGCCGGTGTCGTCGTCCTCGGCGAGCGGGGCCACGGGGACGGGCACGTCGGCGGTGGGGCGATCGGCCGCAGGGCGATCGGCGGCGTGGGCTCCGAGCAGCAGGGCGAGGATCGGCGTCATGCCGAAGCGTGCGACCCGGTGCGGGACCGTCAAGCGGGAGCGCCGCTGACGACGCCCCCGGTGCTACGCGACCCCGCTCACCGGCGCGGGCCGCCGCGCGCCAACAGCTCGGCCATCACCGCGGTGGCCTCGGCGTGCAGGGCGTCCACCTGGGCGTCCTCGTGGGCCGGATCGTAGGCGGGCGGGAACACGGGGCGCGACAGGTACGCCGTCAGCTTGACGGGGCGCGGCACCACCGTGGGGCCGAGGCCGCGCACGATCGGCACCGGGAGGTGGATGCGACGGTACACCCGGTCGGTCAGGCGGCTCGGGTAGACGGTGAAGAGGTCGTCCGCGGCGGGGCACGCGGCCATCACCAGCGGCGTGCCGGTGCGCAGCGCGAGGCGGGCGAAGCCCTTGCGGCCGTCCCACCGCGACTGCCGACGCTCGCCGCGCGGCCGGAGCGACTCCCACATCCCGCCCGGCGCCACGCCGAGCACGTGGCCCTCGCGGAGGAGCCGCTCCCCCGCTTCGGGCGAGGCGGGCACGATCCCGATGTCCCGCGCCAGGGCGCCGAGCCCGGGGATCTGGAAGATGCGGTCGTCCCCGAGGCCCCGGGGCAGCCGCCCGGTCGCCTCGTAGATGGCGCCGCCGATGAGGAAGCCGTCGTACGTCGCGAGGCTGTGGTGCACCGCGAGCAGCACGGGCCCGGTCAGCGGGAGGTTCTCGAGGCCCTCCACCGTGAAGCGGTGGTAGCGGGCGAGCGGCTCCAGGATGCGACGCACCCGCCGGATGGTCTTCGGGGAGGCGGTGGGAGTGGTCGTTTCCATCTGGGGCTACCCCGGGTCGCGGACGACGTGGAGAGTCTGCGTGGGGAAGGCGAGGCGCGCGCCAGCGGCCGCTATCACGTCGAGGAACTGGAGCAGCATCTCCTGACGGATGATGCCGAGGGCGTCGGGATCGCTCACGACGAACCAGGCGGACACGGTGATGTCGATCGAGTGCGCGCCGAGCCCCGAGAGGCGCACCTGCACCGCCTCCGTCCAGATCCGGGGGTGCGCGCGGAGCGCCTCCTCGAGCCCCGCGAGGACGGCCTTGATCTGGTCCGACGTGGTGCCGTATTCGAGCCCGAGGACACAGTGCAGGCGCATCCGGTCGCGCACCGTGTAGTTCTCGATGCGCATGTCGGCGAGGCGCCCGTTCGGGAGCGTCACGATGGTGCGATCCGCCGTGCGGATGCGGGTGGAGCGCAGGCCGATGGCCTCCACGACCCCGATGAAGTCCTCGATCTTGACGAGATCACCGACGCGGAGCGGCTGGTCCACGCCGATCGACACCGAGCCGAACATGTTCTCCGCGGTCTTCTGGGCGGCGAGGGCGAGCGCGAGGCCGCCGATGCCGAGGCCGGCGAGCAGGCTCGTCACCGGGTACCCGAGCGAGGAGAGCACCGCGACGATGCCGATGGCGACCAGCGCGATCTTGCTGGACCGCACGATCAACGGCACCACGGACACCGCGCCCGCGCGCCCCTCGGCGAGCGCCCCCCGGGTCGACGCCGCGCCGCCGATGTCGATCGCCCGGAGCGCGACCCACACGATCGCCACGAGCAGCCCGGCCTTCAGGCCCTCGGTGACGAAGGCCGCGGTCGGCGCGCGCAGGTACAGGAACCCGAGGAGCACCCACGCGGTGCCGATGGTCCACGCGAGGTGGAGCGGACCGCCGCCGCGCGCGACGAGCTCGTCGTCCCAGTGCGGGCTCGTCGCCCGCGCCACGCGACCGAGGACGGTCCGGGTCAACCCGCCGAGGACCCGGCCCACCCCCGCCGAGACGACGCCGAGCAGCGGGAGCGCGAGCCACTGCCACAGCTCGAGCCCGAACGGCCCGCGGCGCTCGAGGTCGTCGGGCACCTGCGCGCGCATCCAGCGCTCCTCGGCCGTGCGGCGCCGACGGGTCGACGGGCGGGCGGTGGGCGCGGCGGCGGCGGCGGCGGGCACGGCCTC
>JAKFCH010000020.1:0-6774 GCA_036676765.1 Deltaproteobacteria bacterium
GTGCTTGTCGCCGTCGCGGAAGGACATGAACACGCCGCCCCCGGTCGGGAGCGTCATGCCGCTCGCGATGAGGGCCTTGGCGTAGGCCTCGCCGAAGCTCCAGCCCGCGCCCATGACCTCGCCGGTGGAGCGCATCTCGGGGCCGAGGATGGTGTCGACGCCGGCGAAGCGGCGCCACGGGAAAACCGGCGCCTTGACGAAGTACATGCCGCGGCCCCAGGGCCGCAGATCGCCGAGGTCGGCGATCTTCTCGCCGAGGAGGAGGCGGGTGGCGTAGCGGGCGACCGGGATGCCCGTGGCCTTCGCGAGGTAGGGCACCGTACGGGAGGCGCGCGGGTTGACCTCGATGACGTAGACCACGCCCTTCTGGACGGCGAACTGCACGTTCACGAGGCCGACGACGCCCACGTCGAGCGCGATGCGGCGGACGATGTCCTCCATCTCGCGGCGGTTCTCGGCCGAGAGCTGGATGGCGGGGAAGATCGTGGTGGAGTCCCCCGAGTGGACGCCGGCCTCCTCGATGTGCTCCATGATGCCGACCACGTGCACGTCGGACCCGTCGGCGAGCGCGTCGACGTCGTACTCGACGGCGCCCTCGAGGAACCGGTCGATGAGGAGGGGGTGATCCTCGCTCACACGGATGGCCTCGTCGACGGCGGCGTGGAAGTCGGCGTCGTCGAAGCAGATCTTCATCGCGCGGCCGCCGAGCACGTAGGAGGGCCGGACGAGCAGCGGGTAGCCGAGGCGCGCGGCCGCGGCCCAGCTCCCCTCGCGGTCGGCGACCATCTCGCCGTCGGGCTGGCGGATGCCGAGGCGGTTCATGAGCGCGGAGAACCGCTTGCGGTCCTCGCACACGTCGATGGCGTCGGGTTGCGTGCCGAGCACGGTGCCGACGCGGTGGGAGAGCTTGAGCGGGGTCTGGCCGCCGAACTGGAGCACCACACCGAGGGGCTGCTCGCGGTGCACCACGCCGCGCACGTGCTCGGCGGTGACCGGCTCGAAGTAGAGCTTGTCGGAGGTGTCGTAGTCGGTGGACACGGTCTCGGGGTTGCAGTTGACCATGACCGCGGCGAGGCCCTTCTCGCGCACCGCGTAGGCGGCGTGGCAGCAGCAGTAGTCGAACTCGAGGCCCTGGCCGATGCGGTTGGGGCCGTTGCCGAGCACGACGACGCGGGGCTTGTCCATGTCGCCCGCCTCGTCCTCGTCCTCGTAGGAGGAGTAGAGGTAGGGCGTGTGGCTCTCGAACTCGGCGGCGCAGGTGTCCACGCGCTTGTAGACGGGCAGTACACCGAGCGCCTCGCGACGCGCGGTCACCTTGTCCTCGGACGCGCCGGTGAGGCGGGCGAGGGCGGCGTCGGTCACGCCGGCGCGCTTGGCGGTGCGGAGCTCCTCCGCCGTGAGCGCGGAGAGCGGGCGACCCTCGAAGCGGCGCTGGGACTGGACCAGCGCGGCCATGCGCGAGAGGAACCAGGGGTCGATGCGGGAGGTGTCGTGGATGGACTCGGGGGTGAACCCGCGACGGAGCGCCTCGAGCAGGGCGGCGAGGCGGTCGGGCGTCGGGAGCGCGATGCGCTCGCGGAGGAGGTCGTCGGAGAGGTTGGTGACGTCGGGGTAGCCGCCTTCCAGCGACGCGATCGCCTTGCCGAGGGCCTCGTCGAAGGTGCGGCCGATGCCCATGACCTCGCCGACGCTCTTCATCTGGGTGCCGAGGCCACGCCCGGCGCCGGGGAACTTCTCGAAGTTCCAGCGGGGGATCTTGACGATGACGTAGTCGATCGCCGGCTCGAAGCACGCGGGGGTGACCCGGGTGATGTCGTTGTTGATCTCGTCGAGGGTGAGGCCGACGGCGAGCTGGGCCGCGATCTTGGCGATCGGGAACCCGGTGGCCTTGCTCGCGAGGGCCGAGGAGCGCGACACGCGCGGGTTCATCTCGATGACGCGGATCTCGCCGGTGGTGGGCGAGATGGCGAACTGGATGTTGCTCCCGCCGGTCTCGACGCCGATGCGGCGGATGATGCGGATCGAGAGGTCGCGGAGGGCCTGGTACTCGCGGTCGGTGAGCGTCTGCGCGGGGGCGACGGTCACGGAGTCACCGGTGTGGACGCCCATCGGGTCGACGTTCTCGATCGAGCACACGATGATGACGTTGTCGGCGAGGTCCCGCATGACCTCGAGCTCGAACTCCTTCCAGCCGATGACGCTCTCCTCGACCAGCACCTGGTGGTTCGGGGAGAGGTCGAGGCCCTGACCGACGATGTCGCGCAGCTCGTCGAGGTTGTAGGCGATGCCGCCGCCGGAGCCGCCGAGGGTGAACGAGGGGCGGATGACCGCGGGGAGCCCGATGTCGAGCACGATGGCCTCGGCCTCGGCCACCGTGCGGGCGATGCCGGCCTTCGGCACGCCGGCGCCGATCTCCTCCATCGCGGCCTTGAACAGCTCGCGATCCTCGGCGACCGCGATGGCCTCGGGCTTCGCGCCGATGAGCTCGACGCCGTACTTCGCGAGCACGCCGCGCTCGTGGAGCGCGAGCGCGAGGTTCAGGCCGGTCTGGCCGCCGACGGTGGGCAGGATCGCGTCCGGACGCTCACGGGCGACGATCTGCTCGGCGAAGTCGGGCGTGAGCGGCTCGATGTAGGTCGCGTCCGCCACGTCGGGGTCGGTCATGATCGTGGCGGGGTTCGAATTGAGCAGGATCACCCGGTAGCCGAGCGCCTTGAGCGCCTTGCACGCCTGGGTGCCCGAGTAGTCGAACTCGCACGCCTGCCCGATCACGATGGGGCCGGAGCCGATGACCATGATGCTCTTGAGATCGTCGCGACGCGGCATCTTAGGACTCCGTCCGGGTCTTCGCGGAGTGGCCGGCGAAGCGCAGGAAACGATCGAGGAGGAGGTGCGCGGAGTCGTGCGGGCCCGGCGCGGCCTCGGGGTGGAACTGCACCGCGATGACGCCGAGGTCGGCGTGGACGAAGCCTTCGAGCGTGTGGTCGTTCAGGTTGACGTGCGTGATGCGGGCGCCGGCGCGCTCCACCCCCGCGGGGTCGACGCAGAAGCCGTGGTTCTGGCTGGTGATCTCGACCCGGCCCGTCTCGTTGTCGCGCACGGGGTGGTTGCCGCCGCGGTGACCGAAGCGGAGCTTGAACGTGTCGGCGCCGAGCGCGCGGCCGAGGAGCTGGTGGCCGAGGCACACGCCGAGGAGCGGCACCTTGCCGAGGAGCTTCGTGACCTCCCCGACCATGCCGGGGAGCGCCGCGGGATCGCCGGGGCCGTTCGAGAGGAACACGGCGTCGGCGCCGTCCTTCAGCTCCTCGGCGCGGGCGGTCGCGGGGAACACCTCGACGTGGCAGCCCGCCTGCGCGAACAGGCGGAGGAGGTTGCGCTTCACGCCGCCGTCGAGGGTGTGGATGCGCGGGGCGCCAGCGAGGCTCTGCTCGGCGAACGTGTACCGCACCGGCGTCGACACCTCGGTCGCGAGGTCGCGACCGACCATGCCCGGCCACGCCTCGACGCGGGCGCGGAGCTCGGCCTCGTCGAGGCCCTCGGTGGAGAGCACCGCGCGCATCGCGCCCTTGTTGCGGATGTGGCGCACGAGCGCGCGGGTGTCGACGCCGTGCACCCCGGGCACGCCGGCCGCTTCGAGGTACTCGGCGAGGGTGCCGGTGCTGCGGAAGTTCGACGCCATCGGCGAGAAGTGCCGCGCGCAGAACCCGGAGACCTGCACCGCGTCGGACTCCACGTCCTCCCCGTTGATGCCGTAGTTCCCGACGTGGGCGGTCGTCATCACGACGATCTGCTCGCGGTACGAGGGGTCGGTGAGGACCTCCTGGTAGCCGGTCATGGCCGTGTTGAAGACGACCTCGCCCACCTTCGTCGTGGGGGCGCCGAAGGCCTCGCCACGGAAGGAGCGTCCGTCTTCCAAGAGGAGGATGCCACCCATGTTTGACCCCGTGAGCGCGCGCCGTTTAGCGCCCCGTGGGGGGTGGGGCAACCCGCGGCGGGGCCACTGAGACGGATGTGAACAACCGGCCGCCGCCCACCGGGGCGCGGGGCCGCGACTAGCTGGCCTCGGAGGCGCGGGACGGGTCCACGTGGCGCTCGCCCGGGAGGCGCTCGCCCATCAGCCACACGCCGTCGGCGTCCTCCACCACCACGAAGGCCTCGGTCAGCAGGGCCGCCGTCGCCTCGCTCACCCGGATGCCCCCCGGCCGGCTCCCGCGCTCCATCGCGGCGGCGCCGGTGACGGCATCCCCCCAGAGGTCGTAGGCGAACCGGGTGCGCCCGATGACGCCGGCCACCGCGGGGCCGGTGTGGATGCCGATGCGCAGCGCCGGGCCGATCTGCTCGGCCACCGCGCGCATCTCGAGCGCGAGGCGGGCGGCGGCCTCGGCGTGGTCCACCCGGGCGCGCGGCACGCCCGACGCGGCGAGCCACGCGTCGCCGAGGGTCTTGATCTTCTCGACGCCGTGGGCCTCGCAGAGGGCGTCGAAGCGGCTGTAGAGGCTGTCGAGGAGCGCGGCGATGGCCTCGGCGGGGAGGCGCTCGCAGAGCGGGGTGAAGTCGACGATGTCGGCGAGCACGACGGTCACCGCGTCGTGGCGGTCCGCGATCACCACCCGCTCCCCGCCGGCGGCGCGGAGGCGCTCGGCGACCTCGGCCGGGAGCGCGTTGCGGAGGAGCACCTCCGAGCGCGCGCGCGCCTCGGCGAGGAGCTGGCGCTGGGCGAACTCGCGCCGGCCGAGGATCTCGAGGGTGCGGGTGGTCCACGCGCCGCCGAGGTTCATCACCACGCCGAAGATGACGATGGCGACCTGGATGCCGGGCGCCTCGGGCGCGCGGGCGAACAGGGAGAGCGAGAGCAGGGACAACGAGACGCCCAGCCCGACGGCGTACCCGAAGCGGAGGCGCGAGAAGCCGTAGACCCCCATCAGGGCCACGAGGTAGCCGAGGCCCGCGACCCAGATGCGCTGCGGGGTGGCCTCCGGCGCGAGCACCCACCCCATCGCGAGCATGCCCCCGCACACGACGATCGCGAGGAAGAGCAGGTACTCCTGGATGTAGCGACGCATCCAGGGGACCGCGCGGGGCGACGAGGCGACGTAGAACGCCACGGCGAGGCAGGGCACGACCACCCCGAACCGGAGGAGGAGCAGCGCGGGCAGCGCGTCGTTGAACACCTGCACGTCGTTGAACACGAACGACGAGAACAGGACGAGCAACAGCGCCACGCCCACCCGGACGTAGTTGCGGATCTCGACCGCGAAGTCGGCCCACCGCGCGCGCTCGGCGTCGCCGTCGTCGAACGTGAGCCACATCGGGTGGAGGTCGAAGCGGCGATCGGGTTCGATCATCCGGTCTCGGACTCGACCCAGAAGGTCTCGATGGCGCCCTTGCCCTTGAGCTGGACCGTGCCGCGCGGCGTGACGACGAGGCCTGTGCTGGCGGTCGAGGAGGCGGTGGCGGTGGCGGCGGTCGTGGCGGCGGCGAGCCGTGCCGCGGTGGAGGCGCTGACCTGGACCCGGTCGGGCAGCCCGGTCACGTCGAGGCGCGCGGCGGTGTTGGCGGTGTCCCCCCAGCAGTCGAACGCGAACTTCGTGCGGCCGATCACGCCGGCCACGAGCGGCCCCGAGCACACCCCGACGCGCAGCTGGAGGTGGAGCCCCTCCCGGCGGGCCGCGCCCCGGGTGGCGTCGCGCATCGCGAGCGCGAGCCGCACGGTCGCCTCCGCGTGGTCCGCGCGCGCGCCGGTCACCCCCGCCGCGGCCATGTACGTCGCCCCGGTCGTCTTGATGCGCTCCACCCCCTCGGCGATCGCGAGCGCATCGAAGGTCGCGACGATCCGGTCGAGCAGCACGACCGTCTGGAGCGGCGGGTGGTCCGCCGTGGCCTCGGTGAACCCCACGACCGTGGCGAACAGGACCGTCGCGTCGGGGAGGCGGTCGACGCACGCGCCCCCCTCGACGCCCAGCCGGTCGGCGTAGGCGCGGGGCATCACGTTGAGGAGCAGCGCCTCGGAGCGGGCCCGCTCGTGCTCGAGCTCCCGCGCGCGCTGGAACGCGCGACGCCCGTGGTGCTCCATCGACCAGCTCACGACGAGCCCGATGACGTTCACCCCGGTGCCGAACGTGAGCAGCGCGGAGTCGAAGCCTGGCGGGGCCGTCATCCGCAGCATCGTCATCGCGGCGAACAGGGCGGTGGCGGTGAGGCAGAGCGGCGCCGCGTAGCGGAAGCGCAGCCCCGTGGCGCTGTAGAGGCCCGCGATCGTGAGGCAGAGGGCCATGAGCAGCGCGTAGGCGCGCTCGTCGGTGACGTAGGGGCGCACCACCCAGCCGATGGCCGCGAGGCCGGAGAGCGCCATCACCGCGACGAAGAGCAGCAGCTCCTGCCCGTAGACGGCGATCCACTCGGTGGAGCGGCGACCGAACAACGCCGGGCCGACCGCGACCATGAACGAGAGGGTCACGAGACGGATCACGAGCAGGGACTGCGCGGCCTCGGGGAACATCCCCATGTCGAACGGGATGAACAGCACCATCCCGCCGAACAGGATCGCCGCGCCGCCCCGCAGGACCCGCGCGCGCTCCGCCGCGAACCACGCCCACCAGGCCCGTTCGAGCGCGGGGTCGGGGAAGGTCAGGGCGAGGCGGGCGAGGAGGGCGTTCACGGGCGTGTACACGGGCGGGGTTCGGGGCCGGGTTCGGGGGATCTGTTTGGGCGTTGGTGCCGGAGGGTGGCGCTGACGAGTTCCACCGACTCGGGCCGCACACCGGCGGCAACCAG
>JAKFCH010000021.1:0-2461 GCA_036676765.1 Deltaproteobacteria bacterium
ACCGCGAGCGCCGCGGCGCCGGCGCGGGCCCCGCCCTCGCTCCCCGCGGCGAGGCCGACGACGAGCAGGACGCCGCCGACCCCGGTCGCCGCCACCTGGCTCCACGCCAGCGGGGCGCTTGCGAGCGCGCCGGGCGCGGGGGCGGGCCGGCCGGCGAGGAGGTGCGCCCAAAGGAGGAAGGGCACCACGCGCAGCGCGACGCCGTGCTGGAGCGGCAGGAGCCACGCGGCCACCACGCCCGCGACCAGCGCCGGGCCGGTGAGCAGGCCCGTGGCCGCCCCGAGCGCGACGGCGAGGAGCCCCGCCAGCGCGAGCCCCGCCTGCGTGAGGCCCGGGCCCCGGGTCGTGAAGGCCCCGGCCCCGCGCGACCGGATCGCCCCGCGCAGCGCGAGCAGAAGGAGCCCCGCCGCGAGCGCCGCGCCGACGGCCCAGAGCACGACCGAGCCGAGGACGATCCCCCCGAACCACGCCAGCCCCGCGACCACGAACGCGCCAGTCGGCGGCTCGCGCCCGAGCGCGAACATGGGCAGCAGCAGCGCCGCGAGCCCGATCTCCCAGCCGCCGACCCACCCCGCCGCGAGGAGCGCGACGTGGTGGCCCACCCCCACGATCGGGTCGGTGAGGACGGGGTAGCCGAGCTTGCCGGCGTACAGGACCGAGGCGTAGCCGAGGCCGCCCCACAGGCACGCCTCCGCCGCGAGGAGCCAGAGCCGAATCCCGACGCGCCCGCGCGCCCCGGAGAGGCCGTCGAGGAACAACGAGACGAGGCCCGCGGAGCGCACGAGCAACGCGCCGATGACGAGGATCGCGCCGACTGCCCCGACCCACCGGGCGCCGGCGAGGCCGATCCAGAGGAGCAGCGCCCCGACCACCGCCGTCGTCCCGACCCGCCCGGCCAGCCGCGTCAGGGGCGGGGGCAGCGGCGCGGCGAGGACGACCGGCGAGAGCTGCCAGCCGGCGCCGACGATCGGCAACAACAGCGCGCCGATGACCACGAGGTGCACGCCGACGAGCAGCGACGGCCAGCCGTACCAGCCCGCGTTCAGCGGCGCGGCCCCGGCGATGACGATCCAGCCGACGACCTCGGCGAGCAGCCCCGCGACGAGCGGGACCGCGACGAGGCGGATGGGCACGAGCGTGCCGATCCCCGCGGGACCGTGCGCCGCGACGGGGGCCGGGGCCGCGACGGTGGCAGTCTCGACGGGGGAGGCGCCGAAGGCGGTCGGGTGCTCAGGGCCGCCGGACATGGATCTCGACCCCTCCGTCACGCGCGCGCACCTCCCAGACGAGCCCGCGCTCGACCAGCCGCGGGTACAGCAGCACCGGCTCCCGCGCGTGGATCACCCGCAACGGCAGGGCCCCGCCGTCCACCGCGGCGAGCACGCGCCGCATGGGCTCGGGCGGCGGGAGCGTCGACACGTCGATGCGCCACCCCTCTCCCTCCCGCTCCGGCGCGGCGTCGGCGTCCTCGTCCGTGGGCTCGTCGGACACCGAGGCCGCGGCCTCGTGGCCGTGAGAGAAGGAGACGAGGCAGTCCGCGCCCTCCCACCGCGACCAGCTCGACCAGCCCTGGCGGGCGAGCAGCCCCACGAGCGGCACCGGCTCGAAGGGCGCGATGACGGTGAGCTGGCCGCCGGGCGGGAGGCCGCGGAGCGAGGCGAGGATGCGCGCGAGCGGATCCTCGCCGGCGGCGAGGACGGGGCGGGCGTCGAGGACGGTGGTGCGCGCCCCGGACGTGTCGAACCAGGGCGGCGCCGGCGTGGCCGGAGGGGGCGCCGCGGGCACGGCCGTGGGCACGGGGCGGCCCTCGGGGAGGTTCATCACCGCGACGAGGGTGTCGACGTCCACGCCCACCATCCGCGCCGCGTCGGCCACCGTGACGAGGCGCGGGAGGATGCGGCCGAGCACCGGGTGGTTGAGCTTGGCGAAGGCGGGATGGAAGGCCGGCAGGACGGTGCGGAGCGACGGGCGCTCCGCGAGGGCGTCGGCGACCTTGGTGGTGGCGGTGATCATGGGGACGTCGTCCTCCAGCACATACGATGCAAGGTGCGCACCAGGGCAGGATTCGCCCGGTGACGAGGGCCTGCCTGCTCGGTGCGAGGCCCGCTGGGCGGTTTCCCACACCCCTTCCGCGCCTGTTGACACAAGCGACTCCGAGATCGGTTGATTGGCCGAGCGCCGGTGCATGGCACATCCGTTGCTCTGCTGGGGGGTGGTCCCGGAGGACCCATGCTGACGCACCTCTTCGCACTCGCGCTCGCCGCCGACCCCACCCCGCCGCCCGCCGCCCTCCCGGTCGCACCGGCGCCCGCCCCCCCGCCCAAACCGGCGCTGAAGGTGGACCTGTCCGGCCAGTACTCGGTCTGGAACCTCCAACAGCACAACTTCCTGCTCGGCGCCGCGCACCCCCTCGACGACGCCGCCTACACCGTCCAGAACCTCCGCATCAAGGTCGGGCTCG
>JAKFCH010000022.1:0-11082 GCA_036676765.1 Deltaproteobacteria bacterium
TGCCGACCGGTCGGGCGCGCCGGCGGGAGCCGCGTCCGCCCTACACCCCCATCTCGCCCCGGCTCCCGAGCGACACCCACCGCCCCCCACCCACCACGAGGTGGTCGCGGAGCGCGACACCGAGCACCTTTCCGGCGGAGGCGAGCGCGCGAGTGACGCGGATGTCCTCGGGCGAGGGCTCGGGATCTCCGCTCGGGTGGTTGTGCCCGATGATCAGCGAGGTGGCGCCGAGCTCGACCGCGGGGCGCAGGATCTGGCGCGGGTCGACGACGGTGGCGGCGTCGCTGCCGGCGGTGAGGCGCCGGTACGCGAGCGGGCGACCGCGACGATCGAGGTACAGCGCGTGGAGCTCCTCGTGGTCCAGACCCTCGAGCGCGGGGGTGAACCACCTGGCGGCATCGTGCGCGTCGAGGACGGGGGTGACCGTCGGGGGTGTGTCCGCGCGCGCGCGCTGCCCAAGGGCAATGCCGGCGTGGAGCCGCACCGCGCGGGCCGGGCCGACACCCCGCACCGCGGCGAGCGCGCCGGGCGGCGCCGTCGCGAGGCCCCGGAGGCCTCCGAACCGATCGAGCAGCTCCGACGCGATGACCCGCGCGGTCCGCCCGCCCGCGCCCGTGCCGAGGAGCAGGGCGAGGAGGTCCGATTCACCGGCGCCCTCGGGCCCCGCGAGCAGGTAGCGTTCCCTGGGAAGCATGTCGAACCTCCGGCCGTCAGTGGCGAGCCGGGCCCTGAGCACGTTCCGTGCCGGTCGTAAGCTCTTGCTTTTCCAAGAGCGCGCCGACGGTCGTCCAGCCGGCGGTGACGGACGGCCGTCAGGCGCCGGCGGACCTCCGTCAGCGAAGGAGGGTCAAGGGGCTTCTCGCACCGCACCCCTGCCGCGGGGGCGGGCGTCCTGTCGCGGGGCGGAAGGCCTGCCCGGGCGCCCCGCGGTCAGCAAGGGCCGATCATCTGGGATGAACCAGCCTTCCTGGCCGCCGCACGGTCGGGGAGGGGCGATCATCCGGGATGAGGTCGCCTTCCCGGCCGCCTCGCGGTCAGCGAGGGCCGGTCATCCGAGATGATCCCGCCTTCCTGGCCCCTCGCACGCGCTGATCGGGCGCCGCCGCATCCGCAACTTCGCCGCCGCATCCGCAACGGCGCCGCCGCATCCGCAACTTCGCCACCGCATCCGCGCGCCGCGTCGTCGTCCTCACGGACACCCGAATTGCAGCGGGCAGCTCTCCATCACGAGCACCTCGCCGGGGCACGCGTCGTTGGCCTCCTCGCAGTCGGCGAGGTTGTCCTCGTTCATGCAACCGCTGTCGGCCTCCATCAGGTCCGTGCAGAACCCGGGATCGGGGTCGGGCGACGCAGGGCACGCGGCGAGGGCGAGCAGCGGAAGGAGGAGCAGGCGGCGAAGGGACATGGGGGCTCCGGGCGGCATTGTCAGCATACCCGGCCACGCACGCGCCAACGGCGATACCTCCCCTCCCTGCTCACCCCGCCGGAACGTCACTCCCCGCCGCCGCAGCCGAACGTCATCGGACAGCGTCCCGCGGACTCCAACACGGAGTGGGGGCATTCCTCGTAGGCGGCCTCGCATTCCGCGAGGCTCTCCTCGTCCATGCAGGACCCTTCCATGAGCTCCGCGCAGCGCGCGTACGGGTCGGCCGTGGAGCAAGCCGCGAGCGCGAGCATCGGGACAAGTTCGAGGGCGCGAAGGGACATACGGGCTCCGGAGCACGGAATCATCACCAAAAGGGGGTTCCCGCTCGTCCGCGCCCGACGTGAGCCGCCCCCACGGAATCTCCCGCCGGGGTGGCGCGATAGACGTCCGGCGATGTACCCGACCCTCTACACGCAGCAGACGGCCTTCGGCGACGTGCCCTACAACAGTTGGGGCCTGATGATCACGCTCGCGTTCCTCGCGGCCGTGATCGTGTCGCACCGCCGCGCCGGCCGCGTCGGCATCGACCCCGACAAGATGGTGGGCGTCTACCTCGTCGCGATCGTCCTCGGGCTCGCCGGCGCGCGGCTCCTCCACTTCCTGATGGCCACGCCGGACGTGTTCTTCGCCGACCCGATGATCTTCTTCCGCCTCTGGCAGGGGGGCTTCGCGTTCTACGGCGGCTTCATCCTCGCGGGCGTCGGCACCGTGATCTACGCGACCCGGAAGGGCATCGACGCCTGGAAGCTCGCCGACGTGATCGGCCCGACCGTCATGCTCGGCCTCGCCTTCGGCCGTATCGGCTGCTTCCTGGCGGGCTGCTGCCACGGCGCGGCGTTCGATCTCCCGCCCGAGGCGGTGCCGTTGTTGCCGGAGTCTTTCCAGGGCGGGCAGCTGTTCGGGTTCGGCCACTTCCCGTTCTTCGGCGAGCTGACCCGCCACGGCGTGGGCCACAACAACGTCGTCGTGTACCCGACCCAGCTCTGGGAGTCGGCCGCGGCGGTGACCATCTTCGCGATCACCTCGGTGATCTGGCGCTACCGCCGCTTCGACGGGCAGGTGATCGCGGCGGTGCTCATCCTGTACTCGATCTGGCGGCCCATCAACGAGTCGATGCGCGGCGACGACGTGCGCGGCCTCGACTACTTCGGCCTGTTCACGACCTCGCAGCTCATCTCCATCCCGGTGGCGGTCGCGGGCGTGCTCATCGTCCTGTTGCAGTTCCGCAAGGGGGTCGCGCCCGAGGTGCCGTTCCGCCACGACGACGAGGGCGAGACCGCGTCGGCGCCCAAGTACTGATTCAGGGCCCCTGAGTCACGGCCCCGTGTGCACGAAGTGCACCGGCCGACCGTCGCGCGTGGGCGGGTAGCGGTCGAGCCACGCGTCGATGCGGGGGAAGATCTCGACCGGCGCGCGCTCGCCGAGGCCGAGGTCGAGGTGCCCGTAGTCGGCCACCAGCCCGGACTCGATGCCGGCGCGGAAGGTCTCGACCGGGCCGCCGAACGCCGTGGCGTAGGCCTCCACCCACTCGGGGGCGACGAGGCGATCGCCCATCCCGACGATGAGCGAGGCGGGCACGGTCACCTCGGCGAGCGCGTCGAGGTAGCCGACGGACCGGTCCCAGCTCTGGAAGCGCTCGTCCTCCAGCATGCGGCCGAAGTGGCGCATCTCGCCGCGCGACATGGGGCTCACGATGGTGCGGAGCATGCGGTCGAGGGTGGCGGGCTCGAAGTTGGCGGGGTTGTAGAGGCGCTCCTGGATCGTGAACTTCAGGGGCCCGCGGCTGAAGTCGGCGGCCATGGAGCCGAACGGCGCGCTGTCCATCGACATCAGCGCGAACCCGCCCGCGGCGAGGCCGGCGCGCGCGAGGCCCATGAGCGGCGCGTTCTTCGTGAATTTGCCGGGGCTCCCGACGAGGACCATCGCGGAGAGGTGGTCCGCCCCGCCCGTAGCCGCGTAGATCGCGCCGACCATGCCGCCCATGGAGTGCCCGACGAAGCCGACCTGGTCGTACCCGGTGCAGGCGCGGACGTAGTCGACGGCCGCGGCGAGGTCGTAGCGGCCGTAGTCGTCCACCTGCCACCCGGCGAGCTGGGGGAGGCCGTTGCGGTGCACCGCGGCGTCCCCGTGGCCGCGGAGGTCGAGGAGCCACACGTCGTGACCGCGCTCGGCCAGCCACGCGGCGAGGGAGTGCTCGGGATCGAGGTCCCAGAAGTGGTGGTTGCTGGAGATGCCGTGCACGAGCACCACCGGCGGGCCGACGGCGGCGTGGTGGTGCAGGGCGATGGTCGCGCCGTCGGCGGTCGCGACGCGCGTGGTGCGCGCGAGGGCACAATGCGCGCGATCCGCGGGTTCGGGGTCCCAGCAACCGAGCACGAGCACGAGCCACATCGATTAGAAGGTACCGCCCGTCCGCGCGCGCCGCACGTGCGCCAGGAAGCTGATGTCGCCGCTGTTGCTCCTGTACTCGCTCTCGTCGGCCCACGGCGCCACACTCGAAGAGGCGTGGGCCGCCGCGGAGGACGGCGGCACCGAGCTCCGCATCGTGCGCGAGCAGCGCATCCAGGCGGAGGCCCTCAAGGTGCAGGCGTGGTCGTTGCTGTCCCCCAAGCTCGTGTTCGGCGGCACGTACACGATCAACGAGTACGAGATCGCGATCGACTTCTCCGACATGATCCCGGAGGAGTTCGCTGAATTCATCGAGTCGCCCGAGCCCATCGTCGTCAACAAGAAGGAATACCTCGCCTGGAACGCCAGCGTGGTGCAGCCGCTGTTCTCCGGGCAGGCGCTGCCGCTGTTCTCCGGCGCCACCCAGGTGGTGAAGGCGAGCCGGAAGGACGAGCAGGCCCGCCGTGCCGACGTCCGCAGCGGCATCGCGCGGGCCTACTACGGGGTGGTCGTCGCGCGGGAGGCGGTCCAGCTCGCGGAGCGCGCGCTCGAGCACGCGCGGAAGCACCAGGCGCTGGCGAACCAGCAGGTCGACGTCGGGCTCGCGCCCCCCACGGCGAAGTTGCAGGCGGAGATCGGCGTGTCCCGCACGGAGCGCTCGCTCGCCGCGGCCCGCCAGGGGAAGGTCACCGCCGAGGAGGCCCTCGCGCGGCTCACCGGCTGGCCGACCGAGACCCCCGTCGCGTTGCCAGAAGCGTTGACCCTGCCCTACGGCGACCGTGAGTCGGCCGAGAAGCGCGCCCAGGCCAGCCGCCCCGAGATCGTCGCGGCCGAGCACCAGGCCCGCGCCGCCCGCTACGGGCGCACGGCGGCCAACCTCGCGTGGCTCCCTTCGCTCGATGGCCGCTTCACGTGGAGCTACAACGAGAACACCGGGTTCTCGGACGACAAGGACATGTGGCAGGTCGTCTTCGTGGCGGACTGGGTGTTGTGGGACGGCGGCGCGCGCATCGCCGAGCAGCAGAAGCGGGCGAGCGAGGCCCGCATGGCGTCCCTGAACGCCGAGCGGGTGCGCGAGTCGACGACCGAGCAGGTCCGCGGCGCCTGGGAGGCCCACGAGAGCGCTCAGGTGGCGCTCGTGTCGGTCGAGCGCGAGGTCGCGCTGTCGAAGGAGAACCTCCGGCTCGCCGAGGTCGGCTTCTCGGCGGGCAGCCTCTCCTTCCTCGAGGTCGAGGACGCGCGGGTGGGGTTGTTGTCCGCCGAGCTGGGCGCGCTCCAGGAGCGGACGGCGCGGGATCTGGCGGCCCTGACGTTGCTGGCGGCGACGGGGGATCTGTAGGCCTCGTCGGTAGCTCGGGCGTTCGAGCTACCGAAGCAGCCCCCGCAACGATCCCGGAACCTCGTCCAGCGCCGTCGCGAGCAGCGGCTCGAGCGGGTGGCTGTTGGCCGTGTGGATGAAGAGGCGGGCGCCGCCGGGCTCCGCGAGCATCGCCGCGTACGCCTTCGAGGTGTAGGTGCTCTCGAGCACGAGCCCGTGCGCCTCGGCGCGGGCGCTCGCCTCCTCGGCGGCGGCGGTGGGGCGCGCGTAGCCGGCGCCGTACTGCTCCCCGACGACGCGCATCCCGTCGAGCCGCACCGCGGGCGCTCCGTGACGGCACAACAACGCGAGGGTGTTGGCCGCGAGGCGGCGCACCCGCAGCGGAGAGGCCAGCCAGCTCGGCGCCGCGCGGACGGCCACGACCTCGCTCGCGAGCCCGCCGAGCCGGAGGCCGACCCAGAGCCCCGCCACGGTGCCCCCGGAGCCGAGCGCCACGTAGATGCGGTCGGGGGCCGGGAGCTCGCCGGCGGCCACCTGGGCGGCGATCTCGAGGCCGCCGCCGACCCACCCGAGCGAGCCGAGCACGTTCGAGCCGCCGATCGGGAGCACCAGCGGCGGGTAGCCCCCGAAGAGGCGCGTGGCGCCCCACGCCCGCGCGAGCGCGAGGGGATACTCCGCCGCGGACCGGGCCACCCAGACCCGCTCGGTGTGGGCGTGGAGGATGCGCGCGTTGCGACGCGCCGTAGGGGTGTCGGGCTGGGGCGCGACGACCGCCTGGACCTGTACGCCGGCGGCCTGGCCGTACACCGCGGTGGCGACGAGGTAGTTGCTCCCGACGGTGCCGAGGGCGAGCACGTCGAGGCCGGACTCCAGGGCCTCGCCGAGGAGCCACTCGAGCTTGCGCACCTTGTTGCCGCCATACACGGTGCCGGCGCGGTCCTCGCGCTTGACCCACGCCCCGTCGGTGCCGAAGGGCTCGACGGCCGTGGGGCCGGCGAGGAGCGGCACCCGCGCGAACGGGAGATCGTCGAGGGAGAACATCGAACCTCGCGCCTGGGACCGTCCGGGTCTATCCTGACCGCCCTCCGGAAGACGATGGACTGCCTGCTCCCCGAAGTCCTCGCCGCGCTCGCGGGGGACACGCCCGTGGACGTGCGCATGGTCGTCCCCCCCGCGGCGCTCCGGGCGGCCCCCGCGCCCCGAGCCGACGGCAAGGGCGTCCTCGGGGCGAACATGCGCTACCACGTCGATGGCGCCCACTTCACCGTGCAGTGGGCGGACACGACGGTCGACTCCGAGCGGGCCGCCGCCATCCTCGCCCAGCTCGAGGCCGCGTGGCCGGTCCTCGTCGACGCCGGGGGGTGGCCCGCGCCCGTGTCGTCGGACACCTACCTGTTGTGGGTCGTGCTCGACCCCGAGCTGGCGGGCTCCGGCTACACCACCGTCTACACGACGGACGCCTACCCGAACGGCTACCCCGTCACCTACCTGAACCCCGACTACTACGCCGACGAGCCGGAATTCGGGCTCTCCGTCGCCGTGCACGAGTTCGGCCACATGCTGCAGTTCCGGCTGCGCGACTGGCTGCTGGGCAGCGCCGACGGCTGGTTCTGGGAGGCGACGAGCGAGTGGATCGCCGAACGAGGCGCGCCGGCCCTCGACACGTACGCGTACTCGACGTGGTGGTACGCCCAGTGGCCCGACGGGCGGTTCGACCGCCTTGAGGACAACCACCCCTACGGCATGGTGCTGCTCGTCGCCTGGCTCGACGAGCGCGTGTTCGGGCTCGAAGGGGTGCGGGACACGTGGCTCGCGGGCCAGGACGACGACCGCACGTGGGACCAGCTCATCGCCGACGTGGCCGGGCGCGACTTCGGCGAGCTCGTGGCGGGGATGGCCGCCGAGGTGGCCGCCGGAACGCTGCGCGAGAGCGCGATCTACGAGCGGCCGCTCCGCGGGGCGACCCACCCGGAGGCGCCGGGATGGGCCACGATCGACGCGCCCGAGCGCTACGGGACCCACTTCATCGACATCGAGGGGGGCGGCGCGAACCTCGTGGTCGAGGGGGAGGTGATCGTCGCCTATGTCCACGATCGTGTCGTCACCGACGTGGTGCCGGGAGAAAGCTACACCCTCGTGCTCACGGGCACCGGGGAGGGTGGCAAGGTGGGGTACGGCGTCGGGATGGCGCCGGACGAGGTCGAGCCCGAGCCGTCCGGTTGCGGATGCGCCGTCGCGGCTCGGACGGGCGCCGGCGGTGCCGCATGGCTCGGCATGGGCCTCGCCCTGGCGATCGCGCGCCGCTTGCCCCGCCGGCCGTCGTCAATGTAGAAACGCCCATTCCGGGCGCGCTTGATGCAGAACGTCCCCCTCACGCGCGCAACGTCGCTCTCGTCGTTCCGGCGCATCGCCGCGGTGGCGTGGCCCTCCCCCCGCGATCCGCACATGTACGGCTCGATGGAGCTGCGCGTCGAGCCGCTCGAGGCGTGGATCGCCGCCGAGCGCGCCCGCACCGGAGAGCGGATCACGATCACCCACGCCGTCACCCGTGCGCTCGCGATGGTGCTCGACCGCCACCGCGACCTCAACGCGATCGTGCGCCTCGGCACGATCTACCTGCGGCGCGACATCGACATCTTCGTGCAGGTGGCGGTGGAGTCCGAAGGGGAGAGCTCGGCCCCCGCCGACCTCTCGGGCGTGAAGGTCGCGCGCGCCGACACCCTCGACGTCGTCGGCATCGCCCGGCAGATCCAGGTGCGCGCCGCCCAGATCCGGGCGCGCCAGGACGCCGACTTCGAGGGCACCAAGAAGCTCCTCGACCAGCTCCCCGGCCTTGTCCTCCGCCCCCTGCTCGCCTTCGTCGAGTGGATCTCTTGGACGCTCAACATCAGCCCCCGCTTCCTCGGCAGCCCCGCGGATGCGTTCGGCTCCGCCTTCGTCACCAACGTGGGGGTGTTCGGCCTCACGAAGGCCTGGGCGCCGTTCTTTCCGCTGGCGCGCGCCTCCATGATCATCACGCTCGGCGCCATCGAGACCAAGCCGGTCGTGGAGGGCGACCGCATCGTGCCCGGCCGGGTGCTCCACGTGAACGGCACCTTCGATCACCGCCTCGTGGACGGGCTGCAGGCCGGACGCCTCGCCAAGGAGCTGCGCCTGCTGCTCGAGGAGCCCGAGCGGATGCGCCTCCCCGAGCCGGTCGCCGCGATCACTTCTTCAGGAAGGGCGTGATGAGCTCGATCGGCAGCGGGAACAGGATCGTGCTGTTCTTGTCCGCCGACACCTCGATCAGCGTCTGGAGGTAGCGGAGCTGCAGGGCCGACGGGGATTGGGCGAGGACGTTCGACGCCGCGGCCAGCTTCTCGGACGCTTGGAACTCGCCCTCGGCGGAGATGATCTTCGCCCGGCGCTCGCGCTCCGCCTCGGCCTGCCGCGCCATCGCGCGCTGCATCTCCACCGGGAGGTCGATGTGCTTGACCTCCACCTGGGTGACCTTGATGCCCCACGGCTCGGTGTGGACGTCGAGGATCGTCTGGATGCGGAGGTTGATCCGGTCACGTTCGGCGAGGATCTCGTCGAGCTCGGCCTGCCCGGCCACGCTGCGGAGCGTCGTCTGCGCGAGCTGGCTCGTCGCGAAGAAGTAGTCGTCGACGGCGAGGATGGCCCGCAGCGGGTCGATCACGCGGAAGTACACCACCGCGCTGACCGCGATGCTGACGTTGTCGCGGGTGATCACGTCCTGCTTCGGCACGTCGTGCGCCACCACGCGCAGGTTCACCCGCTCCATGCGGTCGATGCCGGGGATGAGGAGCACGAGGCCCGGCCCCTTGAGCGGGATGACGCGGCCGAGCCGGAACACGACGGCCCGTTCGTACTCGCGCACCACGCGGATCATCGACGCGAGGAGCGCCGCCAGCAGGAACACCACCAGCACGGGCAGCCAGGCGAGCCCGATCGTCATCGTTGCCCTCCGTCGACGGGCGCCACCTCGACGAGGAGGCCGCGAAGCCCGACCACGCGCACCGGTTGGTTCTCCGAGAGGGCGCCGTCCCAATGCGCCGCCCAGTCCTCCCCCTCCAACAAGACCCGCCCCGCGCCGTGGCCCCCCACGATCACGATGCCCTGGGCACCCAGGAGGGCCTCCGCCCCGGTCAGCACCCGCCGCCGCTGCGAGCGGGTCACCTGGTACGCGAGCCCGATCGCGGCGAAGCCCGCCATGACGGCAATGCCGACGATGACCCGCGGATCCACGCTCAGGTCGAAGCCGGGCACGCGCTCGAACAGAAGCAGCCCGCCGAGCGCGAGCGCAGCCACGCCGGTGACGGCGAGCAGCCCGCTCGACGTGACGAACGCTTCCAGCCCGAGCAGGATCGCCCCGCCGACGATCAGGGCGAGCCCCGCGGCGTTGAACGGCAGGATCGAGAGCCCGACGGCGGCCGCGAGCAGCAGCACCACGCCGACCGCGCCGGGCACGACGATGCCGGGGTTGAGCAGCTCGATGTAGAGGCACAACATCCCGATGGTCACGAGCAGGAACAGCAGGTTGGGGTCCGAGAGCGTGTGGACGACCTGCTGGCGCGTCGTCATCGGCACCTCGACCACCTCGGCGCCCGCGGTGACGAGCGCGACCTCCCGGCCGCCGACCGTGACCGTCCGCCCGTCGAGCGCTTCGAGCAGGGCGTCGAGATCCGCGGCCACGAGGTCGATCACGTCGAGCGCCAGGGCTTCGTCGTCCGTCGCCGCCACCGACTCGCGCACCGCGCGCTCGGCCCACTCGCCGTTCCGCCCCCGCTGCGTCGCCACCGCCCGCACCCACGCGGCCGTGTCCTCCAGCACCTTCGCATCGATCGCGCCGCCACCCTCGCCCTCCGCGGGCTCTCCCCCTCCGAGCGGCACCGGCGTCGCCGCGCCGATCGTGGTGCCGGGCGCCATCGCCGCCACGTTCGCCGCGAGCGTGACGAACAGCCCCGCTGAGGCCGCCCGCGCGCCCGTGGGCGCCACGTAGACCACGACCGGCACCTCGGCCCCGAGCTCGGCCCGCACGATCGCGCGCGCGCTCTCGACGAGCCCGCCGGGGGTGTCGAGCCGCAGGATCACCGCGGCGGCGCCCCGCTCCTCGGCGGCACGCAGCCCGGTCTCGACGTAGTCGGCGGTGCCCGGGTCGATGGAGCCGCGCACGTCGAGGAGGTGGACCTCGGCGGCGAAGGCGGAGAACCAGAGGACGAGGAGCGCGAACACCCCCAAAGCGTAGGGTCGCCCGGGCCGATCGGCGGGCCGGGGCTCCCTTTGCTGGCAGAAGGAGACGCGTTCGTCGGCGGCCGCGCCGAGTCATGTCCCGGCGAGTACGCGTTCTTCCGAGTCATGCCCTGCCGGATACGCGTGGCGGGGGGCGACCGCGCCCCTCGCTCACGCCGACGTGGGCTCCGGCGTCGTGAGGAACGGGACGCCACCGTGCTGATCGACGAGCGCGGCCCGGAGCGCGGCCGGGTCGGTGGCCAGCTGGCGGCGGTGCAGCCCGATCAGGACCACGTGCTCGCCGACCGGCACCGACGCGGGCTCGTTGGGCTCGACCACGAGGAAGCCGCCGAGCTGCAGGGTACCGACCTCGCCGGGGATCTTCACCAGCTCGCCGAGCCGCGCGGGCTCCTGGCGCTCGAGGAGGACCAGCGCCAGCGCCGCGAAGCGCTTCAACGATCGCACGAGGTCCGCGTCGGGACAGACGGACCGCGGCGCATAGACCACGATCTCCGGCCGTTCGCGCGCCGCGAACCCCTCCGTCGTGAACGCCAGCAGATCCTGGCCTCCGAGGTGGGTGGCGTGGACGCGCATGATCAGGCCGAGGTCGGCCACCCGGAGCTTCTCCAGGGACTCGAAGAGGACGGGTCCGGGCGCGGGCGGGGCGACGGCGGGCGCGGCGACGTCAGCGGGCGCGGCGGCCGCCGAAGCGACCGGC
>JAKFCH010000023.1:0-11165 GCA_036676765.1 Deltaproteobacteria bacterium
GGGGCCGCCTCCCGCCGCCCCTCCCGCCGCCCCCCCCGCCGCGGGCGCCGGGGCATCGCCATGATGGCCCGCCTCCCCTGGCTCGTGGCGGCGATCCTCGTCGTCTCGTGCGCCCTGAACGTCCGCACGCTCGTCCGTTCGGGGACCGGCTTCGCCACCCTCCCCATCTTCGTGCCCGTCTCGCTCGAGTACGAGCGGCAGATGCGCGCGGCCCGCGGCCAGCCGGCCGGTCGTGGCGGCGAGGAGGCCGTCGTGCTCGCGGTCGCGTTGACCGAGGAGCCCGGCCTCGACGCCGCGCTCGCGCCGAAGGTGGAGGCGCTGCGCGCCGCGCGGGCCCGCCTGCTCGACGCGCGCGGGCGGCGTCACGCGCTGAACATCGCGCTCATGGACACAGGCGTGGCCGTCGCCTCCGAGCTCACGCCCGCGCAGTGGGACGCCATCCACATGCAGCGCGACACCCTGCGCGCGCGTACGGAGGCCGAGGTGTTCGACCGCCTGCTGGAGCGCCTCCGGTGATCGCCGCCTGGACCGCGCTCTCCCTGTCCCTGGCGTTCGCCGCGGACGGCGCCGCCGAGGGCGATCACCTCGTCCGGATCCACGTCCGCGGGCTCCCGGCCAACTACGAGCTGGAGGCCCGACGGGGGGACGAGCGGCCGATCCACCTCGTCGACAACGGCACGGGCGTGCTCACCGGTGACCTCCACGGGCCGCCCGCGCGCTTCCTGACCCTCGAGCTCATCGAGCTGGCCCCCAACGGCGTCCGCACGTCCCTCTACGACGGCCTCGTCGTGCTGACCGATCCGGCCCACGACGTGGTGGCCTTCCACTACCAGGAGCGGCAGCTCCTCCGCGTCCCCGTGGCGCCCTCCGCGCGGCTGGAGATCGCGCTCGATCAGCGTGCCACGTGGTGGGTGAGCTTCGGGTGGGCGGCGATCTCGGCGGTGTGGCTCGGCGTGCTGGGGGTGATGTGGGCGCTCCGGTCCCGGTAGCGCCGTACCCGCGCGCAACCCGGGCGGGCACCTTGCTCGTCTTCGCGAGCTTCCTCGCCTTGTCGGCGGCGTGGTCGTGGCCGCTCGCCCGTCTCGACGCATCGGTGCTCGTCACCCGGCAGTTCGACCTGTTCCCGACCGTGTGGCTCCTCGCCCGCGCGCCGTTCGTGCCGTTCGATCTCGTGCACGCCGAGAGCGCGTGGCCCGTCGGCGAGTCGCTCGCGCGCGTCGACTCCTACACGGTCCTCCCGATCGCGTGGATCTTCGGTCGCGTCGTCGATCCGCGCGTGCTCGCCGGGCTCCTCGCCCTCCTCGGCCCCGCGCTCGGCGCGATGGCCGCCGAGCGGTGCGCCGCCTACACCTTCCGGGTGCCGCGCCCCGCGTCGTGGGTCGCGGGCGTGGTGTACGGCTTCTCCGGCATCACCGCGACGGCGCTCCTCGAAGGGCACGTCTACCACGCGTTCAACCCTTGGTTGCCCCTGCTCTTCTGGGCGGCGTGGCGCGCCCAGGAGGAGGACGGGCGCTGGCGGCACGGGTTCGGCGCCGCCGCCGCGTGGTCCCTCGCGCTCCTCACGTCGGCCTACGCGGGCGTGCTCGGCGCGCTCCTCCTCGTCGTGGTCGGGCTCCGCGGCGGCGTCGCGCGCCTCGCGGTCGGGATGCTCGTCGTCGGGCTCCCCGCGGGCCTCCTGTACGTGCGGCTGTACGGCGCGGGCGGCGGGTGGTCCGACGGGCGGACGGGCGATCCCACCCAGACCTTCGCCATGGGCGCCGCGACCCTCGCGAGCCTCGCCGGGTGGAGCGACGCCATCGATCTCCGCTACCACTCGATCGGCGCCCCGGTCGGGTTCACCGGCCTCGGCGCCTGCCTGCTCGCGCCGTTCGTGCTCCGGGGCCGGGCCGGGTGGCGCACCCTGCTCGGGCTCGCGCTGTTCGCCCTCGTCGTCTCGCTCGGGCGCAACATCCAGGTCACCCAGGGGTCCACCCCCTACTGGTCGCCCGTGTCCTGGCTCGTGAACGTGCCCGGCATCGAGCGGTTCCGCTTCCCGATCCGCATGAGCTGGCTCTACGCGCTGTGCGCGGCGATGGTGGCGGCGCGCGTGGTCGCGGGACTCTCCGAGCGCCTCGGGCGGGCGTGGATCGCACCCGTGTTCCTCCTCTTCGTGGGGGATGCCATCCTCGGGACCGGCCTCCCGTGGCGGCTGCGCACCCAGATCGGGGGCGTCCCCTCGGCGTACGCGTCCGCCCCCCCCGACCGCGCCGTCCTCGACCTCTGGGCGCGCCCGCTCGACCGCTCCTCCGGCGAGGTGGAGATGTGGTCCCGCGCGCTCACCTGCTACTACCAGGCGTTCCACGCCCGCCCGGTGCTCGAGGTGTGCCTGGGCACCGACATCGACAGCCCCCGCGAGATCGTGGACCACTGGCTCGGCGGCCAGCTGCTGGGCCCGGCGCCCGACCTCGCGGCGATCGCGGACCGCATCGGCGCGCTCGGCGTCGGCGCCGTCGTGTTGCACGCGGACGTCTACCGCCCGGGGGACCGCGACCTCCTCGTCACCGCGCTGACCGCCACCTTCGGTCCGGTCGAGGCCGACACGCAGGACGGCGGCGAGCGTGTGCTGCTCTGGGTCGTGCCCCCGGTCACCGACGGCGATCCGATGGCCGAATGGAACGCCATCCGCGCCGGGAGGTGATGATAAGCTCCCGCCGAGGGCGACCATCCCATGAGCATCACGCTGATCAACCCCCCCGAGAAGAAGCGGGTGTGGGCGGGGATCGCCGAGAGCATGGCCTACGGCGTGTATTGTTTTCCGCCGCTCGCGCTGATGTACCTCCAGGCCTCCATCGAGAAGCGCACCGCGCACCGCGCCGAGGTCTACGACGCCATCGTCGACGACATGGATCACCCCGAGTTCGAGCGCCAGCTCAGCCGCTACGATCTCGACTTCGTCGGCATCTCCACCTACACGCACTCCCTGCCGGACGTGCAGCTCACCATCGACGCCGTCCGCAAGCGCAACCCCGACGCGCACATCTCGCTCGGCGGCCCGCACCCGATCATGTTCCCCGAGTACGCGATCCAGCTGCGCGGGGTGGACTCCATCTGCACGGGGGATGGTGACGACGTCATCGTCGACATGATCAAGGCCATCGACGACGGCAGGTCGCTCGAGGGCATCCCCGGCCTCTGGCTCAAGTCGAGGGACGGCCAGATCGTCAAGAACGCCGCCCGCAAGGAGTCCAAGTCGCTCGATTGGCAGGTGTGGCCCGACCGCTCCCGTACGCGCTTCCGTGACTATTGGGTGCCCGGCGCCAAGCAGCCCATGGTCACCACCGCCATCACGTCGAAGGGCTGCCCCCACTCCTGCCCGTTCTGCTTCACCTACAAGAAGCAGTACCGCATGCGTGACATCGACAACATCCTCGACGAGATGGAGCACTGCGTGTCCCTCGGCATCACCGAGGTGTTCTTCGTCGACGACCTGTTCACGCCCAACTCCCAGTGGGCGATGAAGTTCTGCGATGGCATCGAGCGCCGCGGCCTCAAGTTCAACTGGGGTTACAAGACCACGGTGGCGGGCACCACGCGCGAGCAGATCCGCCGGTGCAAGGAGGCGGGGGCCACCAAGATCCACTTCGGCGTCGAGTCGATGCACAACGACGGCCTCGATGCCCACGACAAGCATTGTGACACGGATGACTGTCACCGCGTCTTCCGTTGGTGCCGCGAGGAGGGCGTCCGCAGCGTCGCCTACATCATGATCGGCGGCCCCCACGAGAAGACCAAGGCCGACGTCGAGGCCAACCTCAACGAGATGATCAAGCTCGACGCCGAGTACGCCGCGTTCGCGATCTACACGCCCTACCCGGGCACCGAGTCCTTCGAGCAGGGCGCCCGCCTCGGCCTCTACAACGCCGACTGTTGGGACAAGCTGATGAAGGATCCGCTCTGCGGCGAGAAGGTGCCCGTGTGTTGGGAGGAGCACCTCTCCCGCGCCGAGCTGCTCGAGCTGCTCAAGCTGTGTCATCGGAAGTTCTACTTCCGCCCGCGCTTCGTGGCCCGGCAGCTCAAGCAGCTCCAGAGCCCGCAAGAGCTCAAGCGCCTCGCCGACGCCGCGATCTCGCTGGTGAAGCTCGAATTCACCCGCACGAGCAGCGCCGAGGCGCCGGTCTGACCATGGGGTTTTCTGGGGCGGGGGGCGTGCCCCCCGCAACGCCCCCCAAAGCCCGTGTCGGACGAGCCCCGCGTCGGGTGTTCCGGGCCCTCGCGTTCGCCGGTGGGTGTGTCGTCGCGCTCGCGTCGTTCGAGGTCTTCCTACGCGTCTATTCCCCACAAGGCGTCGGCAACTTCGACGGCGGCCTCCTCCGCGGGCCGCTGACCAGACCGGGGGATCACCCGGTGCGCGGCTCGGAGTACGCCGTCACCGTGCACGTCAACGCCGCGGGCTTCGTGGACCGCGAGTGGGCGGCGCCCGGCACCCGGCCCGAGGTCGTCGTCATCGGTGACTCGTTCGTGCAGGCGGCCCAGGTCGCGCCGGGCGAGGGGTTCGGGCCCCGGCTCGAGGCGGGCCTCCGCGCCGAGGGCGTCGACGTGGACGTGCGCTCCATGGGTGTTCCCGGCGCCGGAACCGCCACCGCGCTCGGCGTGTTGCGCGAGTACGCGCTCCCTCGGAAGCCCGCGCTGGTCGTGCTCGGCTTCCTCGTGAGCAACGACGTCCTGAACAACCACCCCCTCCTCGAGGGCAAGGACGACAAGCCCTTCTACACCCTGCGGAACGGCGTGTTGGAGCCCGTCGTGGCGATGGATCTCGTGGCCCCGTCTGCGCTCTGGCGGTTGAGCGCGACCTGGCGGTTGTTCGGGCGCCGGGCGGCCGCCCGCGCCGTGATCGATCGCAAGCTCGCGCTCGGTCAGGGCGCGCCGCTCGACCTCCGCGTGCACGATCCGGTGTGTGTCGGCGGGGGTGGCACCGCGCCCAACTGCCCGATCTGGGACGAGGCGTGGGCAGTCACCGACGCGCTCATCGCGGAGATGGCCCGCGCGTGTGGTGACACCCCGTTCGTCGTGGCGCTGTTCCCCGACCGGACGCAAGTGGAGGGCCGCTCCGAATGGCTGGCCGCCCGAGAGTGGGACTTCGACGCCGCCCAGGCCCGCGCCGCCGCGATCGCCGGTCGGCACGCGCCGGTGGTCGACCTCCTCCCTGGCCTGCGCGCCGCGGGCGGCGATCTCTACCTCCAGAAGGACGGCCACTGGACGGCGCGGGGGCACGCCGCCGCCGCCGCGCTCACGGTGCCGTTGGTGGCCGAGCGGCTCCGGAGCGGAGGCTAACGCCGCGTGTAGCGCCGCCCGGCGTGCGCGCCGCCGAAGAGCACCACGACGAGCACGGTGTGGACCGAGCGCCCATGCGCTCCCGACGAGGAGGCCACAGAGCTCCCACCGGCGGTCCCGGATCGCGGCGACGACGGCCGTGACGATCCCGCCGACCGTCGACGCGCCCCTGCCTCCCTCCCCGCGCGGGATGGACGCGGCTTGGGGTAGTGTGGACGAAGGACTCCTCTACTTCATGTCGGAAGGCGCGGGCACCTGGAAGGGGACGATGTCGTGGTGACGCTGATCTGGCTGCTTTGTGCCTGCGACTCCGCGAAGGACGCGCCGGAGACGGGCGACGTCCAGCCGGACACGAGCGCGGACGCGGACACCGATTCCGACACCGATTCCGACACCGACACCGACAGCGACGCCGAGACCGGCGCCGACACCGACACCGCCCCTGCCGACGCGGACGGCGATGGTCATCTCGCCCCGGCGGACTGTGACAACGCCGACGCGCGCATCCACCCCGGCGCGCCCGACGGCTGCGACGCGCTCGACCAGGACTGCGACGGGGAGGCGCAACCCGAGGGCAGCTGCGGCGAGATGGTGCCGATGGCGGACGGGGCCGCGGGGTGGTGGAGCGGGGCCGGTCGTCTCGGGCATCTTTTCATCGCCGAGGCCACGACCGACTACACGGGCGATCGCGTGGTCGATCCGCTCGCCTCGCTGTTCTGCAACGGTGAGTACGGGTGTGGGGGGACGCTCGCGCTCCTGCCCGGTCGGGTTCCGGGCGTAGACGAGGACTGGACGGCATCCGGTGGCCCCTCCTGGACCGCGGACGGCGCGTGGGAGTACGCGTACTTCCCGGGCGGAGACGCCGGAGATTTCGACGGGGACGGCTCCCGGGACCTGTTCGTTGCCACCCTCGGCTGTCCTCCGTACGCGGGCTCTCTCTACATGCTCCTCGGCCCCACCGCGCGCTGGGGCTCGGGTGGGCGCTACTTGCGCGACGGGGCCGACGGCTGGTGGGAGCAACACCAGCCGGACGACTGCTTCGGGGAGTCGGCCTCGGCCGGGTACGATGTCGACGGGGACGGGCGTGACGATGTGCTCGTCGAGACGCAGGGGAACCCCGACGGCCTCGAGGGTGCGGCGCTCTCCTTCGTCGCGGGGAGGGGCGGGCCGCTGCCGATGGGCGCCTCGATGAACGACGAGGTGTGGTTCGAAGACGACATCTCCATGGCCTCCTACGCGCTCCTGCCCGACATGGACGGCGACGGGGCGGGGGAGGCGGCGGTGTCGCTGACGGGCGCGGACGGCGTGTTGCGGACCGTCGCTTTCTTCGCCCCGGATGTGCTCGGCTCCGGAGCCGCGGGCGCGAGCCTGGGTGAGGCGCTGGAGCCGCTGCCGGCCCGCGAATGGCGCGGGTACAGCCTGCTTCGAGGGCGATCCGGCGTCGGCGACGCGAACGGCGACGGGTACGCGGACATCGCGCTCCAGCCCTGGTGGGCCACCGGCGGAGGCGAATACCAAGTCTGCTTCGCGCACCTCTTCGGAGCGGCCGACCTGAGGGCTTCGTCCCTGGACGATCGCCTCGGCGGCTTCGCCTGCTTCGAAGGGGTACGCGGCGATCATGCCATCACGCGCGTCGGTGGCGACCTCGACCAGGACGGCATCGCCGACGTTCTCTACAACGTGCCTGACTTCGGCGACGCCGAGTATGCCGCCTGCGTCATCCCCAGCAGCCGCCATCCCGACGCCGGCTGGGCGCTCATGGACGAGGTCCGCCCCTACTGCTTCGGCTCTTCCGACGTGGACGAAGGGCCCGCATACGGCGGTGTCGCCGACCTCGACGGCGACGGTCTCCCCGAGGTCCTGGGCTCGGAGGTCTGGTGGACGAACCCGGACAGGCCCGACGAGGAGATGGCCGGGCGCATCCTCGTGATGCCGGGCTTCGAGGTCCCGTGGGCTGACGACAGCCGGTGGTAGGCCAGGCGCTACTGCCGGACGCGCGCTTTATGCACGCCGCGGCGGCGTCGCCCTCCACGAGTGCGGGCGGGCACTCTGAGAAGTGGGCGAGGGGGGCTCCTGCGGGGGCGATGTGGACACACCGGTTGGGCCCCTCCATCCTCGCACGTTCCGCGGGAGAGGGGGGCGGCCCCTCGGTCGTCACACGGCCGACTCGCAACCCCACGGCCCCCAGACCTCTACGGCCCGCCTCACCCCGAATCGGGCGGCTTCCCCTCGCGCTTCTCCACCACGTCCAACGCGAGGTCGATCCCGAACCCCGCGACCTTGTTCACGAACCGGACGTTTGCGTAGGTGAGGGACACGACGGCGTCGTACACCGTGTGCGCCACCTTCGCGGACGCCGCCACGCCGGGCACCGCCTCGAGCAGGCGGAACGGGCGCGCCGCCGTGGCGAGGTGCGCCTCCTGCACCGCGGTCGAGCCGTGCTCCACGGCGTCGCGGACCATGTTCGCCAGGCCGCGCAGGCGCCGCGTCGTCGTGCTCATGGGGCCTCGTTCATCCACGCGTCGATGCGCCGGTACACCTCGGGGTGGTGGGCGAGCGCCACGTGGCTCAACCCCGGCAGGATCGCCACGCGCTCGGGCGGCAGCCCCGAGGTCGACGCGGTGCCGCTCGACACGGACACCATGCTGTCGCCGAACAGCGAGGCGACCCAGGGCATGGCCGAGAGCGTGCCGGCGACGAGGTAGTGGCGCACCTCGGGGAGCAGCGGCACGGGGTGGTTCGGATCGCGGAGGCTCAGGCGGTGGCGGCGCAGCGCGCGGTCCTCGTGGCGGAGGTCGGCGTCGCCGAGGTCCTTGAGGCCGTCGCTCCGGAGGTCCGCGATCTGGGCGATCAGCCGGGTGTACGGGTCCGGCACGGCACGCAGCCCCCGCGAGACCACGCGCCCGACGCGCTCGAGCGGCGCGCCGAGGTGGGGAGTGCCGATGTAGACGGCCCGTTTCAGGCGCGCGAGCCAGTCGTGCCCGCCGAGACTCGCGACGTGGCACGCGCTGCGGATCACGAGGCCGCCCATGCTGTGTCCGAGGAGGAGCAGCTCCTGGACCGGCGCCTCACCGTCCGTGTCGCCGTCCGCCCCGCGGGCCGGCCAGGCCTCGACGAGCGTGGTGAGGAGCCGATCGAGGGACACGCCGTTGTCGGCGATGGCGCGGCCCGTGTTGTAGCGGACGTACAGCGGCGTGTAGCCGTGGTCGCGGGCGAGGCTGGCGCCGTAGTCCGGGACGACACCGCCCGGGAACGCCCACACGTGCTCGGTGTTCATCAGACCGTGCAGGAGCAGCGCGACCTTGGGGGTGGCGGCCGGGAAGGCGCGCGCGAGCGAGGCGGCGTCGAGCGCAAGGGGCGCGTCGTCGTGGATGATCGCCATCTCGGTGGCGAGGCCGTTGCCGGTGCGCGCGAGGTAGTCGCCCACGGTGCCGTTCAGGAGTCCGATCGCGAGCTCGAGGTTCCTGGCCATCGGCGCTACCCTCCCCAGCGCAGCCCGCCCCACACGGCCGCGAACAGCCCGATCAGCAGCAAGAGGCCGAGCAGGTAGCCGCGGAACTCGAGCCAGATCCCCTCGGGCTGCGGGTTGCGCTCGGGCGTGAAGTCACCGGGGACCGCCTCGGCGTCGTTCCACCAGCGCACGAACCCGTCCGGGCGCGGTACGAGCATCGGCACGCGTGCGCGGTAGGCGGCGTAGCGGGCGCCGAACCGGGCGTCACAGAAGCGCTCCTGCAGGTAGCGGTTCGTGACCACCGAGTAGACCACGAGCACCGGCACGAACGCGACGAGGAACGCGGTCGATCGGAAGATCAACCCGAGGCCGATGACGCCGAGCAGCTTGCCGAGCACCGAGGGGTGGCGGACCAGGGTGTAGGGCCCGGTGTCGACCATGGCGGTCGGCCCGCCGTCCACGTGGGTGCCGGGGGAGCCGCCGCCGGCCAGGAACAGGTAGCCGTACACGTACCAGACCCAAAAGCCGCCGAGGCCGATGAGCAGCGCCCCCAGCGCGCCCACGGCGGGCCACGGGCCGATGGGCGCGAGGCCGAGCTCGCCGTCGACGCGGGTGCCGAGGAAACACATCACCATCGCCGCGGGGAACATCACGAACAGGTGGATCCCGAAGTTGCGGTACAGCTCCGGCGCGCGGATGGCACCCAGGCACGCCCCGAACGTCGGACGTCGAATCAGCGCGGGGGGTGCGGCGGCCATCGGGTCCATCCGCGCCTGCATATCGCGTCCTCGACCGCGCTCCGAAGTTTCTGGCGGACGCCCTGCGTGCCACACCCGTTCGGTGCGCGGGCGCGTCAGCCGCGGTCGGGGTGCCCGTAGGGCCGGATCACCGGCGGCCGGAGCGCCGCGTATGCCGTGGGCCGGTCGGAGGGCTCGTTCCAGGAGAAGCGGACGTGGAGGAGGTCGTCCTCCCGCGCGAACACGCCGTCGGCCCACGTGGCCTCCCCCGCGACGCCGGCGGCCCGGCGGACGAGCAACGACGGTTCGTCGGGACGCACGCGGGCGGGGAAGACGGCGATGGCGGCGGCGCGGATGCGCTCGTCGGGATCGGCGATCAGCGCGGCGAGGGCGGCGTCGCGGCCCGGCGTGGCGGTGAGCGCGGCGAGGGCCTCGGCGGCGCGGAGGCGGACCTCGGCGTCGGGCTCGGCGAGCAGGGGTGCGATCGCCTCGACGGTGCCGACCCCGGCGCGACGCAGCGCGTCGAGCGCGGTGATGCGCACGTCGGGATCGGGATCGCCGAGGAACGGGACGGCCCCGGCGGCGGTGGCCGCGCTCCAGCCCATCGCCTCGACGGCGCTCTTGCGCACCTCGCTGTCGCGGTCGGCGGCGAGGCGGGGGAGCCACGTCGCGGCGGCGGGGTGCTCCGCCAGGAACTTGCAGGCATCCTTGCGGACGGTCGCGTCCCCGCTCCGGACCCAGGCCTCGATCTCCTGGTCGTCCCGGGGCTTCTGGGGCGGCGAGAACATCGGGGCCGCGGTGGGCTCGCCCATCGCGGTCAGGGCGCGCGCGGCGGCCTGGGCGGCGAGCGTCGTGGGATCGCGCGAGGCGACGCGGAGCGCGTCGAGGGCGCGGCGATCGCCGAGGTCCCCGAGGGCGGTGGCGGCCCAGCGCCGCACGAAGCTGTTGTCGTCGCGGAGGGCGACGAGGAGGGCGTCGACGACGGCGGCGTGCTCGGCGGCGCCGGCGCTCTCGGTGCCCGCGCCGCGGGCCGCCTTGCCGAGCAGGCCGAGGCTCCGCGCGGCCTCGCGGCGCACGTCGATGTCTGCATCGCCGAGGAGCGGCACGAGCGCGTCGGCGGCGCCGGGCACGCGCCCGAGGCCCCACGCCGCCTTCCACCGCTGGTAGTTGTCGGGCGAGGCGACCGCGCGCCGCAACGGCGCCTCGACCTCGGCGGGGCGCGTGGCCGCGAGGTGTCCGAGCCGCGCGGTGGCGACGAGCCGCACGACACTCGACGGGTCCTGCGCGAGCGTGTCGAGCCGCGCGACGTCATCGAGCGCATCGGCGGCGCGCGCGCGCACGAGCGGATCGGCATCGGCGGCGAGGCGGGCCCGCACCGTCGGATCGCGGGTGACCTCGGCGACGGCGAGTCGCACCGCTACGATCGGATCGGCTGCGAGACGATCGATCGTTTCTTCATGGGGCGGGGCGTCGCCCCGCAACGAGCCTGTGAGGAAATCCTCCCAGAAGAGAGCCTGCGAAGAAACCGGAGTGCCCGTCGATGTCGGCCCGTGGCGCGGTGCGGACAAGGGTGGGCCGGTGGGGCCCCCTCTGGGGGGGACCGGCCCGGGCCCTTGGACGCGGTCTATAGCCCTGGAGCCAGGCCCGGAAGGGACTGGCTCTGGGGT
>JAKFCH010000024.1:0-18282 GCA_036676765.1 Deltaproteobacteria bacterium
TGATCCGACGCTGTTCTCGGCCGAGGGACGCCCGAGCCAAACTCGGGCGCGCCTACATCGTCGCACCGTCGTCGTTCCTGCGCGACTGCCATGCCTCCACCTCGGTGCGGAGCGTGTCCATGTTGTCGAATAGATAAGCCATACGTCCATTCCTTCGACGCCGGCCGTGACTTCCTGTTCCGGCGATGACGGAGGTCAGGGGTCGGCCATCTCGGCGTCCGGCAACGCAAGCCGCCGTCGCCGCGTCCCGATGGTATCTCGCATCCTCGGGCGGGGTGCGCTCAATCGCTACATACACACGATCGAGAAACAGGTATGCCGAAGCAGGAACGCGGAGCAGACGCGGTGACCCTACGATCGAGTACCCGAGTGATGCCCTCGAGGTCCGCGGAGCTTCCCGCCCAGGCACTACTGGAAGATGTTGAAGTAGCCCAGGACGAACCACAAGAGCACGAATACCACGACGGTGCCGAGGCAGCCACCCCCCAGCTTGCTCGCTCCCCACCCTGCAGCGAGCCCACGCAACACCTTGCTCATCAAGCACCTCTGTGAGGGCCTGCGTATCGAGCGACCCGTGCGGCAGCCCGCCTTGAAAAGGCGGCTCCTGTCGAGCAATGTCACCTCGTTCATCTTGTTGCTGTCGCCTTCTCGTACGCGATGATTCCTGTTTCCAGGCGTGCGGTCGGCTCATGTTCGCGGGCCCGGTCACAAGCGCGCTCCCTGTCAAGCCGACCGAGCAACATGAGGATCCCATTAGAAATCACGGAGTGGGCCCGCTGCTAGGTTACCGCCTCCACCCCGAGGCCCCCGTTGCGAAACGCCTACCCGCTCCTCTCCATGCTGCTCGCCGCGTGCACCCAGGCACCACCCCCGGAGCCCGCCACGGTGGGCGCCGTGCTCCCGTCGCTCGGGGGCCCACGCGCAGAGGCCGGCCGACCGGGCGCGAGTCCCATCGCGCCGTTCCCGGACGCACACGTCTGTGTCACCTTGTCCGGCCAATGGCCCGGTGAGCTCACGGCCTGCTACGACGCCGCCGATCGCCTCCGCGGCGTCGAGCTCGACGTGGCCCCCGACCGCATGGGCGAGGCGGTGGTCGCGGTGCGGGACACCTATGCGCCGGGCATCTCGGACACGCTCGTGGCCGTCGGAGGCGGCGCGTGGGTGGCAGGCGGCGTGCGCCTGGAGGTGGTCCGTGAAGACACGCGGGTGCACGTGCGCGCGTGGACGGTCGAGACAGGGTGACTGCTCGCCGTGCCGCTACTCCCCCTTCGCATCTTGCAGGTGTGATACACGCCGAGCCGCTCGCGCACCGGCGACCAGCACGTGCACCTACGCGGCGTTCAGAACGAATCGATCCGGGTACGGCGCCGCCACGGCGTCGACGTCGGCCGCAACCACGTGGCGCAGGATCTCCTTCCGCCCGAACAGGAGCACGAGCTCTGGGAGGTCCTCCAGAGCGCCGTGCGCCACGAGCGGAAGCAACCGCTTTGCCCACCCGAGTTGGAAGGCGGTGAGGCGGCTCCGGACGAAATGGACATGCCCGGCCTCGTCCACCAGGATCTGAGCGAAGAGGGTCTCGACACGCGCGAGCGCCTCCGGCTGCGCCGCGAAGAGCGTGCGCGCCTTCCCAAGCAGGAGCGAGAAGATCGCGACCCCGACGATCTCGCCGCAGAGGACCGCGACGTCGGAGAGATCGTCGGGTAGGTGGACCATGGTCCGCACGAGCATCTGCGTCGTCAAACCCGGCTTCGACACGCTCATGCGCACTCCGACGGCCGCGAGGGCGTCCTCGAGAATTCGGGTGTGGTAGAATTCTTCGACCTGGATGTACACGTGCGGGTCCTCGGCCGCGTTGGCCGGTACGCCGTGGGCTTCGAACTCGCGCTCCACGCCGAATCGTTCCGCGCGATTCGTCTTCGCCGTCGCGAGCGCCCACAGTGTTGCCTCGTCGAGGCCGCGCTCCGGCGAGCGCCGCGCATAGTTGCGGTCGAAGATGCCCTGATCGACCGGTGGCGTTCCCTTCCAACACAGCGGCGATGCGTCAATCCGCGCGAAGAATCGTTCCCGGATGTCGAACCGCTGCGCCATGAGGTCGGGCACCCCGTCCCGCGCGCGCAGATGGGCAAGGTAGGCGCTGCGGAACGTGGACTTCTCCTCGGGAGACATCGGCTGGAACGCGGTGCTCATGGACAACCTCCTCGGGCAACCGCAGACTATCCACGCTGGCAGTTTCTGCCAAGCGCCGTGCGCCCGTTTCTGCCTGACAGGGTTACGCCCCCAGCGTGTCAAGAACCACCTCTCGCCGTCCCCCCGCGACATGCGCGAACACCGACAGCTCGCTTCCCCTCTTCCAACCTGGCGGAGGCCGCGACCATGCGATCCTGGAGGCATCGCGGGCCGTCGTCGGACTCTTCCTGCGAGAGCGCTCCAGCGACTTCTCCATCAAGGAGCTCGCCGAGCACGCCGGGCTCTCCGAGCGCACGTTCTACCGCTACTTCCCACGGAAAGAGGACGCGATCCGCCCATACCTCGAAGCGGGGCTCGCGCACCTCGTCACCCGCGTGCGGGAATCCCCACGAACCCAGCCCCTCCCCGACGTGCTGGTGGCGGTGCATTCCGAGATGTTCGAGCAGGGCCATCCCCTCGATGGAGAAGTCCTCCTCGGCGTGCTCAACGGAACGGAGCGGCTCCGTGCCGTGTGGTTGCAGGTACTCACCGACGCGGAGGTGGCCTACGCCGAGGTCGTCGCCGAGTGGCTCGGAATCGCGGCGGACTCGCTCCAGGGGCGCTTGGCCGGCGCCGTCGTGGTCACCGCCACCCGCCTGGCCCTCCAACGGCCCGCCCTCGAGCCCCGAGCGCCAAGCCAGGTCTTCGCCGATTGCCTCACCCTGCTCGGCCCGTCACTCTTCTCGTCACAACCGGGCGCCTGACGAATCTCGCCCCCAAGCTTGCTGATCGGTCGAGCCCGCGACCCCGAGCGCCAATTCGTGACGGCCGGTGAGACTCAGCCGCGCCTATCCAAGAGGGGTAGAATCCGGAGAACCAAGCATGGTCCTACTCTTCATCTTCGCGTGCGTCAATCCGTCGGGCACCCATTCGGATCGTGACGCATCCGATGGGCCCTCGGCCCTTCCTCCGGATGCAACGCCCGAGACCGTCGACGAGGCGCCGGGGGCGGGGTTTCCCTTCGACCGTGACGAGGTCTTCGAGGTCGCCATCGACCTGCCGCAGTCCTCGATCGACGGCCTGTGTCGGACCTGCGAGCACGTCCCGGGGACCATACGATTCGCCGGGCTCGAACAAGAGGTCGGCGTGCGATACAAGGGCGCGAGCACGTTCGACACCCTCGAAGGGAAGCCATCCTTCAAGCTCGACTTCGGGGCGTTCACTCCGGGAGCCCGTTTCCTCGGTCTCGAACGCCTCACCCTGAACGGAATGAGGTTCGATCCGACCAAGCTGCGCGAAGCCGCGGCGTATCAGTTCTTCGAGATGCTCGGGGTACCGGCGCCGCGACACGGGTTCGCCCACCTCACGATCAACGGCGACGACTATGGGCTCTACGGGCTCGTCGAGACGCTGGACGAGCACTTCCTCGCCCGCGCCTTTCCGGACGATCGGGACGGCAACCTGTACGACACCACCTTCGTTTCCTCCGACCTCACGACCGCCGCGCTCGGCACCTTCGTGCTCGAGGAGGGCGACCCCGCCACCGCGACAACCGACCTGGCGAGCCTTGTCACCGCGCTCGACACGGGCAACATCCTGGACGTGATCCAGACGCGGTTCGAGCCCGAGAGCACACTCACCTTCCTGGCCATGGACCTCGCGGGGCCCAACTACGACGGATACACCCGAAACATCAACAACTTCCTGCTGTATCACGCCATGCCGTCGGACCGGTGGTCGTTCGTCCCCTGGGGCCAGGACCGCGCGTTGTACGGTGGCGGCCCCGTGTACGCCCAGATGAAGGGCCGGATCGCCTTGGCTTGCGTGGCCGATGCGGCATGCCAGGCCGAGCTCAGCCGCCATGTGTTCGAGGTCCTCGACGTATGGGAGCAGCAGGACCTGCTCGGGTGGACCGAAGAAACCGCGAGCAGGATCGCGGCGGCGTGCGAGGCGGATCCACGGAGGGAAGACGAGTGCGAACTGCAGGAGATGCTCGAGCATCTCGCCGTGCGACCCGACGAGGTTCGGTCCTTCATGCCCTGAAGGTGACTGCTCGCCGTGCCGCTACCCCCCCTTCGCATCCCCCGCCCTACGCGAAACCCGCCGCCCCCGCCCATCCAACTCCCGCTCCACATCCGAAAGCGAGACCCCCGCCCGCGCCGCCGCCACCATCGCGAAGTACACCACGTCCGCGACCTCGGCGGCCACGTGCGCCGGCGAGGTGGCATCCGCCAGCTCCCCCGCCTCCTCGATCAGCTTGGATCGCAGAAGCGCGGGAGCGTCGAGCAGCCGCCGGGTGTACGAGCCGGCTGGGGCATCCGCGACGCGCTCCAGGAGCGTACGGGACAAGGCGGGGAGCCCCGCCGCCGCGCCCCAGCACGTCCAGGTGTTCTGATGACAGAACCCCTCCCCCGCCTGGCGGACCACGAACCGCAAGGCGTCGCGGTCGCAGTCGAGGCCGACGTGGAGCAATTCCTGGACGGCACCGGAGGACTCGCCCTTGCGCCACAACCCACGCTTGCGGGAGTGGTACACGCCGCGCCGCTCGCGCACCGCCACGCGGAGGCTCTCGGCCGAGCTGTAGCAGAGCCCGAGGGCCACGCCGTGCTCGTCGACCACCACGGTGGGCCAGAGGCCGTCTTGGCGGTCGGACACCAGCGGGGCCGCGACGGCGTCGCCGAGGTCGAGGCGGCCGGTGTAGAGCGCCATGCCGACCTGGGCGTCGGCGCCGAGGCGGTCGAGGGCCGCCACCTCCTCGGGGGTGGTGACGCCGCCGGCGATGGTCACGCGCGCGCTGCCCGCGGCCTCGACCAGCGCGGCGACCTTGTCGAGGGCGGTGCCGCCGAGGCGCCCCTCCTTCTCCACAAAGGTGACGAGGAAGCCGCCGACGTAGTCGCGCAGCTCGTGCATGCGGTCGACGACGGTCCGGCCGGTGCCCCTGGTCCACCCCTCGACCACCACCTCGCCGTCGCGGGCGTCGAGAGCGGCGATGACGCGCGCGCGCGGGAGGGCGCGGAGGATCTCGGGGCGCGCGGCGGTGCCGAGCACTACGGAGGTCGCGCCGGCGTCGAGCCAACGGAGGGCGGCGGCGACGTCGCGGATGCCGCCGCCCACGCGGCACGGGGCGACGCGGACCAACTGTTCGATCAGGTGGGCGTTGGTGCCACGACCGAGCGCGGCGTCGAGATCGACCACGGCGATCTCGCCGGCGAGCCGGAACGACGCGGCGATGGGCAGGGGATCGCCGGCGTCGAGCGTCTTCTTCTCGCCACCCACGAGCTGGACGGTCTGGCCGTCCATGAGATCGATCGACGGGATGATCACGGCCGCACCTCGACGCCCAAGCGGGCCAACTCCACCTTCAACGCCCCGACGGTCCACTCGCCCTCGTGGAAGATGCTCGCCGCGAGCACCGCGTCCGCGCCGGCCCGGATGGCCTCCGCGAGGTGCGCCGGCGTCGACGCGCCCCCCGAGGCCACCACGGGCACCGACACCGCCCCGCTCACCGCGGCGAGCAGCGCGAGGTCGTAGCCGGCGCGGGTGCCGTCCTGGTCCCAGCTGGTGAGCAGGATCTCGCCGGCGCCGCGGGCCGCGGCCTCGCGCGCCCACACCACGGCGTCCATCGCGAGGCGCTCCTTGCCGGAGCGGACGACCACCTGCCACCCCTCGCCGTCCAACCGTCGCGCAGCGTCGAGCGCGAGCACCGCACATTGGCTACCGTAGCGGGTGGCGATGGCGGTCAACAACGTCGGATCCTCGACCGCCGCGGTGTTGGCCGCGACCTTGTCCGCGCCCGCGTCGAGGAGCCGCCCCGCGTCGTCCGCCGCGCGCACGCCGCCCCCCACGGTGAGCGGGATTGCCAGCACCGCGCGCACAGCGCGGATGACGTCGAGGCCCGTGCGACGGCCCTCGGGGGTCGCGGACACGTCGAGGATGACGAGCTCGTCGGCGCCCTGCGCGTCGTAGGCGGCGGCGCGCTCGACGGGATCGCCGGCGTCGCGGAGGCCCTGGAAGCGCACGCCCTTGACAACGCGACCGTCGCATACGTCGAGGCACGGGATCACCCGGCGGGTCAACATGCGAGCCACCGAGAGAGCAGGGCGTGCCCGTAGGCGCCCGACAGCTCGGGGTGGAACTGGCACAACAATACGTCCCCCCGCTCGCACGCCGCGACGAAGCGCCCGCCGTGCTCGGCGTGGCACGCCACCCAATCCGGCGCTCGTGTTGCGCGGTAGCTGTTCGCGAAGTAGGCGAACCCGGGGGACACGAACCGTGCGCCCGGCTCCGGTGTCACCTCGTTCCACCCGAGCTGGGGAACGCGGACCGGTCCGGTGAACCGGGTGACGGCGCCGCGCACGACCCCCAGGCCCTCGACACCCGGCGCCTCCTCGCTCGCCCCGAAGAAGAGCTGCATGCCGAGGCAGATGCCCATCGTCGGCCGCCCCTCCCCCACCCGCTCGACGAGCGCCTGGCCGAGGCCGGTCTCGTGGAGGCGCGCCATGCCCGCGCCGAACGCCCCCACCCCCGGGAGCAGGACGCGGTCGGCGGCGCGAACGCGGTCGGGATCGTCGGTCACCACGGGGTTCGCGCCGGCCCGGCCGAGCGCCGCGAGCACGCTCGCGAGGTTGGCGATGCCGGTGCGGGCGACGTGGACCTCGATCAAGGCGCCCTCCGCAGGACGATCACAACACGCCCTTCGTGCTCGGCACGTCGTCCCCGTCGCGAGCGACCGCGTGACGCAGCGCCACGGCGAGCGCCTTGAACGCGGCCTCGGCGCGGTGGTGGTCGTTGATGCCACGCAAAACGTCCACGTGGATACAGGCGCGCGACGCCATCGCGAGGCTCGTGAACACGTGGCCGATGTTCTCGCACGCGAGGTTGCCGATCGCCTCGCGACGCAGCCCGAGGTCGATCACCGCGAACGGGCGGCCCGAGAGGTCGACCACCGCGCGCGCGAGGGCTTCGTCGAGCGGGCAATAGGCATGCCCGAAGCGACGGATACCGGCGCGATCGCCGAGGGCGCGGTCGAGCGCGGTGCCGATGGCGAGGGCGCAATCTTCGGTGGTGTGGTGGTCGTCGACGTGGAGATCCCCGACACACCGGAGCGCGAGATCGAAGCGCGCATGCTTCGTCAACGCCGTCAGCATGTGGTCGAGAAACCCGATGCCGGTTTGGATCTCCGCGATCCCGGTGCCGTCCAACGTCAACGTGCAGGTGATGTCGGTCTCGCGGGTCTTCCGCTCGACGGTAGCTACGCGGTGAATCATCCGAGGAGGGCCTCCAGCGCATCGGTAGCAGCCAGCACCCGGGCGGCGCCGGCAAGGACGAGGGAGCCGCCGTCCCCGTCGTCCCCCGGGGCGAGCACGCCGAGCGGCACGACCCCGGCGGCGCGGGCGGCGCGGATGTCGTCGACGGTGTCGCCCACCATCCACGCGCGGGTGACACCCAATTCGGCGAGGCAGCGGCGGACGGGCGCGGGATCGGGCTTGAGCGGGGCGTCCTCCATGCACACCAACGCGTCGACCGAGAGGCCGTGGTGCGCGAGGAAACGCAGGGCGTCGGCCCGTGGGCGGCCGGTCACGATGCCGATGCGGACGCGGCGGGCGAGGTTGGCGAGCCACCCCGCGGGCGGGATCAACGTCTCGGTGGTCCAGAGGCCGGGCGCGCCGGCAGTCCCCTGGTAGAAGGACTCGAAGGCCGTGATCACGTCGGCGAGCGGCACGTCGACGCCCCGCCGCGCGAGGAGGCGCTGGGTCACGACCCAATCGTTGTTGGCGTCCCCCTCCGCCTTCACCGCGCCAATGTCGGCGGCGGTCACGTCGACGCCGAATTGGGCGGCGGCCTCGCGGATCGCGGCGCGGTAGCTCCGCGACACGTCGGCCAGCACGCCGTCCATGTCGAAGATCACGGCCTCGGGGGCGAGCGTCGCGCGGAGGCCGTGGACGAGACGCGCGTAGTGGTCGGCGCGCCCGGGGCAGGTGATCCGCACCGCGTCGAGCAGGCCGGGCTTGCCGGGGAACGCGCGCACGCCGATGCCGAGGCCGGCGAGGCCGTCCCGCACCCACATCGGATCCCGCACACGCGCGAACACGAAGTTGGCTTGCGAGGGTCCGGGCGCCGCCCCGAGATCCGTCAGGAGCGTCGTGAGCTCGCACCGCTCGGCACGGACGGCGGCCACGAACCCGGCGAGCTCATCGGAGGGGCGCTCGAGCGCCGCCGAAGCCAAGCCGATGGATGGCCCGGCGACCGGATAGGGACCGCCCGCGGCGCGCAACCAACCGATGACCGTCGGGTGCCCGATGCAATACCCGACGCGCAGCCCGGCCAACCCCCACGCCTTGGCGAGCGTACGGATGACGAGCACGTTCGGCAGGTCGAGGACCGCCTGGGTGTGGTCCTCGTCGGCGAATTCCACGTAGGCGTGGTCCAGCACCACGAGGGCCTCGGGGGCCGCCTCGGCGATCGCGCGCACGTCCGCCAACGTGGCGACCTCTCCCGTGGGGTTGTTGGGAGAGACGACAAACACGATCGCGGTGGCCGGCGAGATCGCGCCCAACACCGCGGCCAGCGGCCACCCCTCCCGCCACGTCACGCTCACGATGCGCCCACCCGAGAGCGCGGCGTAGCGGTGGATCATCTCGAAGGTGGGCTCGGGGAGCACCACCTCGTCGCGCCCGTGGCGGAGGAACGCGCGGCAGGCACGATCGATGGACTCGTCCCCGCCCGCGGTCACGAGGACGCGATCCGCGGTGACCCCCACCCGCGCGGCGAGCGCCGCCTCGAGCGCCTGGGTGCTCGGGTAGCGCCGGAGCCGCTCCACGTCGGCCCCGAGGGCGTCGTAGAGCGCAGGCGAAGGCCAGGCGCCCTCGTTGCCGTCGAGGTGGAGATCGACGGGCGCGCCCGCGCGCGGCACGGCGTAGGCGGTGACCGCGGCGAGGGCCGGGGCGGGCGTGACGCGGAGGGTTGGATCCGGCGGCGTGCTCAATAGCAGCCCGAGGTGGCGTCACAGGTAGCGGTGACGGAGTCGCCGAGGGTGTAGCCGGTGCTGGCCGCGTAGGCGTCCCAGGGGGTGTTCTCGACGAACGTCACGTCCACGAAGGACGCGCTGGAGGCGCGGCTGAACGAGAACCCGCCGGAGATGACCCCGGTGTTGCCGGTGAAGGTACAGTTGGTGAACGAGGTGGTTACCGCGTTGTCGAGGTAGACGACGCCGTGGGAGGTCGAGGTGTTCTCGGTGAAGTCCGACTCCTCCACGTTGACCGTGCTCGACACGTACCCGTAGATGGCGCCGCCGGTGTTCCCAACGAAGGTGCTGTCGGTGATGCGGAGGAAGGCGGTGAGCGCCTCCAAGCCACCGCCGTAGTTGGACACGTTCTCGGTGAAGTCCACGCCGTCGATCAGACCGTCACTGTAATACGCCATGAGCCCGCCGGCCGAGTACGCCGCGTCGGTGGCGTTGTTCGACAGGATGCTGTCCGAGAGGTTGAAGGTGCTGTACCCGAGGTACATGCCGGCGCCGCCGCGGGTCCCGGTGTTGCCGTCCACCGAGAGGCCGTTCAACACGAGCCCATTGGACTCCGAGGCGTAGAGCCCGCCGGCCACGAGGGCCGTGTTGTCGGAGATCTCGCTGTCGACCAGCTCGGCGTCCAAACAGGCGTCGAGGGACACACCCCCGCCGTAGGCCAGGGACGTGTTCTCGGTGACGACGACGTCCGTGGCGGAGAAGTCCGCCTCGGTGCACAGGATCCCGCCGCCGTTGCCGGTGGTGTGACCATTGCGGACGGTGATGCCGTCGAGCGTGAGCCCCCCGCCCTCGACGGTCACGACGCGGCCGACACTGCCGCCGTCGAGAATGGTCTCGGCGGCCCCGCTACGGCCCGACACGGTCACCACGACGCCGGTGAGGGAGAGGTTCGTGTAGTAGGTGCCCGCGCAGACGTTGAGCTGGCCATCCGCCGGGGCGGTCCACACGGCGGGCGCGTCCGCGGTGCCGGCGCTGAACGTGTCCGTGACGGCGGAGGGGGTGCCCGCGGCGTCGACCCACGAGACGATGCCCCGCTCGTCGGCCTCGGTCCAGTCCCCCAACGTGTCACAGTCGTTGGCCTGGCCGTCACATTGTTCGGCGCCGCCGGGAAACACGGCCACGTTCGTGTCGTCACAATCGTCCAGGGCATCGACGAAGCCCGCGGGCGCGTCGCACGCGAGGCGGGTGATGCCGGCATCGCCGTGGCCGTCCCCATCCGCATCCTGGTACCAGGAAACCGTGCCGGTCACGCTGTCCGCGTCCTCCGCGAGGCCGTCACAATCCTCGTCGGTGTCCCGCGTGTCACACACCTCGGACGCGCCGGGGTTGATGGAGGCGTTCGCGTCGTTGCAATCGGTGCCCTCGGCCACGTACCGGATGGGGGCCAGGCACGCCTCGGTGAAGAGGGTGGGATCGCCGTAGCCGTCCCCATCGTCGTCGAAGTACCAGGCGGGGACGGCGTCCTCGTCGATCTCGGAGTCACAGTCGTCGTCGCGGTCGTTGCAGGCCTCGGGCGCCCCCGGGTAGACCGACGGCTGGGCGTCGTCACAGTCGCCGCCGGTCGCGACGGAGCCCACGGGCGCGTCACACGTGACGGTGGGGTCCTCGCCGTAGCCGTCCGCGTCCCCATCCCGGTACCACGTCGGCGCGTCGATGGTGTCGGCGTCGACCCGGGCGTCGCAGTCGTCGTCGATGCCGTTGCAGATCTCGTCGGCGTCGGGGTGCACCGCGGGGTCGGCGTCGTCACAATCCTCGGGGGTGGAGAAGCCGTCCTGGTCGGCGTCGTCGGTGGCATCCGCACCGCTGTCGTCACCAATGCCGGGCGTGTCCTTTCCGCCGCAACCGAAGAGGAACGCGCTGGTGTAGAGCGCCAGGGCCAGGATGCGGACGGACATGAGGTCTCCTCGGACGGGGGCCGGCATGCTACCACGCCGGCCCTCGCTTCCGGCCCTACGGGACGATCTGACCCAGCGCACTCACGACGATGTCCGTGCCCCCGCGGGCCTTGATCTCCGGGATCACGCTCGGGAGCAGCTCGCGCGGCACCGCCGCCTTCACCGCGAACCCCGCCGCGCCGTGGAGCGGCGAGATCGTCGGCTCCCGCATGCACGGCAGCGCCCCGACCACCGCCTCGAGGTGGGCGGCCGACACGTTCACCTCGACCATCACCCGCTTGCGGGCCTCGATGACGGAGAGGAGCAACATGGCGATCCGCTCGATGGACGCGCGCTTCTGGGGGTCCTCCATCGCGGCGGGGTGGGCGAACAGCCGCGTCGAGGAGCGCATGAGCTCGTCCACGATCGAGAGGCCGTTGGCCGCGAGGGTCGCGCCGGTGGCGGTGTTGTCGACGATACAGTCGGCGTCGTCGGGGGGAAACACCTCGGTGGCGCCGAACGAGCGCACGAACGTCGCGTCGAGGCCGATCCGCGCGATCCACGCGCGGGTCAGCCGCTCGTACTCGGACGCCACGACCAGGGGCCGCCCGGGGAGCGCGCCGCCGACGAGCAGCTCCGTGGGCGCCGCGGCCACGAGCCGCACGGGGTCGAGGCCGGTGTCGAGCACCTCGACGAGGTCGGCGCCGAGCTCGGCGACCCAGTCCGCGCCGGCGAAGCCGAGATCGCGACGACCGAGGTGGAGCATCTCCACGATGGTCTGCGGCTTGAGGATCTTGGCCTCGACGTCGGCGAGCGGCAGGCGGGGCCGGTAGTCGCGACTGCCCGCGCGCACGGGCAGGCCCGCCTCGCTCATGAGTTGGAACAGGCCGGCCTGCATGCGGCCCTTCGGGAGGGCGAAACGGAGGGAGGTGGACACGCGGATCCCAGGGGGCCGCCCACCTAACGTGAGCTACCGGTGGAGCACGATCCACAGCGCGCCGCACGCCGCCATCAGGCTCCCCGCGACCTGGCGCGGCTGGAGCGACTCCTTCAGCACGAAGCGCGCGAACAGGAGCAGGTACACCGTCGCCATCTGGTTGAGCGTGGCGGCCACCGACGCGTCCGCCCACTTGAAGCCGCCGAGCCAGAGCATGAGTGACAGATACGTGCCGAAGAACGCCGCGGGCAGGAGCGTGCGCCAGAGCGGGCTCGGCCAGAACGCGACGAGGGCCTCCTGGCCCCGCCCCCGGATCACCGTGAACACGATCATGCCGATCATGCCGGCCACGAGCCGCGTCCACGTGACCTCCACGAGGTCGGATCCCGGCAGGACGGGCTTGGCGATGACCACCCCGACCGCCGTGCCGACGATGGCGAGCGTCGCGTACACCACGCCGAGGCGCACCTCGCGGCCGCCCTCCCGCGCGAGCGCGCCCGGATCGACCGACGCGAGGGTCACCCCGCCGATGACCGCCGCCCCGCCGAGCAGGAGGCCCGCGTTCGGCTCCTCGCCGAGGAACAACCAACACAGGAGGACCACCACCGGCGCGTAGATGGTGTCGACCACCGCGAGCCGCGCCGCGCCGATGCGGCGGAGCCCCTCGAACAGGAGCGTGTCGGCCACCGCGAGCCCGAGGAGCCCGCTACCGACGAGGCGCGCCCAGTCCTCCGCGCTGCGGTCCGTCGGCACGGGGATGCGCAGCACGAGCATCGTGAGGGACAACAACACCACGGCGAACGTGTTCTTGAACAGGTTCAGCGAGATGGCCGGCGCCGCGGAGGACCGCTTGAACAGGACGAGCGCCACCGACCACGCGAGCGGGGCGAGCAGCGCGCAGTACACACCGAGGGAAGCGTCGGTCACGCGCGGGTCTATCCGGGCCGCAGCCGCGCGGCCTCAGAGCGTGACCGTCATTCCCGGACCGAGCCCGCGAAGCGGCTGCTGAGGCGTGGCTGGGTGGCTGACGAGGGAGCAGGTCGAGACCTGTGACCGAGGAAGACGCCCGGCCGCGGCCAGCAGACGCGAGCGGGCGACGGGAGGGAATGACGATCACGCTCTTCCGCCCGGCGTGAGCACCGGCCCGTCGCACGCGTCGGTGTACACGCCGCGCGCGAGGTCGACGCCGGGGCCGCCGCGGAGGTCGATCCGGCCGAGGCCGGGAACGGTCACGACCGGGCCGTCGCGGGTCGGCCGCGCGCCCTCGGGGAGGAGCCGCGCTAGGCTCGCGAGCACCCGCGCCGCCGGGCGCGGATTGCCACGCCGGTCGTAGAGCCCGTGGCGCGTGAAGTAGCCGCGGTCGTGGTCCTGGAAGGTGTCGAGCACCACCGTCACCTCGGGGTGCGCGCGGGCGGCGAGCGCGGCGAGGGCCACCCGGCGGGCCACCGCGGCGTCATCGGTGAAGGTCACGGACTCGCCACCTCGAGGGAGGAGGACGAGGGCCATCGTGTCACGGGCGACAGCGGGGCTACCGAGGCGGCCAGCCCCGACCAATCCGGCGACCGTCGCGATCCCCTCCCACGCGTCCACCTCCGGGTCGACGCGCACCACCACACCCTCTCCCGTCGCCCGCGGCAGGTCGGGATCGTCGGGGAGGAACCCGTGCGGCGCGAAGTGGCTGAAGTAGCGCCCCTCCTCCGCCGGGAGACGCCCCAACGGCGCCACCCACCGCGGCACCGCCAGGGTTGGGAGCGCGCGGTCCAGCCACGCCCGCGGCACGATGAACTCGACGGCCACGATCGCGTCCCGGTGCGTTTCCACGAGGGCCACGTCCGCCGGGGAGAGCCCCTCGGGGGTCCACAACACCACCCGTTGGCCCCGCTCCGCGAGCGCGAGCAGGCGCGCGCGGGTCGCGGGGCGGCGAAGGTCCTCGAAGGGCACGCGGAGCACGGTGGCGCCGAGCTCCCAGGTGGCGAGCAGGGCGAGGTCGTTGCGCGCCTGCTTGCGGCGGAACGGATCCAATCCGTCGGCGGGGATGTCGAGCACGGCGTCCCAACTGTGGCGGAGCGTCACGCCCACTGGGCAGCGCGGCCGCGCCTCGCCGGGGCCGAGGCCCTGGATCACGTCCGGGGCCTCGGTCGCGCCGCCGGTGCGCACCCACTCGACCCGATGCCCGTCGTCGTCCACGTGCACGACGCAGAAGCCGAGGCGCTCGCCGTCGTCCCGGCCGTGCTCCGCGCCGGGGCCGATCCGCGCCAATTCCGCGTACCCGGGGCGCACGAACGCGGTCGAGGGGAGCAGGTAGATGTCGAGTGATTTGGCGGGGGTCTCGGGGTTGGAGGGCGAGACGTAGCGGTTCCAGAACGGGTGGTGCACGTGCCCGCAGAACAAGGCCTCCACCCCCGCGTCCACGAACAGGTCGAGCAGCCGCCCGCGCGCCGGCTCGGCGAGGTTGTCGTAGTGCTCGGGCTCGTCGGGCTCGAGCAGGAACGGCGGGTAGTGAACGAACGCGAAGATGCGACGCCCACCCAGACCGGCGAGGATGTCCTCCAACCACGCCCACTGCTCCGCTTCGAGCGCGAGCCCGCTGTTGAGCACCGGCGTGTCCACCCCGACGAGCACGATGCCGTCGCGCTCCACGACCCACCACGGCGCGCCCCAGTGCGAACGGAACACCGCGTGTTTCTCGGGTGACACGCTCGGCGCGGGGGCCCAGGGGTGCGGCTTGTCCCCCACGTCGTGGTTGCCGGGCACCACGTGGAGCGGCGCGTCGAGCGCGGCGTAGGTGGCGTGCGCGACGGCGAGGGCGTCGGCGTGGGCCGCGAGGCCGGGCACGGGGTGGGGCACGTCGCCGAGGTGCACGACGAACGCGGGGTCGGCGCGACAGACGAGCGCGACGGCGGCCGCGTTGCGCGCGTTGAAGTGGCGGTCGCTCGCCCACACGGCCTGTTCGGGCACGCCGGGCGGGTGGAAGTGCGAGTCGGCGAGGACGGCGAAGCGGACGGGCGGCATGCGGGGGCGTAGCCCGGGAGGCGGGGCTTGACCCGCGGCCGCCCGCTACGTACCGTGCGGCGCATGCCGACCCCCACGTCTCCCCGGCCGCTCCGCCTCGCCCTCGCGGCGGGGCTCCTCGTCGCGCTCGCGCTCGGATGCGCGGGCGGTGGCAGCACCGTCGACGCTCCCGCACCGCCCGTGCCGACCCCCGCGTCGCCCCCCGCGGCGGAGGCGCCCGCCGTCGGCACCGCGCCGGCCCTCGGCACCGGCTCCGATGGCCGCCCCCTCTACTACGACCGCGCGCTCACCTCCGCCGACGTCCAGGGCCGCACCCTCCGCGACTTCGCCCTGATGCGGAACACCATCTTCGCGCGCGCCGGCCACCCGTTCGTCAAGCCGTGGCTCGACGCGTATTTCCGCGCGCAGCCCTGGTACGCCCCGCAGACCGCGGCCGACCTCACGAAGCTCTCGGCTGCGGACCGCGCCAACGTCGCCCTCCTCGCCGACGCCGAGAGCGCCGTGCCTCGCGATGAGTTGGTTTCCCGCCGCGCCGCGCTCGGTGCCAGGGGAACGCTCTCCCCCGAGGACACCGTCGAGCTCTCGCTCATCGGCGCGGCGCTCGGCGAATGGTCCGGCCCCGCCGAGGTGCCGATGGCCGAGCGCAACCCGCTCGAGGACCCGTCGGTGCTCGCGAACCAACTCACGGTCACCCAGCTCGACGACCTCTCGCCGCGCGATCTCCGACTGGTCCGCAACACCATCTACGCTCGCCACGGCCGGCCGTTCAAGTCGGAGGTGCTCCAGGCCTACTTCGCCGACAAGGCGTGGTACCAGGCGCGCGACACGTACAGTGAGAAGCAGCTCACCGCCGTCGACAAGCGCAACATCCAGCTCGTCCAGAGCATGGAGGATCGCCTCGGCGGCCCGATGAAGGAGTGGGAGCACCAGCAGGCGGAGGGTTGGTTCGCCGGCGCCTGATAAGGCACCGTCGCGCCCCGGTGGGGTGCAAAAACCAACTCTCTCTCGTCATGGGCCCGACCCCGCGGGGCGCGGGGTCGGGCGCCATCCGGCCCCCTCGCGCCGTGACCACTCGCCCTCGGTGTGACCGAAGTCGCCCGAACCCCCTACATCTACTCGACTTCGGTCACGGATTCCTGGCATTCGATCCGGTTTTGCGCCCGAAAGTGGCCCCAAAAGGCCGCATCGGCCCGACTTCGGCCTTGATTGCGACCGAAGTCGTGACTGAAGTCACCTGGCCCCCCCCACATCCGGTCGACTTCGGTCACCGCCATCACACCGGTTGATGTCGGGGGTGCCCTCGGCGCCCACGGGATGGCAGCCGCGCATTCCCTACGATACGCCCGCGCCATGTTGCTCGCGCTCGTCCCGCTCGCCCTCGTCCCGCTCGCCGAGGCCGGGGGGCTGCCGGTCGAGATCGTCGCCCAGATGCTTCAGCCGACGGCAGTGGCCGACCTCGCGTGCACCGACGTGACCTGGCGAGCTCGCACCGTCGGTACGCTCGAGTTCTCCGGTTGCGAACGGTCGGAGGCCATCGGGTTCTCGGACGGGGGGACCGGCCAGCTCGCCTACTGGACGGACGCCGGCGCGCGGAGAGCCTCGGGCTGCGCCGTCGCGACGGTCACCTGGCTCGACGAGCGGTCGCGCCGCGTCGACGGCTGCGGGCAGGCGTCGACCCTCGTGTTCGAGCCCGCTCGGAACGCCTGGTCGGCGGTGCGGTCGCCCAGCGAGCGCGCGGCTGCGTTCGTGGCCCGCATGCAGGAGCCGCGGAGCGCGCGCGGGGACACCCCCTGGGCCGCGCCGATGGCGCTTCGACTGGAGGTCTCCTCGTTCCTGCCCGAGGGCGCGAGCGAACACGACATCCTCGTGCTCGACGGCGCATGTGCCGACGGCCCGTGCGCGGAGTTGTCCGTTGCCTTGACAAAGGAGTTCGTTCCCGGCCAGCCGCCCCTGCGGGTCATGCTCGTGTCGAATGGGAAGGGGCGCACGCCGCCGCCCGCGATCGAGGCGCACGTCGGCGGGTGGGGCGTGGCGCAGGGGCGAGGCGCGCCCGTGCCGGCGCGGTGGACAGGCGAGCTCGCGGGCCGCGGCCTCGTGCGTGCCGCGGATGGGAGCTTCGAGGCCGGTGAAGGTGGCTCCTGGGTGCTCGTCGGCCTGGGCGGGGCCTCCTCCGGGTGGCTGGCCTGGGATGTCACCGGCGGCACGGCGCTCCTCTGGCCGCGGACGAGCGCGGATGCCATGCGCTTCGGGAGCGCGGTGCTGCGGGCGATTCGATAGGGTCGAATGCTGCGTCAAAACCCCGCCCGATCCCCTCGCCGCGTCAACGCACTGCTCCCAATCGCGTCGAGCAGATCGAAGACACCCTCGGCGTCCTCGGCGGGTGTCACCCCGGCGCCGCCCAGGCCGGCCGTGACCGGAATCACCTCGGCGGCGCCGACACCGTCTGCGCCCACGGCCACGCGGAGCACGAGCGCCTCGGACTCCGCCGTGCACGCACAATCGAACAGGAGGTTGCCGAGCCCCCACGCGACGAGGGTTTCGCCGCGGCGCTCCACGGGGCCGATGGTGTGGGTGCCGTGCGCCACCACGATGTCGGCGCCGCCGGCCACCGCCCGGTCCACCGCGGCGCGCAGCGCGGGAGACGGCAGGTAGGAACCCGCCCCGGTGACGTGCAGCGTGACGGCGCGAACGGTCCCCTCCCCCGCGGCGAGCTCGGTGGCGAGCACCTCGCCGAGGTCGGGCTCCCGGAGATCGTGCGCGAGGAGGCTCACGATGATCCCGCCCACGTCCAGGCGCGCGACACCCGCGGCGCCGCCCGCCGGCGCCACCCCGGCGCCGCGGAGCGCGCGGATCGTGCGTGCCGCGCCGTCGAGCCCTGCGTCCTCCGCGTGGTTGTTGGCGACGGAGACGCCCGCGATCCCCTGCGCGCGCAGCCAGCGCGGGGCCTCGGCCGGATTGGCCAGCCACACGCGCGTGCCGTCGATGCGCGCCCCGCCCGGCCCGTCGGCCACGGGGCCCTCGAGGTTGACGATGCCCGCCGCGCCGCCGACGATGGCGGCGATGCCCTCCATCCCGCCCCGCGCCGCCACGCCCAGGTGCACGTCCCCGCCGAACCACAGCGCCGGGGCCGCCGCCGACGGCGCCACGACGGCGGCCGCCGCACCCGTGGGCGCGACGAAAGGCGCCACGGCCTCCCCCGACCGACACCCCGTGACCGTGACGATCAGGGCCGCGATCACGACGCTCCTCCTCGCGGCCTGCGGGGCCGG
>JAKFCH010000025.1:0-19688 GCA_036676765.1 Deltaproteobacteria bacterium
GGAGGCCGCCCCCCGGAAGCGGCCCGGCCCCGCGCTCGGGCGGGGCGCGCCCGGTGCGCGGCTCGGTGCACGGATCGGTGACCGCGCGCGAGGGTCATGCCGGGTCGAATACGCGTTTCCCCGAGTCATGCCCGGTCGAGTACGCGTACCGCGGTGCCGACCGCGCGGTGGAAACGCCCGGCGACGGACAAACCTGCATGATCCGACGAGGCGCCCAGGCCGCGTGAGGGCGGACGCGCATCCAGGGGGGCATGACTCCGCGCGGCGCGCATCCAGGGGGGCATGACTCCGTTGGGTCCGGTCCGGCCTCGCGCGCCGGGTGGCGGGCGCGTCGTCTCCTCGACGCGGAACGGCGCCGGAGAGTGGGCGTCGAAGGCGCTGCCCATGCCACCATGCGCCGATGGACGCCCCCTACCCGACCTCCCCCTCGAACGTCCCCCCCGACCTTACGGCGCCCACCGCGTCGTACCGGCGACAAACCTGGGCTTCGGTGGGGGCGCTGCTGGCGTTCGCGCTCGTCTACCTCGGGCTCGCGGGCTGGTTCGGACGAACGGCGTGGCGGCTGATCGAAGGGGGCTTCTCCTCCAACGGGGTCGGGCCCGTGGGGTTCCTGCTCGCGGTGCCGCCGCTGTTCCTGTTCGCGTTCCTCGCGAAGGGGCTGTTCTTCGTGCGGCGGGGGACCATCGGGGATGCCCTGGAGGTGACCGCGGCGGACGAGCCCGTGCTGTTCGCGTTCATCCACCGGGTGGCCGACGAGGCGGGGGCGCCGCGGCCGCACCGCGTGTTCCTCACGCCGGACGTGAACGCCTCGGTGTTCCACGACCTCTCGTTCCGCAACCTCGTCTGGCCCTCGAAGAAGAACCTGAACATCGGGCTCGGGCTGGTGAACGTCCTGACGCTGGACGAGCTGAAGGCGGTGCTCGCCCACGAGTTCGGCCACTTCGCGCAGCGCACCATGGCCCTCGGGACGTGGGTGTACGTGGCCCAGCAGGCCATCGGCGCGATCGTGGGGCGGCGCGACGGGTTCGACCGCTTCCTCGACGGCCTCTCGCGCTTCGACCTGCGCATCGCCTGGATCGGGTGGGTGATGCGCCTCGTCGTGTGGTCGATCCGGGTGGTGCTCGACACCGCGTTCCGGGGCCTCGTCTACCTCGACCGCGCGCTCTCGCGGGAGATGGAATTCCAGGCGGACCTGGTGTCGGTCGCGCTGTGCGGGAGCGACAGCCTGGTGCATGCGTTGCGACGCCTGGGCCCGGCGGACGAGGCCATGCAGCGCGCCCTGGCGTTCGCGAGCCGACGCGGCCGCGCCGGGGCGCCGATCGCCGACGTCTGGGCGGTGCAGACGCGGATCCTGGGCCAGCTCCGCATGATCCGGAACGACCCGACCCTCGGCCACGTCCCCGCCCGGCCGGAGGCGGACGCCGCGACGCACCGGGTGTTCACCCGCGGCGTGGTCGAGGTGCCCCGCATGTGGGCCACCCACCCGCCGAGCCACGAGCGGGAGGTGAACATGAAGCGGCGCTACGTCGCCTCGCCCCTCGACGAGCGGCCCGGGTGGTCGGTGTTCGCGGACCCCGAGGCCACCCGGCGCCGCCTCACGGCGTCGTTGTACGCCGCCAACATGCCCGACGCGGCGGGCAAGCCCGTCTCGACGGACGACGAGGCCAACGCGCACGTCGACGCGTCGTTCGCGCGCCCGGCCTTCGACACCGCCTGGAGGGGCGTCTACGTGGGCCGGTCCGTGGTCCGCGGCGAGGCGCAGCGCGGGGACCTCTACGGCGCCCTCCCCACCGATCGCGACGCCATCCGGGCCGCGCTGGACGGGCTCTACCCGGAGACCCTGGTGGAGACCCTGCGCGCGTGGCGCGAGTCCGAAGAGCAGGTGGCCCAGCTCGCCGCCCTCGCGGCCGGCATCCTCCGCGCGCCGGGCGGGATCATCCACTTCCGCGGGCGGACGATCCGCAAGCACGAGCTGGAGGGCGTGCTCGCCGAGGCGAGGACCGAGCGGGATGCGCTGCGGACGACCCTCGCCGAGCACGACCGCGCCGTTCGGACCGCCCACCGCGCGGCCGCCCGGGCGCTGGGCCGCGGCTGGGACGAGCACCACCTGGGCCTCGTCTCGCTGCTCCACGCGGCGGAGCACCTCGAGGGCGATCTCGCGGACGCCGACGGCGCCCTCGCCAACGTGTTCCGCATCGTCACGGCGGACGGGAACGTGTCGGGTTCGGAGCTGGTGGCGTTGGTCGCGGCCGCGAACGTCGTGCACGGCTCGCTCTCCACGATCTACGGCCTGGGGGAGACGCTCGGCCTGCCGGCGCCGGTGGCGGCGCGCCTCGAGGTCGCATCCTGGCCCGAGGTGCTCGGCGAGGCGCTGGCGCTGCCGCCCGCCACCCGCGAGAACCTCGCGGACAACTGGCTGGCCGCGGCGGCCACGTGGGTGGGCGCCGCGCGGGGGGCCCTCGACGGGGTCGCCGCCGCAACGCTGGACACGCTGCTGGAGGCCGAGTCGCACGTGGCCCGGTGCTTCCGCGAGGGGACCGATCCCGGCGACGCGCCGGTCCGCGTGGCCGTTCCGGGTGACTACCCCACGCTCACGCCCGCGCAGGAGCGGCCCCGGCAGGCCCGCCTCGGGTGGTGGGACAGCTTCCAGACCGCCGACGGCTGGCTCCCGGGCGTCGCGCGGTTCGGGGCGGCGGCGGGCGTCCTGGCGCCGGCGTTCTTCTTCACCGCGGCGGCCGGCACCGCGACGGTGTACGTGCACAACGGGCTCGACGTGCCCGTGCGCGTGACCGTCGGGGAGCGAGCCGCGGAGGTTCCCCCGGGGGGGGAGCGCGCGCTCAGCATCGCGACGACCGCGGACCTGGCCGTGGCGGCGACCACCCTGGACGGGCGCCCCATCGAGTCGTTCACCGCCGACGCGGACGAGATGTGGGGCACCTACGTCTACAACGTCGCGAGCGCGGATGTGCTGGCAATCCTCTCGATCGGGTACGGCACCGCCTCGGTCCCCGAGCCCCGCAGCCTCGGCACGACCCGCTGGTCGGCGAGCGGCGCCGACTACACGTTCGCGGAGCCGCCACGCTCCATCGACGCCGACGGGCCGACCATCCGGGAGCAGCTCGTCTCGCTGGATGACCTGACGGTCGGCACGCGCCTCAGCTACGCGGGGGAGGGCGAGCGTGTCGCGCTCACGACGGCCCACCTCCTGTGGGACGACGTGGGCGGGCCCGGCTTCCTTGAGTGGGCATTGGTCGCGAAGACCGCGGGCGTGCCCCTCGACGAGGTCCTCGCCATCCTGCGCGCGCGCGCCGAGCACGCGGGGGGCCGCGTGGCGCTCGGTCGGCTCGAGCAGGACCTGGGGGGAGGGGAGGTGTGCGCCGCGCATGCCGCCGCGGCCGCGGCGCGGCCCGAGGATCCCGACGCCGCCTACCTCGCCCTCCGCTGTCTCCCCGACGGCGCCGCGGCCGGGAGCATCGCCGGCGCCGCCGCGCGATTCCCCGATCACCCGTGGATCGGCTGGGCCCAGGCGTGGGAGCAGACCCGTGTGGGCGACTGGCAGGCCGCCGCGGCGACCATCGAGCGGGTGGCCCCCGAGCTCCGGGTGTTGGGTGCCAACGTCGCCCTCACCCGGCTGCGCGCGCTCCGGATGGCCGGCGCCGACCTGGACGCCCAGGTCTCGGCGCTGGCGGGGGCGGACTTCGTGGAGGAGCGGGCATTCTTGGCGGCCGAGGCCGGGGCGCCGGCGACCGCGCCCGAGGCGCCGTGGCACACCGCGACGTTCGCCCGCGTGTCGGGTGACCTCGCCGACGCGACCGCCCGGAGCGCAACGCTCGGGGAGGAGGGCGCCTGGCACACGTGGATGATCGCGGGCTCCGACGGCGCTTCGCACGCGCAGGTCGCGGAGGCCACCGCCCTCACCGGCGAGGCGGGGCTCGACGCCCACTCCGTCTGGGTGGCCCTCGCGTTGCTCGCGCGGGAGGGCAAGGACGCCACCGCCGCCCTCGCGCTCGCCGAACGGGCCCACCCCGAGCGCGTGGCCCGGCTCCGCCCCGTGCTCGAAGCCCCGACCCCCGCCGCGGTGGTGGACGCCGTCGAGGCCGCCTGTATCGGTGCCGACGCCACCGAGCGCGGCTGGGCCCGCATGGTCGGCCTCGTGCGCCTCGGCGACGACGCGGCCGCGGGGGCGCTCGCCCCGCCGTCCTGGCGTCGGGAGGCGATCGCGCTCCTGCTGCCGTGGGAGCGGCCGTTCCTGGCGCCCGAGCAGCCCTTGGTGGTGGAGACGGAGGGCGGGTGATCGGCCTCGGGGCCGCGCCAGGCCTCCGGAGGGCGGCCGGCCCCGCCGGCCGGTCCCGCCCCCGCTCGCCCGGGAGCGGGGGCGGACCAAGGCCGCAGGCCGCGCCCGCAGGAGGCCGACCCGGGCGTCTTCGCCCGGGGGGCGCCCAGGTATCGGTGCCGGTGGGGAGTCGGGTCGGCCCTCCCCGCGCGCTTACCCTCGGGTGTGCGGCTCCTCGTCTACGGCATGCTCGGCTGCTTCGCGGAGCTCGCCTGGACGGGGCTCGCGGCCGCGCTCCGCTACCGGGACCTGTCGCTGAAGGGGCGCGTGTCGCTCTGGATGTTCCCGGTGTACGCGCTCGGGCTCGGGCCCGGGTTCGACGCGCTCCTCGCCGTCACCGGCGCGTGGCCGTGGCCGGCCCGCGGGCTCGCCTATGCGCTCGGCGTGTGGGCGGTCGAGATCGCCGTCGGCCTCCCGACGCGGAACCGCCTCTGGGACTACTCCGCCGCGCGCTGGCAGTGGCGGGGCGTCGTGCGCTGGGACTACGGGCCCGTGTGGGCGGCGTTCGGGCTCCTCCTCGAGCCGGTCCGCCGGTTGGTGGACGGGCTCGTCGCGCCGCTCGGGTAGCGACCGCGGGGGCGCGGTGCCCGACGCCGACGCCGACGCCGAGCCCCCGGTGCCGCGGCCGCGCCGCCTAGGCGACGTGCTGGTTCACCAACTTGGTCATCTCGAACATCGTCACCTGCTCCTTGCCCCCGAACACCGGCTTGAGGCGGGCGTCGGCGTGGATGACCCGCCCGTCCTTCTTGTCCTGGAGCGCGTTCTTGCGGACGTACTCCCAGATGCGCTTGGTGATCTCGGCCCGCGTGGCGGGATCGGCCCCGATGACCTGCGCGAGCGCGGCGTCGGGGGTCACCGTCTGGGCGAGGCCGCCCCGCATCGGCCCGGTCTCGCCACCCGCCTTCGGGGCCTTGGTGACCTTCGCGGCCTTCGTGCCCGCGGCCTTCGTGCCCGCCGCCTTCGCCGCCTTCGGGGCCTCCGTGCCCGCACCCTCGGCCTTGTTCTTCCCACTGCTTCGATCGTTCGCCATGGACCCTCCCCGAGAGGACATAGGAATGGCGAGGGGCACCGGCGAGCCTCTACGTCAACAAAGAGCCCCTTCGCCGGTGGATTGTCGATGTGCGCGCGGCTCCCCGGTGCCCACGATCGACGGGGGAGGGTGGGACGTGAACCCAGTGCTCGCGGGCCTCGCCGCCGGTTGCATCGCCACCGCGCCCATGACGCTCTTCATGGCGCTCGCGTTCCAGGCGTTGCCGGCTGGCGAGAAGTACCCGCTCCCCCCGCGCGAGATCACCATCGACCTCGCGGACAAGGCGGGGGTCGACGAGGCGCTGGGGGAGACGTCGCGTCGCGGCCTCACGTTCGTGGCGCACTTCGGCTACGGCGCCGCGATGGGCGCGCTCTACGGGTGGGTCACCCCCGTGGTTCCCGGGCCCGAGCTCGCGAAAGGAGTGGTGTTCGGGCTGCTCGTCTGGGCGGCCAGCTACCTCGTCGTGCTCCCGGCGCTCGGCATCCTCGCGCCCGCCACCTGGCACCCGGTGCGCCGCACCGCGCTGATGATCGCCGCGCACGTCGTGTGGGGCGCGTTCCTCGCGTGGATGGTGGCGCGGTTCACGGCCTGACGTTGCGATGGTCCGGTGGCTGATTCTGGGCGCGCACGTTGCTGGCCGTTGCGTCGAGGTCCATGCCCCGCGTGTGACGCGCGGAGGCTTGCGCGCCACATCGTGAGTGATCTCCGCTCGAACATCACGGCCACGACCCCGCGGCGTGACGTTGGGCCCGAGATGGACGCTCATCTCGCCGTGAACGTCACGGGGGGACCTCCGCGGCGTGACGTTGCGCCCGAGATCGTTCTCGATCTCGGCGTGAACGTCACGCACCGCCGAGTGTGGGAATACCAGGACCGGTAGCGCCGGCCGCCATCAGAACCGCACGGTCACGACGCGCAGCTCGAACCCTTCCTCGTCGTCCCCGGTCGCTTCGAGGCGCAGGGTGGTCTCGCCGTCGACGATCCAGCCCTCCCCGGCGAGGCCGTCGCAGTCACCCTCGGCGGCGGCCCAGGTGCCGGTCTCGGGGTCGAGGCGCACCGAGACGCCGAGGCTCGAGCCGGTCGAGCTGGCCGTGCCCTCCACGACCGGCGTGACGATGATGCTCCCGTCCGCGAGGCGCAGCAGGGACCGCACGCGACCGCTGGGGATGGGGAGCGCGTGCACGGCCGTCCATCGCCCGGACCAATCCAGCTCCACCAGGGCGAGGCCGGCCATCGACGCGTACACCCCGATCGCGCCCCGCTCGTCCGCGTACACCGCCTCGGCGCGGGTCGGATCGAAGTACAGCGACTCGTCTGCCGCCACCGCCGTCGCCGTGCCGGCCTCCAGGTCGACGAGGAGGATCGGGCCGCCGGTCACCGTCCGGACGAGGGCCTGGCCGTCTCTCTCGAAGCCGCGGGGGACCGCACCTTCCTCCATCGCGGGCCAGCTCGCGGGCTCCAGGCGCAGAGGGTCGCTCTGGACCCGCCAGGTGGTGCCCGCGTCGTCTCCGGCGAAGTTGAACAGGAGAGGGGCGGTGGTCGATCCGAGGAGGGTGTGCTGGCTGATGCTCGGGTTCCCGTCCACCAGCGCCGGCTCGTGGGGCGCGAGGGCGAGGGTGTCGAGGATCGCGTGGGTGTTGGCGTCGAGGAGCAGGAGGTGGGGCTCGATCACCGCCTCGCCGGTCACCTCGTCCTCGATGTAGACGTGGTCGAGGACGAAGATCCCGCGCGCTCCCACGACCGCGGAGGCGCCGCGGCCGGCAGCCTGGCGAAGGGTGTCGGGGATCGCGGAGGCCGTGGTCTCGAAGGAGAAGGGCTCGCCCAGGTCGGCCCACCCTGCCGAGCGGTCGTCGTCGGGAAAGGCGATGTCCCACACGAACCGGGCCGCCTCCGACGGGCCCTCGAACCCGCAGGCCTGGTGGAGCTGCTCCTGGAGCGCCAGGCCCTGGGGACCGTCCTCGCAGAAGCGAGCAAAGACCTCGTTCAGCTTTTCTTCGTCACTCTCATAGAGCAAGGGCGGCAGATCACGTCCGAACGGCTCCAGGAGCTCCGCGGCGCCCTCACTGGGCCACCCCTCCTCGTGGTCGAGCGCGTGGCAGAATTCGTGCGTGGTGGTGCGGGAAGGAGCCGCCTGATCAATCACGATCACGCCGGAGGAGGGCACATATCTGCCGTTCAAGCCAACGAGGTCAGGGACCACGTCCACCCGCCCCACACACGTCGACTCGCGACCCGTCCAGTCGATGAACCGGTCGAGCCCCTCGTGGAAGCTGGCGAGCGCCGCGTCGGGCTCGGAGAGGGCCGACGCGTCGACCTCCATCGCGTCCCAGGTGTGGCACTCCCCCCCGCCGCACGCCGACAGCCCGGCCGTGGCCGCGAGCAGTAGAGAGATGCAAAACGACGGGCAGTCGACGAGGTGGCTGGTTCTTCCCATGGCGTTCGTATAGCGCGGCCCCGTCCACGATGGACGAAGGGCCGCCCCGTCAGCTGGGCCTACGGCACCGACGAGCCGGGGAACGCCTGGGTGATGTCCACGCACCACCCGATCGAATAGATCTCGTTGGCGCCCGAGTGACCGACGACGGTGTCGCCGGCGAACATCAGTCCGACCACCTCGTTGTGGTCACCGACGACCACCGAGCCAGAATCCCCCTGCCCGATCACGGGGACGTTGAACCCGCCCATGTTCACGAGCTGGCACGCGGTCCCCCAGCCGATGTTCTGGATCGGGAGGATCAGGCGGACGTGAAAGTCGGTGAACCCGGTGGTCGCGCCGAACTTGCGCCCGTGCCAGCCGATGTTGATCCCGCCGGTCATGCCACGGATGGCCCCGATCTTCGGCAGGTCGTTGTTGAACGCCGCCTGGTCGAGGAGGGTGGCGTGGGCACAATCGTAATTCTGGCGACCGCTCACCACCCGCGCGACCGATTGACCCGCACGGTCCTTGATCGTGGTCCCCACACCGGTGCCAGGTCCGGTGACGAACACGTGGTTGTTGGACACGATGGCGTTCTTGCCGTCGATGTTCAGGACGCAGCCACCGGTGCCCACCCAGTGGCCGTTCTGATTGTGGACCGGCGAGCCCGCGCGGAATCCGCCCGCGCGCGTGGCCTCCTCGTCGTCCGGTTGGGCGGGGGCCGGACCGGTCGGGGTCAGCGGCTTCAGCTCGTACTCTTCCACACGCACGTCGGCCGTCACCGTGTCGGGCAGCGCCGCGCGTAGCGTCGACACCGGCGCGACGGCTTCGAGCTCGGCGCGCGACACGGTCACCTCGGATGGCAGGGACGACATCGTGCGTGCCTGGCCCGGGGTCGTGACGACCACGATGCTGTACCCCTCGTCCGCGGAAGGGATCACGGCCTGGGGATCCCGGAGGCCGATGCCGACTCCGACCAGGCCGGAGCGATCCGAGACCACCTTCTGGTCGACGTGTGCGCGAACGAGGTGCATGACCTCCAGCCGATCCATCGTCATCGTTCCATCCTTTTGTGCGGGTTGAAGAGCTTCGGTTTCTATCGTACGAGCGTCGCCTCGGTCAAGGCGCTCCCGCCGACCCCCCGATGTCCACACGAACCGGGCCGCCTCCGACGGGCCCCCCTTCCGCACCCGCCTCACGTGCGGCCGTGCGTTGTGGCATCATCCCGAGCATGACTCGACATTATCAGTTTCTCACCCACGTGTTTCCGGCGGAGCTGGAGAGCATTCGTGCGCGCCGACGCGCCGTGCACGCCAAGAGAAAGGCGGTTCAGGGCGCCGACGAGTACGAGGGCGGCACGTCCGATTACACTGGAACGGAGGAACTTCCGCCCGTTCCGTCCACGAAACACCGCCTCGTCGGGCTTTCGTTGTCGGGAGGCGGCATCCGCTCGGCCGTATTCAACCTCGGGGTGCTGCAAGGCCTGCAGCGCTCGGGAATCCTCCAACACGTGGATTATCTCTCGACCGTATCGGGAGGCGGCTACATCGGCGGAGCCTGGAGCGCGCTTGCGCGCCACGCCACGTCGTCCTTTCCCTTTCTCGGCAAGCAGACGGCCGACCCCCCGGCCGTGCGTCATCTGCGCTCCAAGGCCAACTACCTCATGCCCGGCGGGTCGTTGGACGGCGTGCGCCTCGGCATGGTGATCCTGCGCGGGATCCTCCTCAACCTCCTGCTCATCCTGCCGTACACGATCCTCCTCTCCGTGCTGACGTCGCTCCTGTTCTGGCCGCTCCTGCTCGACAGTTCGGGCAACGAGGTGATCGACCTCGACGTCACCAAGATGTTCGTGGTGAGCCGTTGGCTCGTACCCGCGTATGTCCTGTTCCTGCTTCTCTCCCCCATCATCACGCGTCTGCTCGCCCGGACCGACGGGCCCGGCAAACCCGGTGGCCTTCGACGTCGTGGCCGATTCGAGCAGTGCGTCGCCTATGGCGCGCTGCTGTCCGCCGTCTGTGTGTCCGTGGAGCTCCTGCCGGGGGTCGTCAACGTCTCCCGACTCTGGCTGGAGGGGGAGCGACCCGACATCACCGTCGGGTTCACCAGCGCCGTCACGCTCGCTGCAGGGTTCCTGCTTCGGACGTCGCCTTCGGAAGCTCGGATCGCTCAGCGAATTGGATTGGCCGTCGTCGGCATCCTGGGGCCGCTGACCCACCTCGCTCTTTTCGTGCTCTTCTCGACGTTGCTGATCTACAAGTTCTTGGATCCGATGTACTTCTTCGAGATTGCCTGGGCGACGGTTGGCTTGTTGCTGCTCTACTACAACGAGCTCTTCGTCAACGTCAACGAGCACTCCGGCCATCAATTCTGGCGAGACCGCCTAAGCTCTACCTTCCTCATCTCCATGGATGCGGAAGGCAGGCTCGAGCCGGTGGACTCACTTGCGCTCAGCGAACTTGCGGAGCCCGGCTCCGACGCGCCCTACCATCTCCTCAACACCACCAACAATCTCCAGGGGGAGCGCGAGCGGGTCAACCAGGGCCGTTTCAGCGACTTCTTCATCTTCAGCAAGCACTTCATCGGCGGTCCCAGCGCCGGCTACATCCCAACCCGCATCATCGAGCAGCTCCACCCGCACCTCAACCTCGGCACGGCGATGGCGATCTCCTCGGCGGCGGCCGCGCCCAACATGGGGGCCTTCACCGCATCGTCCCTCACCGCGACGATGACCCTCCTGAACATCCGCATGGGCGCGTGGATCGCCCACCCGGAGCGCCTGGTGCAGCAGCTCGTGACGAAGTTCGGGCTCGACCCGAAGGCTTCGGGGTCGGAGCATTGGCGGATGCCCAGATGGGCGTGGGGCTGGAGATGGCAGGCTCGGCCCGTCTATCTGTTCCGCGAGATTCTCGGAAAGATGGACAACACCCAGAACCTCATCAACGTGTCGGACGGGGGGCACCTCGAGAACCTCGGCGCCTACGAGCTGCTCCGCCGGCGGTGCCGGTATGTCATCGTGAGCGACGCCGAGGCCGATCCGATGATGCAATTCGGCTCCCTCGCGGCGCTGCTCCGCTACGCACGGGTCGATCTGGGCATCGAGATCGATATCCAGCTCGACGATCTGCGCCTCCCAGTTCCCGGAGCTCCGGGCTGGCAACACTGTGCCATCGGCACGATCCGCTACCCGGCCGAGGGCGATCTGCCTGCCGAGCAGGGCCTTCTGCTGTACATCAAGGCATCGGTCACCGGCGACGAGAGCAGCATGGTCGGTCAGTACCGTGCCGCGTCGCCCAGCTTCCCCCACGAGTCCACGTCCGACCAATTCTTCAACGAGGCGCAATTCGAGTCCTATCGTGAGCTCGGCGAGCACATCGCGCGGTCGGTCTTCGACGAGGCGACGCCATCGGGCGCCCCCGCGCGGGAGGGTGATCCCGAGCTGTCCTCCGTGCAGCTGGCGGAGGTCTTCCGCAAGCTGCGCATCCGGCTCGCGGTTCATTCCCGCGTCGCTACGCCGGAGCAGTCGAGGCTGCGGATCCAGGTAGGTGACATCGTCGGTTCGCGCGGTCCGGAGGACGCCTTCGAATACTACTCCGAGCTGTTCCCGGAGGTCGACGAGGGAGCGACCTCGCCCAGTGAACGCCTGCTGACGGACCCGGTGTATCGCCGCCGGATCCTCGACACGGTGGGCAACCAGCTGGCGGTGATGGAGGCGGTGTACGTGAACCTCGGACTCCACCAGGCTGGCAGCCGTACGCTGCAGGCCAGCACGGGGTGGACGAACCTCTTCCGGCGATGGTCCTCGGCGCCGTCCTTCCGGTGGGCGAGCGTCCTGCACGCAGCAACCCTCGGTCCGTCCTTCCTGCTCTTCTGCCAGGACGCGCTGCGGATGGCGTGGACGCTTCACTGGCGCCTCGTGAACGTGGACGATCCGGCGTGGGTGGGACGACGACCGCCGGCAGGATCCCTGGCCCTGATCGGGAGCGTCGTCGTCGCGGGCGAGCTCGTGCGGCCGCTCCATGACCTGGCGTTCGTCGGTATCCATGACGACGGGGAGACCCTGCGGTTGGGGCCGCACGCCCTTCGCCACGGATTCGAGAAGGACGAGGTCTACCGACTCGTTCTGCGCCAGCTCTGCGAGCTTCGCCAGGGCGACGATCCGCTCCTTCCCGCAGACCGGATGTTCATCGTCGACGAGCGCGATCTCATCCTCCCGCATCGCAATGACGTTGATGTCGTCGAAATTGCGATGGAGTTGGCGGGACCGACCCGTCGGAGCGACGCGTCGGCCCCGACCTGGACGCCCGCCGTGGCCGGGACAACCTCCGGCCCCGTCTCCCAGTCTCCCACCGCCGTCGCGGAGGCCTGACTGAGGGTCGGCGCCCCTGTTCGTGGGGGCGCCGACGCCTACGTACGGTCGGCGCTGCCCGGCTGCTCACGCCGCCGGGCGATCCGCCAGCATCCTTCGACCCTGCGCCATCGATCCACGTACCAGCCCGAGAGCTGGAGGATCGGCGCCTCGGTGGCCGTACGCGCGAAGAAGCCGAGAAATGGCGTGCGGGTGATCGCATCGTCCTCGGACAGCGGCTCGACGAGCGGGAAACCGAGGGCGATCTTGATCGGCTTCGTTCGCCGTTCGAGAACGCCGAGCATCCCGGCCCTGAGCGCCTCCCGCCCTGCCACCCGCACGATTGGCTCCGCCTGGTCGGGCACGAACATCTCGAGCACGCCATCCGACGTGAACGCGTCCAGATACGCGTCGACGTCGTTGGTGTCCGCGAGGCGGGCGTACCGAGACACGGCGTCCACGAGATCGAGGTGATCCTCCACGCTGAACCGGACGGCAGGTGTGGGTGTGATCGAGCTCATCAGGCGTTCATCCGCGAACGGAGATCCGAGAGATCGAAGCCCGCCCGGTCGAAGTCGGCTCTCCGCGCCGTCACCAGCTCGATGAGGCGAGGATGCACGTCACCGTCCTCGTTCTTGAGCAGGTAGCCGTAGGTGAAGCCCGCCAGCGTGTTGGTGGTGCGCAGCGCGAGGCTCTGGAGCTCGCTCGGCGGCAGGATGCTCGTGTCAGACTCGGGGGCCATCGCGCCGTTGCGCAGCATCACGCTGTACTTCAGCTCGCCGAATTCGTGGTTCTGTTCACGGTGGTACCAACCGTGCACCCAGGTCGTGAAGTAGATGCAGTAGCGGCACACCTGGCGGAGGTTGGCGAGATCCTGTTCGTTGGGCGTGGCGGAGGAGACGATTCGGCGCAACGCCACCTCGACACCATTGACGACCTCGTGCGGACGACCCGAGGGATTGAACTCGTTGGAATCCGCCCACGGCCGCGGATCTCGAAGGTCCTCCATCCGGTGGTCGGTACGGGGAACGCTGTGCGCGACGAGATCATCGGAGAAGGCCAGGAGCTCCTTCCACGAGGCCGCGATTCCCGCGGCCTCCGTCGCGAAGAATTCATCCACGAACGTACCGAGGACATCCCAATAGACGTTGGCGGCCTGAGCATACTGATGCCCGTCGTACATGGACTTGCGGGGGCGGAAGTCCGTCCAATCGTACGTGCCGATGTTCTTGCGCAGCCAGACGAGCTGGTCCGACATCTTGATGGGCTTGGCCTTGGGGAAGATGCCGCTCTCCGCCCCGAGCAGCAGATCGCGGCCCTCGTCGTTGATGTTGACCACCTCCTTGAGGTGCGGGAAGAGCAGCGCGCGAATGGGGCTCTTCCGCAGGTTGCGGGACATCGACAGCGCGTACTGCTCCATGTTGAAGTGCGACTCCGCGACGTGCCCCTGCAGCTGTCCGATGACACCCTGGTAGTAGGCTCGGAAAACGCGCTTTGCCTGGTTCCAGGAGTCGCCGTCGGCGGGGGTGTACGTACGTGCGGGTTGCATCGGCGACCCCGCGGCGAGCTGTCCGGGCTCGCGAAACTGAAGCGTGATCGAGAGCAGCTCGGCCTGGCCGTCCCGCAGATTCAGGTCGAGCGAGAAGTTGGGGAGGTCCAACACCCCGTTGAGCTCGAACTCGTCGAAATTGTAGCCGATGGTGTGGCGGGCGGGATCGCTGGGATCGCGCCGGAAGGCCTTTGCAGGGTAGAACCCATTGAACAGGCGGTGGATGAAGTACGCGTCCGAGCGGCTCGAGCCCGGCTCGCGCTTCTCCATGTCGATCGACAGGTTGGTGGGGTAGGCGTCCTGCACCTCCTCCACCGTGTAGGTCCTGCCGAGGTTCAGGCCGATCCTGATGCCGGCGTCGATCGGCGCGAAGCGCGCCAGTGACCCGGAGAAGGTCTTCATCGCGCCGTTCACGAAGGGGCGCCGGATGGAATCGCGCTGCGAGAACGGGAAGCCAACGTTGGGCTCGTACTCGAAGTAGGGGAGCTCGATGGTGGAGAAGTCCACGACGTCACGACGGATGTCGTCCTCCCCCTTCAGCACGGTGACGATCTGCCGGCGAACGCGACGCTCGCCGTCGATCACCCCTTCTGCCGGAGGGTCGTAGATATGCAGCTCGAAGTCTGGCTTGTCGCCCAACCCCGCATCCACGGGGTCGTAGCCGATCTCGAAGCGGCCGTCGTCATCGGTCACGGACTGCCCGAGGTAGTCGTCTCCCATGAGGTCGCGGTCCCAGAGCTCCACCTCCAATCCACCGATGCCGCCGCCTTGTCCCTTGGGGTGGGCGATGCGCCCGAGGACCTTGTGGGTCAGCTGCCGGGTTCCACCCGCGCGCTCGCGGAGCTTGAGGATCGCCTCCATGGGGAGCATCCCCATTGCCTCGTACTTCAAGAGCTCGGCGCACGCGGTTTTCAGATCCTTGATTGACATGGTCGTAGATTCCCTGGGTGGGTGAGAGTACGGAGAACACGGTGACGGAGCGTACGGTGCGTACATGGCGGCCCGTAGGCCGTCAGACCGCGTGGATGTTCGGGCGCAATTCGAGGAAGGTCCTGCCGTTCCAGCCGACCATGTGCCGCAGCTCCGGTGGCATCTCGCGGAAGAACACGTACATGCGTTCAGCCGGAATCCCGAAGGCATCGCCGAGCACCTCCGTGAACCGCCGAGTCAGCCGCGCAGTGATGTCGGCGTTGAACGCCGTCGCCGTCATGTCGACGACGGCGCACGGGGCTTCGGCGTCGTTCCCGAAGGAGAGCACCTCGTCCGCCTGCAGGGTGACGCAGATCATCGCGACCGCGTCACCCTTCTCCTCGTGCACGGCGTTGGTGAGGGCGGCGAGGAACGCGCTCGCCACCTTCGGAGTGGCACCACGATTGATCCGGACGTTCACGTGTGGCAAAGGCGACTCCGAAAGCAGGGAAGAGGTTGAGGTGCGGCCGCGAGATTACCGGAAGTCGTTCGTGGGTGTCTACGGCTGGAGTCGGGAAGCCCGAGGTGCTCGACGAGCGCGGGCTCGCGGGCGCCCCCACGACGCGAATCGAACGGTCGCAGATTTTCAGTGTCCGGCGTGTGCGGCGCGCGATCGCCGTGGAGCGTGGACGATGCGCTCGCCGAGCAGGGGGGGCGCTTCAGGTCGCGGAGGTGGAAGGCCCGTACGGTTGCGCATGTGGTAGAATCCCTGCCTTCCGGGAGAGCGACCATGACCCTTGCCATCGAACCCGCCGACGTCTACGGTGACGCAGGTGACATCCTCCTCCGCGTCGGTAACGGCGGCGCGGGCCAGGCCGGCCTCGTCAAGGCGCTGGCGGACGCCTACATCGCGTCGCGCGTGCAGGGCGGGCAGACCCCCTTCCGGGTCGCCTGGTACAAGTCGGACACCACCGTGACGCTCGGCTACCTGAAGGACGGCACCATCGACGTGGGGCTCACCTACAACGCGGCAGCCGAGGCCATCGCCGTGGCGGACGGATACGCCAACGCGTACGCATACGCGTTCCGAGACCACTTCTGCATCGTCGGACCGAAGGCCAACCCCGCTGGGCTCGTGGCGGGAGAGGACGCGTTGACGGCCTTCCAGCGGCTCTACACGGCGGCGGAGGCCACGACCACCCCGGCGACCCGCTTCCTCTCCCGCTTCGACAAGTCAGCGACCAACATCAAGGAGTCCGCCCTGTGGACCGCGATCGGGCAGGTCCCCTGGGGCATCCCGTACTCGACGTGGTACCACGTGTTCCTCCAATTCCCCATCCAGGCGTTGGAGGCGGCGGCCACCCTGGGCCAGTACACCCTCACGGATTGGGGGACGTGGCTCTCGACGGACGTCTCCGACTCGCTCGTCATCTACCGGAAGGGGAGTGACGCACCGGACGACCTGCTCCTGAACCCCTGCCGCGCGCTTGCCTCCACGCGGACCGGCGCCACGGCCGAGGCCATGGCGAAGGACTTCATCGCGTGGATGGTGAGCGAGGCCGGTCAGGGGGTGATCACGGGCTTCCAGAAGAACGGCCAGCCGCTCTACAGCGGTGCGCCGACGCCCGGGGTGAGCTGACTCACCGCCTCGACGAGGTCGCGTCAGGTGTCGTCGCAGGGGTTGAGTGTGCGCCACCAGGGCCGCTCGATGTACTGGCGCCGTGTCTCGAGCACGTTCGAGGAGGGGCGCCAGCGCTCGTGGAGCGTGCCGGGTACATCGACGCAGCCGTGGCCGCGCCGACTGTCGTGACCGATCTGCCCCGGCAGACGCCGCGCTCCGCCGAGCAGGGCGCGACGGCAACACTCGAGACGGCGCCAGGCGTTGCGCCCGGTGAACGCGGGGCTGGCCAGCTCGGCGGCCCACCGCTCGAGCCACAAGGCGGCGACGCCAGCGACCTGCGGTGTCGCGGTCGACGTTCCTGCGCCCCGAACGTACGCAACCCCGCCCGCTCCATCCGGCGTGGCCCACGATACGTCCGGAGTCGGCGCACAGATATCGACCTGCTCTCCGTGGTTGCCCTTCATCAGCCCCTTGTAGTCGCTGTAGGGCACATTCTCGTCCCGGGTGATCCCCGCCACGGCCACCACCTGGTGGAGTCTCGCCGGATAGCCTACACAGCTCGGGGTGAAGCCGAAATTGTTGCCCGCGGCCGCGCAAATCAGCGCCCCCTTCGTATAGGCGTAGTCCACGGCGTCGGCCCAGAGCGGGCTCGCGGCACCGCCCATGCTGATGGTCATCAGCTGCGCTTCCGAATCCGCGATGCCGCGTATGGCGGAGGCGAGCGCGGTGTTTCGGATGAGCAGGACGCTGGGCGATACGCGGGCCGAGATCACGTTCGCCCTCAAGGCGACTCCTCTGTACCCAGGCGCGTCGGCAGCGAGCAGGCCGAGCGTGCCGGTGCCGTGCCACGGCGGCACGCGCAGCACGTCGACGGACTCCTGGATGTCCGCGCCATCATGGTAGTCCGCGCCCTCGATCAGGCGCTCGCCGAGCAGGATTCTGGCGGCAGCGCGGTCGATTCCGGTGTCGAGGTGGCCGATGGTCACGCCCGATCCCGTGTACTTCGTCTGGTCGAGCCCGATGGCGCGGTGATGCCAATCCCACTCGGGCGGCAGGGGGGCGGGTGGGGAGGCCGCGAACCCTGCGTCACCGTCGCCGACGGCCCGGAAGATGACCTCCGGCTCGATGGTCTCGATTCCCGGGAGCTTCTCGATGCGACGGATCCGGTCGTGCACATCGGACATTCCCGGGCCCGGCGCGGAGAGCGTGCGGAACAGGCTGTCCGGTGTCCAACCGCCGACATCGACGATGATCCATCGATCGAGCTCCGTACCGTCCTCGGGGGGGGCCTCGGCGGTCAGGCCGCGCACATCGATCAGGTCGGCGAAGTTGGAGAGCTGCTTCTCGAAGACGGACAAGGCCGGCGGCATCCTGGATCGTTTGATCGCCACGCGGCCCGTGTAGTGTACGAGGTAGGGGACCATCTTCTTGCTCCGTTCGTGGTGGCGGATCGCCCGGTGAGTCACGGCGTCCGTCGCGCCGCGCGAGATTCCCAGGGTGGAAGGTCATTGTCAAGCTTGGGCGCGTCGATCGCCGAGGCGGTGCGGCCGGGCCCGCGCCCGGCGTGATAGCCGGCGTTGATGGCCACTCGATCCGAGCGGGTCGTCCTCGTGGACGGCACGTGGCTCACCTACCGCGCCTTCTTCGCCATCCCGTCCAACCTCCGGACGGCCGACGGGCTGCACACCAACGCGATCTACGGCTTCGCGACGATGTTCCGGAAGCTGTTCGCCGGGAGGCGCCCGGGGATGGGCGCGGTGGTGTTCGACGCGCCGGGGTACACCCAACGGAAGTTCGTCTACCCCGGCTACAAGGGCGATCGGACGGCCATGGCCGACATCCTCAGGGAGCAGCTCCCGTGGATCGACCGGCTCGTGGCGGCGCACGGTTTTCCCATCCTGCGCGTCCCCGGGTGGGAGGGAGATGACGTCATCGGCACCCTCGCGCGCGAGGCCCGGGAGGCCGGGCACGAGGTGATCGTGGTCGCGGGGGACAAGGACTTCGCCCAGCTCGTCGGGGAGGGCGTGCGGATGTACGACCCGATGAAGGACGTCACCTACGATCCCGAGCTGGTGCGGAAGAAGTGGGGGGTGCCCCCCGAGCGCATCGTCGATCTCCTCGCGCTCCTCGGGGATCCGGTCGACAACATCCCCGGCGTGCCCGGCGTCGGCGAGAAGGGCGCGGTGCAGCTCCTGAACACGTACGGGGGCCTCGACGCGATCTACGCCCACATCGACGAGGTGCCGACGCGCCAGCGGACCCCGCTGAGCGAGCACCGCGACGTCGCGTTCCTGTCACGGGAGCTCGCCACCATCGACCGGCACGCGCCCATCGGCACGTCGGTCGCGTCGCTCGTGATCCCCGGGCCGGACGCGCCCGCGTTGGACGCGCTCTACCGCGCGCTCGAATTCCACTCGCTGCTCGGGGATGGGGGGCCCGAGGTGGCGCCGATCACCGTGGTCGCCGGCCTGCCCGACCTCTCGGGCGTCGTCGCCCTCGCCCCCGTGCTCGGCCCCCCCGAGGGGGGCGCCGGCGAGCTCCTCGCCCTCGCGCTCTGCGCCGAGCCGGGCCGTGCCCACGTCCTGACCGACCCGGCGCCGCTCCGCGACTGGCTGGCCGACCCCGCGCGGCCCAAGGTCGCGCACGACGCGAAGGCGCTCTGGAAGGCGCTCCGGAGGCTCGGGTACACGCTTCGCGGGTGTGACGACACGTCCATCGCGTCGTTCCTCGTCGAGCCGACGGCGAACGTGCCGCACCGCATCGACCAGGTGAGCCGGGCCTACCTCCAGCGCGCGCTCCCGGCGGACCCGCCGCCCGAGGTCGCCGCCGACACGATCGCGCGGCTCTGGCCCGTGCTCCGCGGACAGCTCGACGACATGGGCCTCACCGAGCACTACCGCACCGTCGAGCTGCCCCTGGCGTTCGTGCTCGGCGACATGGAGGTGACCGGCATCCCCGTCGACCGCGACGACCTCGCCCGCCTCGGGGAGGACTTCGGCGCGCGCAAGGCCGAGGTGGAGGCGCAGATCTACACGCTCGCCGGGCACCCGTTCAACGTCGGGAGCACGGCCCAGCTCGGCACGGTGCTCTTCGAGGAGCTGAAGCTCCCGGTGGTGAAGAAGACGAAGACGGGGTGGTCGACCGACGCCGCGGTGCTCGAGGCGCTCGCGCCGAAACACGCCATCGCGCGGCTCCTGTTGGAGCAGCGCATGCTCGCGAAGCTCATCCACACCTACACCGACGTGCTCCAGCGCGCGGTGGACCCGCGCACCGGCCGCGTCCACGCGACGTTCCAACAGACGGTCGGGGTGTCCGGCCGGCTCATCTCCACCGACCCGGACCTCCAACGCACGCCCGTACGCACCCCGGAGATGCTCCGTTCCCGGTCAAGCCGCCGCCGCACGTTTCCTCTCGAATAGCTGGCCGTCGAAGGACTTGTTGGTGAGTAGCATGCGCCAGAGCGCCTGCAGCAGCCTGCGCATGAC
>JAKFCH010000026.1:0-8666 GCA_036676765.1 Deltaproteobacteria bacterium
GCCGCCCGGCGGCGGGTCGGCGCTCGGCGCCGACGGAGGCGCCCCGCGCCGACCCCTGGAAGGCGCCGACGGTCGGCCGCCGCCGCGGCGGGCGACCGGGACGCCCGGCTGTGTCCAACCCCAGACTTCCGCCGATTCGAGGCCACCCGGTTACGCCCCCTCGTCGCGAGCGTACGCATGTCCACCGAGCTCTCCCTCGAACGCCTCCAGCACCTATACACCCTGTTCAGGGCCCACAAGCCCTACGCGGGGTGGGCCGCGTCGTACCGGAAGGACGCGGAGTGGGTGCGGGAGCTGACCGAGGCGGAGTTCGGGGACCCCGCCAACCAGGAGCGCCTGTGGCGGTTGAAGGGCATCGCCACCCTCGGGCCCGGCGAGTCCGTGAACGTGAAGGGCGCCTACACCGACCCCGAGGTGATCGACGCGCTGTTCCAGCTCCGCGGCACGCCGCTCCCCGACGCGCCCGAGGCACGCGCAAAGGCGCTCCAGGACCACTACGCGCACATCCTCGCCATGGTCCACCCCCGGCACGCCACGATGCGCCCGCAAGCGAAGCTCGCGCGGATGCTCACCGCCTTCTTCGCGCGGGACACGGCCCCGCTGTACTCGACGGAGTCGTCCCGTCGGGCGAGGTCCCTCGTGCTGGGAACCGGCACCGTCGGTCCGATCGAGGGGATGGTGCTCGTGCGCCATCGCCTCCGCGCCGCGCTCGGGGCGGAGGCTGATCTCGACGAGGACGTGCGCCGGGCGATGTTCTGCTGGTGGCTGCACGAGCACTTCGCGGGCATCTCCCAAGGGGAGGACCCGCCGTCGCCCACCAGTGACATCCCCGAGACCATCGCCGACGCACCCAAGCCGTCGCTCGTGCTCCTGCCCGTCGCCCAACAACGCAAGGGCCTCGCGGCGATCGGCGGCTACCTCGAGACCTGGCGCGCCGTCGTGAGCGCCGCACGAAACGGTGCCACGCCGGACGACATCGTCACAACGATGCGCACGACGTACGGCATCACCTCCCTCTCTCCCAAGTCCTGCCGCGGCGTCTTCAACGACGTGCGCAACGCCGGTTTCCTGGAGGCGAAGGACGGATTGTGGCACCCCTCCGACGCGGGGCGGACGCTCGTGGAGGAGGATCCCCCCGACATCCTGGTCGAGCGGTTCCTGTTGCAGACATTTGGAATTCCACAGGTCATCCGCTACCTTCGGGACGGGCCGCGGACGCGCAACGAGGTCATTCTCGAACTCCGACGCCGCTACCCCTCGTGGACGAGCAATTTCGCGCCACGCGCCCAGCTCTCGTGGGCCCGTGCGCTCGGGCTCGTCGCCGGGGAGGCCGACGGGCGGGTGAGCTTGTCCGACTACGGCGCCACCTGGGAGTCCCGCCTTCCCGAGGAGATGCACGACCCGGCCGTATCGGCCAAGGTCTCGGATGAGGACCACGACGAGGACGTCGACGACGACCTCCCTCTTGCCATCACCGCGGGAAAGCCCGCCACCAACCCCCTCACCGACCAACCCTTCCCCGCCCTCCTCGCCGCCCTCCGGAAGAACCTCCCCGACTTCGTCCTCGACGAGCCCCAGCTCCGCAGCCTGCACGTCGCGTGGCACTGCAACCCCGGAAAGCGCTTCGTGCTGCTCTCGGGGCTCTCCGGCACCGGCAAGACCGCGCTCCTGCACCACTACGCGCGCGCCTACGCCGAGCTCTGCGGCCTCGATCCGAACGAGCAGCTCGCGATCGTGGCGGTCTCCCCCGAGTGGCGCGATCCGACCGGGCTCCTCGGGTACCACAACCCGCTGCACAGCGAGCCCACGTGGCAGAAGGAGCCCGCGCTCCGCTTGCTGCTCGACGCCGCGCGCCACCCCGGGCGGCCGTACTTCCTCGTCCTCGACGAGATGAACCTCGCCCACGTGGAGCACTACTTCGCGCCGTTCCTCTCCGCGATGGAGACCGGCCGGCAGCTCCACCTCCACGAGGAGGAGGACGACGTGAACGGCGTGCCCCCCGCCATAAACTGGCCGAAGAACCTGTTCATCGGCGGCACGCTGAACATGGACGAGACCACCCACCCCATCTCCGACAAGGTGCTCGACCGCGCGTTCACCCTGGAGTTCTGGGACGTGGACCTCCGGGACTACCTCGCCCGTCGCACCGTGGCGCCCGACCTCGTCCAGCTCCTGCTCGATCTGCACGGCATCCTCGCCACCGTCCGCCGTCACTTCGGCTACCGCACCGCCGGCGAGCTGCTGGCCTTCATGGGCCACGCCGACGCCTCCACCGAGCTGCTCGACCAGGCGGTGTTCAGCAAGGTGCTGCCGCGGCTCCGCGGCGAGGACACCCCCGCGTTCGGCGCGGCCCTCGCGGCCGCCCAGAAGCGCTGCGCGGAGGCGAAGCTCACGCGGTGTGCGGGCAAGCTCACGGAGATGCAGGCGCGGCTCACGCAGACGGGCGTGGCGCGGTTCTGGGCGTGATCGCGTTCGTCGACGCGGCCGGGCTGCCCGTCCTCTCCGAGGGCGGGCGCTGGGCGCTCGAGGAGGCGCGTCGCTACGAGGTCCGCGGCGCGCGCGCCCCGTTCGACCGGGTGCGCTGGGACGACCAGCCGCTCCCCGCGCTCGGCGGCGGCGCCTTCCTGCTCGACGTGGGCCACCGCGTCGGCCGAATCTTCCTCGACTGGCACTCCGGCGACACGACGGGCCGGGCCACCATCGACATCGAGCCGCGCGCGGAGAAGCTCCCGCCCGAGCTGTGGCTCACGCTGGTCGAGGAGCTCGAAGCGTGGCTGCCGAGCGTCACCGTGGGCCTCGACGGCGCGCGCCACGGCGGCGTCGGCACCGAGGGGGTGGGGGCCGGCTGGTTCGCCGAGGCGCTCCTGCCCCTGGTGCCGCTGCTCGTGCGCGCGACCGAGGCGCTGCTCGCGAACCTCCGCGTGCGCGTCGCGACCCGGCTCGAGGACCAGCCGTTGCGGCTCGCGCGGCAGGTCCCCCGCGAGACCCTCACGTGGATCGGTCGCCACCCCGACGTGGCGCAGTGGCTCGACGGGTGGAGCGCCGCGGAGCTCACCGGGAGCCCGCCCGCGGTGCCGCTCCGGCGCACCGTCGACACCCTCGATCACCCCGCCAACCGCTACGTCCATTGGCTCCTCCGACGCGTGGTCGCGCGGCTCGCGGAGGCCGCGGATCGACTGGATCGCATCGGCGGGGACGAGGAGCTTGTCGCCTGGTGCAAGGCGCGCGCCGGGCGGCTCCGGGCGGCCTCGGAGCGCCTCCGCACGCTGGTGCGACGCTCGCCCCTCCACGCCGTGCCCCCCGCCCCGGCGACCGAGGCCGCGCTCGGCGTGGTCCTCGACGATCCCCGCTACGCGCGCGTGCACGCCCTCGCGCGGCGCTTCGTGTCCCCCCGCTTCTCCCTGACCGAGACGGACACGCCCGCATCCGTACGCCCGAGCTACGGCGTGTACGAGCTGTGGTGCTTCCTGGCGGTGGAGCGCGCGCTCGTCGGTAGCCCCGGGGATCCGGACACCGGCGGGCCCCCCGGCTTCGTCTGGTCCCGGACCGGAACCGGGCGGCTGCTCGACCCGCAAGGCACTGGCGGCGGCGCGTGCCTCGTCGGACGGTCGGCCACCGGTGTGCTCGAAGTGGGCTTCAACCGCACCTTCGCCTCCTACCGGGCCCGTGGCGATCTGCCGCGTTGGTCGCTCTCCGGCGAGCGGCGGCCCGATCTCGTCGTGAGCTGGATCCCGCACGACCGCCCTGGGGACGCGGCGTGGATCGTGCTCGACGCGAAGTACCGCGTCGGCGCCAACCTGGTCGACGCGTTCACCTCCGTCCATCTCTACCGGGATGCCCTGCGCTGGAACGGCCTCGGCGGGCGCGCACGGGCGGGGGTGCTGCTCACGCCGTCCCGCACGGCCGACACCGCCGCGTACTTCGCCGACACGTTCCGCGCGGAGCACGGGATGGGCGCGTTCGAGCTGCGGCCCGACGCCGACCACACGGCGCTGCGCGACTGGATCGTCGGGACCCTCGGGGCACGCTGAATCGGGCGCCCGAGTCCCGCCTCTCGCCAGCCGGACGTTCCACGTGGAACACCCATACGCGCTTGTCGATTTTCCGTCGAGAACCAGCCGACCTCCCCCCGGTGCACACGTTGCAACGGCGGCAATCGAGCCGCATCCACCAACGGAGCACCCTCGTGAGCGCCAAGACCCCGTCTCCCAACGACCAGCGGTCCAACGTCAAGAACCCGAACAACCCGGCGAACAAGGCGGCCGTGGACAACCGCGCCGACCAGATGAACCCGAACAACAAGCAGACCAAGAGCCCGCCGAAGAAGTAGGGTCCCCGCGGCCGCCCGCGGGTCCATGGTCGCCCCGTCGCCCGGTGGCGGGGCGCCTGTCCTCGGGGGAACGCGCAAATCGGTTGATCGGGCACGTGCGCGGCAGGTAGGATGCCGCTCTCCCGCGGGCCCGAGATGTTGTTGTTCGCCTTCGGCTGCGTCGAGCCCACCTCCGCGCCGGTCGAGCCGCATTCGTTCCCCGACCCCGGTGACTACGTGCTCTCCGGGCCTGGGGGCCCTTCCACGATCTTCGACGCCGGGGCTATCGACGTGCCCTGCGCCGCGCTGACCGGCGGCCCCGAGGACATCGAGCACCACAACCTCGTCGGCATGTACGACGGCTGGCTCGTGCTGCCGTGGGCCCCCGAGGACGGCGGCGGCGGCGTCACCCTCTACGAATTCGACGATCCGTGCGCGCCCGTGAAGGTCGGCGAGGCCTACAGCGCGCTGATGCGCGAGACCCACACCCTCGCCATCGCCGAGGTCGGCGGCCGCACCATCCTCGCGGTGGATGCGCATCACGACGGAGATCATGGCGGCATCGGCTTCTGGGACCTCACCGATCCCACCGCGCCGACGTGGCTCTCCGACCTCGAGCTGCCCGGCTACCACTACCCGGACGCCTACTTCCGCGTCGCCCTCTCGACGTTCTGGCAAGGCGACGTGTTGTGGGTCAGCGCCGGGTTCCTCGGCGTGTTCGCGGTGGACGTGTCCGACCCCGAGAACCCGGTCATCCTCTCCCAGTGGACGGAGACCGCGTTCATGGCCGGGAGCTTCCACGTCATCGGCAACCTCGCCCTCGCCTCCTCCGCGAGCCTCGCGCGCACGATGCTCTGGGACATCGGCGACCCCGAGGATTGGCAGCTGCTCGCGGATTGGGAGGTGGTGGACGTGACCGGCGCGCCGCGCCCCTACTACTTCGCGAACGTCGGCGGGCACTACGCGTTCTTCGCGCGCAAGACCGACGGGGGCGGGCCCGTGGTGTACGACCTCACCGACCCGACCGCGCCCACGTTCCTCGGGGCCGGCGCCTCCCCCGACGGGGACGGCGGCTACGTCGCCCGTCATCACGACGTCCTGTTCCAGGGCGAGTCGAATTTCGGCGCCCGCTACGACTTCACCGACCCGTCGCTGCCCGTCGAGGTCGCGCGCGTGGACATGCCCGGGGACTTCGACACGCTCGTCCCCATCGGCAACGTCGCGGTCGCGAGCGTCGACGAGGGCGGCGATCCCGGGCTCGCGACCCAGGTGTTCCCCTGGGCCACCGAGCCCGACGCCCGCGGGCCCACGGCCGAGCTCACCAACCCGCGCGACGGCGCGACCTGGGTGCCGGTGACCGGGCGCGTGGGGCTCTCCTTCGACGAGCAGATCGAGCCGAAGAGCGCGCACGCGGGCTCGCTCCGGGTGTGGCGGGCGGACGGCACGGCGGTGCCGGGGCGCTTCTACGGGCAGGAGACGATCGTGAACTTCGTCCCGGACGCGCCGCTCGACGCCGACACCACCTACGTCGTGGAGGTGCCCGCGGGCGGCATCGCCGACGTGAGCGGCAACCCCACGGAGAGCACCCTCCGCTTCACGTTCGCGACCGGCGCCGCGGTCGCGGACCTCGTGTGGTGACGCTCCTCGCGCTCCTTGCGTGTCACCGGGAGGACGCCGCGGTCACCGCCGGTGCGAAGGACGTCGAGCCCAGCGCAATCCTCGACGGGCAGGCCGTGATTTTCGTTGGAGTCGAAACGATGTTCGACGCCGGTGCGAGCGCCGGTGCGACGTTCACCTGGGACTTCGGCGACGGCACCACCACCACCTTCGACGCCGCGGACGGCGCCCACGCCGAGCACACCTACACCGAGCCCGGCCGATACACCGTGCGCCTGACCGCCGCGTCGGGCGACGGTCGCTCCGACACCGCCAGCGCCACCCGCGTCGCCGTGTACGAGCCGCTCACGACGCCGCCCACGAGCTCCGGGCGGCTCGCGCTCGCCGACGGGGTGGTGTACGCCGCCGTCCCCGACGCCGACGTCGTCGTGATCGTCGAGGGGGACAGGGTGGTGGACCGCCTCGCCGTGTGTGGCCACCCCGTCGCGGTGAGCGCGGCGGGTGGTTTCGTCGCCGTCGCGTGCCGGGACGACGCCGTGCAGCTCTGGAACACGACGACGCGCGCCCTCGTCTGGGAGACCACGCTGCGCTGGGGCGCCCGCCCCGTCGCGGTGACCACCACCGCCGCCGGCGCCGTCACCGTCGCGCTCGGGGGCATCGGCGAGGTGGCGCAGATCTCCGACGGGAGCGTGTACAGCTTCGCGACGGCGCCCGACGCGGGCGGCCTTGCCACCGTCGGTACGCACGTCTACGCGCCGCGCTTCCGCTCGCCCGACGCTGGCGGCGAGGTCTACCACTACTCGGACGACGACCCCGGCCCGTCCCTCCGGACCCACACGCTCTCGCCCGACCTCGGCCCGGACTCCGACACGGGCGCCCGCGGCGTCCCCACCCTCCTCGGCGCCGTCGCCGTCTCGCCGGACGGGCGCACCCTCGTGGTCGCCGGCGCGAAGGCCAACATGGATCGCGGCCTCGTGCGCGACGGCCTCGCGCTCACCCACGAGACCACCACCCGCGCCTCCCTCCGCGTGCTCGACGCCACGCGCGGCGACGAGCTCCTCCGCGACCACTTCGACAACCGCGATCGCGTGGGTGCCGTCGCGTTCACCCCGCTCGGCGACAAGCTCCTCGTCGCCCACCTCGGCGCCGGGATCGTGGACGTGTTGGACCCCGTCACGCTGGCCCGCATCGGAGGTTTTCAGGCGGTCGGAGTGGGGTTGGACGGCGTGGCTACCGACGGGGAGACGGCCTGGGTGCTCGCCTCGATCGACCGGGAGCTCGTGGCGTACGATCTCGGCGGGGTCAACGGCGAGGTCGAGCGCGCGCGCGTACCGCTCCTCGACGTGGAGCCCCTCGATGCCGAGCTGCTCCTGGGCGCGCGGGTGTTCCACGACGCCGGCGATCCGCGCATGAGCGCCGACGCCTACGTGTCCTGCGCCAGTTGCCACCCCGACGGCGGTACGGACGCGCGCACGTGGGACTTCACCGACCGCGGCGAGGGCCTCCGCGACACCCAGGCGCTCTTCGCGATGCCCGCGGCGGGGCCGTTCCACTGGAGCGCCAACTTCGACGAGGTCCAGGACTTCGACAACGCCATCCGCGCCCACCAGGCCGGCGCCGGGTTCCTCTCGGCCACGGACTTCGCGGCCACCCAGGACCCCCTCGGCGAGCCCAAGGAGGGCCGCTCCGCGGAGCTCGACGCCCTCGCCGCCTACGTCCGGAGCCTCGCCGCCGAGGTGCCCCGCTCCCCGTGGCGGGAGGTCGACGGCGCCCCCACCGAAGCCGGCCTCCGCGGCCGCGACATTTTCGTGTCATCCGCTTGCGAAACCTGCCACGCCGGATCCGAAGCCACCGACGCCGGGTGGAACGAGATCGAGCCGGACGCGTCGCCGAGCCCAGTCCTCCACGATGTCGGCACGCTCCTCGACACCTCCGGCGGCCGCGCCGGCGAGCCGCTCACCGGCCTGCGGACCCCGAGCCTGCGCGGCTTGTTCGCGACCGCGCCGTACCTGCACGACGGGCGCGCCGCGACGGTGGAGGACGCGCTCGCGGCGCACGGGGTGGTGCTCGACACCGCGGAGGCGGCCGACCTCGTGCACTACCTGCTCGAATTGGAGGGAGCGCCTTGATCCGATGGCGCATCGCCGTCGCCACGCTCCTCGCGTCGCTTCTCCCCGCCCTCGCCCTCGCGGCGGACACTGGACTGTCCTCCGGCAGGCGCCTCTGGCTCGTCCTCGACGAGGCCCCCACCTTCGTGAACGTCCCGGTGGGCGAGGACGCGGAGATCGCGGTACTCCTCCACAACACCGGGGACGTGTCGCTCCGGATCGTCGAGGCCCTCCTCCTCCCACCGGCGGCGTTCGACCAGCCCGACGGGGGGGAGGTGTCCGCGTTCTCGGGAAACGTACCGTCCGGGGCGTCCCTCGCCCCGCGAGACGGTGGCCGAACCTGGGGGGCCCGTACGCGTTCGTCGCTCCCGATGACCCTCCACTTCGCCCCTACCGAGCCGGGCACCCATCGCGCCTGGCTGCTCGTGCGCGCCGAGCCGGGCGGCCTCTACTGGGGCTTCGAGGTCGTCGGGACCACGCCCGGCGAGCCTCGGCCCCGGGTGCAACGGCCCATCGACCAATTCGTGCGCATCGCCCCGGGCGGCGAGGCGAAGCTCTCCGCGCGGCATGCCGGGGTCCAGGTGGTCGACGGACCGCCCATGGAGGTCCAGCTCGTGGTGGCGGCGCACGCC
>JAKFCH010000027.1:0-3923 GCA_036676765.1 Deltaproteobacteria bacterium
GAGGGTGTCGGCCGCGAAGGCCGGCGCCGCGAGGGCGGTGAGCAGGGAGAGGATCACGAGGTCACCCCGTCGCAGTCGTTGTCGATGCCGTCCCCGGTCTCTTCGGGGGTCCCGGGGTTGACGCGGCGGTTGGTGTCGTCGCAGTCGCCGCCGCGCTCGGACCACCCGTCGGCGTCGTCGTCGGCCCACGTGGTCCCCTCGTCGAGGGCGCCGTCGCAGTCGTCGTCCGTGCCGTTTCCGGACTCGGTGGCGCCCGGGTACACGCCCCGGTCGCTGTCGTCACAGTCCCCGCCGTCCTCGGTGACGCCGTCCCCGTCGTCGTCGTAGGCGTCCGTGCCCTCGTCGACCGTGCCGTCGCAGTCGTTGTCGACCCCGTCGGGCAGCTCGGGCGCCCCCGGGTAGGCCGTGCGGTCGCTCTCGTCGCAGTCGCCGCCGCCGACGGAGTAGCCGTCGCGGTCCGGGTCGTCGGCGCCGAGGTCCACGACCCCGTCGCAGTCGTTGTCGACGCCATCGGACTCGTCCTCGGTGGCGCCGGGGTGGGCGGTGGGGTCGCCGTCGTTGCAGTCGCCGTCGTCCTCGGAGGAGCCGTCCCCGTCGTCGTCCGCGCACGAGGTGCCGTCGTCCACGACGCCGTCACAGTCCTGGTCCACGCCGTCGCACACCTCGACCCCGCCCGGGTGGGCGCTGTCGTCGCCGTCCTCGCAGTCCTCCGCGCAGGTCGACCAGCCGTCCTCGTCGGTGTCGTAGAGCGAGGGATCCCCCTCTTCGCAGGCGTTGCCGCGCAGCAGCACGGTCGGCGCGGCGAGGCCGGGGATCGAGAGCTCCAGCTCGCCCCGCGCGGGGTCCTCCGTGCGCGGCGAGAACGTCACGTCGAGCGTGGCGCTGGCCCCCGCCGGCACCGTCAGGGGGATGGAGTCGTCGCCGGCGAAGCTCGCGCCGCCCCCGAAGGACATCGCGTCGACCACCCAGTCCACGCTCCCCGGGTTCGCGAGGGAGAGGGAGCGCGTGCCGGTGTCGCCCGCGTCGACGGGCCCGAAATCGAGGACCAGGGGCCAGATCTCGAGGGCCGGCTCGGCCGCGACGCCGCGGAGGGTGACCGTGTGCACGCCGCCCTCGTCCTCGTCGGTGTAGACGAGCAGCTCCGCGCGGTGGAACCCCGCCTCGGTCGGGAGGTAGTCGACGGTCAGGGTCTCCATCCCGCCCTTCGGCACCACGGGGAGGTGGTCGACGTCGGTGGTGTAGTAGTCCCCGTCGAGGTTCCGGAGCTCGAGCGCGATCACCCGGATCTCCGCGCCCGAAGCGTGGCTCAGCGCGATCTCGGCCGTGGCGGTCTGGCCGACGGCCAGCGCGCCGAGGTCGGAGAGCGTGGGCGTGACGACGAGCTCGCTGAGCTCCTTGCTCACGCCGTAGTCCTGCTTGCAGCCGACCAGGAGCAGGAGGAGGCCCATCGAGCGAGCGCAGGAGGAGTTCGAACGCAAGGGATCCCACCGGGCAATGACGAGATGCTACACGAAACCGACCCTTCCACACCCTTCGGTTAGACTTGCTGCCCATGACCATCGGAATCGGTTTCCCCCGCACCGACGGCGCCGCGAAGGTGACCGGCCGCGCCCTCTACGTCGACGATCTGCGCCCCGACGGCTGCCTCTACGGCGCCACCGTGCGGTCCGAGCGCGCGCATGCGCGCGTCCTCGCCGTCACCCTGGATCCCGCGTACGACTGGGAGGGCATCACCCTCGTCACCGCGCGCGACATCCCCGGGCGCAACCTCGTCGCCCTCATCACCGACGACCAGCCCGCGCTCGCCGACGGCCTCGTGCGGCACGTCATGGAGCCGATCGCGCTCGTGGCCGCCTCCACGCGGGACCGCGCGCTCGAGGCCGTGAAGCACGTCGTCGTCACCTACGCGGATCTTCCGTTCAACCTCGATCTCGAGGCCGCGGAGGGCCACGCTGTCCCCATCTTCGGCGCGGACAACGTCTACAAGCGCATCGTCATCGACAAGGGCGCCCCCAAGGGCACCATCGCGGGCATCGTCCACGAGGGCACCTACCGCGTGGGCCTCCAGGAGCAGCTCTACATCGAGCCGCAAGGGATGATCGCCGTGCCCCGGGAGGACGGTGGCATCACCGTCATCGGGTCCATGCAGTGCCCGTACTACATCCACAAGGCGCTCAAGGCGCTGCTCGGGCACGACCGCGTCAACGCCGTGCAGGCGGCCACCGGCGGCGGGTTCGGCGGCAAGGAGGAGTACCCCTCGATGGTCGCGGCTCACGCGACCCTCCTCGCGCTCAAGACCGGCAAGCCCGTCAAGCTCATCTACCGCCGCGACGAGGATCTGCGCGCCACCACCAAGCGCCACCCCGCGCTCTTCCGCATCCGCTCGGTGGTCGCGCCCGACGGCCGCCTCCTGGAGTGGACGGCCTCGACGCTGTTCGACGGCGGCGCCTACAACACGCTCACCCCCGTGGTCCTCTCGCGCGGCATCCTCCACCTCACCGGGCCCTACCGGTGCGACAACGTGCATCTCTCCGGGGTCGCCGTCGCCACGCACACCCCGCCGAACGGCGCCTTCCGCGGCTTCGGCGCGCCCCAGGCCATGTGGGCCGCCGAGCGCCACATGGACCGCATCGCGCGTTCGTTGGGGCTCGATCCGCTCGCGCTGCGGCGGCTCAACCTCCTCCGTGACGGGGACACCACCGCGTCCGGCGGCACCCTCTCCGACACCGCCGGGTTCGCTGTCCTCGACGCCGCGCTCGCCGCGGCCGAAGCCCCGCTCCCGCCGATCACCCGCCACCCCGGCGCCGGCACGAACCACGTGCGCGGCCGCGGCCTCGCCATGGTGTTCCACGGCTGCGGCTTCACCGGCAACGGCGAGGCCAACATCAAGGGCACCGTCGCGCTCGAGCTCCACGGCGATCGCGTGCGCGTCCTCACGGGCTCCACCGACATCGGGCAGGGCACGGACACCATCTTCCGGCAGATCGTCTCCGCCGAGCTCGGCATCCCCTTCGAGGCCGTCGACATGGCCCCGCACGACACCGCGCTCGTGCCCGACTCCGGCCCCACCGTCGCCTCGCGCACCACGATGGTCGTCGGCGGCGTGACCCAGATCGCCTCGAAGAAGCTCCGCGGCGCCCTCCAGGCGGAGACCGGCCTCGCGACCGACGACTTCGCCGCGCTCCTCTCGGCGCGCCCCTCCGACGCGCCGCTCCGGGTCGAGCACCAGTACCTCGACGACGGCTCGCTGAAGTGGAACCCCGACACCTACCAGGGGGATGCCTACCCCACCTACGGCTGGGCCTGTTGCATCGTCGACATCGACGTCGATCGCGACACCGGCGAGGTCCTCTACCGCCGCTTCGTCTCCGCCACCGATGTCGGCCGCGCCATCAACCCGGTCCTCGTCGAGGGCCAGCTCGAGGGCGGCGCGCTCCAGGCGCTCGGCTGGGCCACCTCCGAGGAGGTCGTGCTCGACGCGCGCGGCTGCATGCGCAACGATCGGCTCACCAACTACATCATCCCCACGGCCGCCGACGCCCCCGACATGGTCACCCTCCTCATCGAGGTCCCGTTCGCGGGCGGCCCCTTCGGCGCCAAGGGCATCGGCGAGATCCCGATGGACGGCCCCGCGGCCGCCGTCGCCCAGGCGATCGAAGCGGCGACCGGCGCGGTGCTCGACAACCTGCCGATGACGCCGGAGCGGGTGCTGGGGGCGATGGCGCGGGTGTAGGGGTTTGGTTTTCTGGGGCGGGGGGCAGGGGCCCCCCGCAACGCCCCCCGGCTTTTGGATGATGGTGGATCGGTAGGATCGAAGCGTCGATATCGGGTATCGAGGTCGATATCGATGTCGAGGTCGATATCGATATCGATATCGATATCGATTCCGATTCCGATTCCGATTCCGATTCCGATATCGATGC
>JAKFCH010000028.1:0-7458 GCA_036676765.1 Deltaproteobacteria bacterium
CGCGCCCTCCGGTCCTCTCGCGCGGGGGCAGCCTGGCGCTCCCCCGATGAACCCTACCCCGACGGCCGCCCCCGGCGCGCCCGGTGGCCGCACGGCGCCCGGCGCCACGGCGTCCCCATCGGGGCACCCAAGCCGGGTCGAACGAGACTGCGACTGACCCAAGCGGCACCGAGCTGGACGGCGACGCCCGGCCGCCGCTCGTCGCGGGTGGGACCCGACGGTGAAACGCTGGCTTTTCTCGAGGCACGCCGCCGCGCCGCGCCCGATCGGGCCGCGGAACACGCGCGGTGTCTCGTCCGGTGCCGCTTGGGTCGCCGCCCGTCCAGTTCAGAAGGGCTTGGCCCTTCGCCACGCCCCGGCCGTCACGCGCCAGGTGGCCGCCCCACACCCCGCGCCTCTCCCGGAGGAGGTCGACCCTCGCGGGCGGTGGGCGCCCGCCGCGGGCGGAGGCGCCCACAGACACCCCCCTCACTCGCCGGAAGCGGCCCCGACCCGGTACACCGTCACGGCGCCGTCGATGGCCACGGGGCCGCCGAGCACGCGATCGACGCAGGACGCCTCGGTCGCGAGGAGGAGGTCCGTGTGGACGGCGATCACGTCGTAGCCCCAGCCGAGCAGCGCGGTGCGCCCGGCGGCCACCTTGGTGGGGACCGGCCGCTGGAGGTAGGCGTCGAGCGGCCGCCCGCCCTCGCGCGCGATGGTCGAGACCGCGGGCTTGCGCAGGCAGTGCATGAGCGAGCGGACCAGGTTGTTGCCGGCGAACTTGGTCGGAAGGAACTGGTTCACGCCGTAGGGGATCCGCTTGCCGTGCACGGCCGCGAGGGCCTGGTAGCGGCGGTTGGCGGCGTGGTGGTTCGGGGGGAAGTCCCAGATGCCGGCGACGGTTTCGTCGTCCCGGAGGAGGCGGTACACCTCGGGCGCGGTGACGTCGGCGAGCGGGAGGGGCCACACCGCGGGGGAGACCGCGAGGGTCTCGACGAGCACGGCGCCGGCGAGGCCGACGGCGAGGCGCGGGTGCCGACGGAGCGCGTGGGCGGCGGCCACGGCGGCGAGCAGCATCGGCAGCACGACGAGGCGGAACGGGTGGTGGACGAAGCGGAAGGGCGAGCCCGGCAGGTAGAGCAGGGCGTCGGGGAGCGGGAGTTGTATGCCCGCGATCCGGACGGGGGACTGGTTCACGACGAGCGTGGGCCCGAGCGCGAGCACGATCGCGAGGGCGAGGGGGAGCCGGAGCGGGCGCCACCGCCACGCGCCGAGCGCGGCGAGCACCATCGTGAGCCACCCGAGGTAGTTCACGTGGATGATGCCGTGGTTGCCCATCTTCCGGTTGTCGGGGAAGTAGTAGTCGCCGGGGCGCACGAAGGTGGCGAGGTCGGTGGCCGGGAGGCTCCGGTAGCTCCAGCCGGGCGCGGACTCCTGCGCGACGACGGCGTCGGGCGAGCCGAGGGTCCAGCCCGCGACGGCGAGGATCGGCCCCGCGAGCACGCCGAAGGCGATGAGCACGGTGGCGGCGTGCTCGAGGACGGCGAGGCGGGAGGGGCGGTCGACGGAGGGGGCGTCGTCGGGGCGCTGGCCGCCGGCGCCGAGCGCGTCGCGACGGTGGAGCCACTCGGCCAGCAGCGCCACGCCGAAGAGCAGCCCGCAGAAGGCGGCGTAGTAGAAGTTCCCGAGGGTGGCCCACGCCCAGGTGCCGGCGGCCAGCAGCACGTCGCGGCGCGCCCCCCCGGCGAGCGCGCGGCGCACGAACAGCCAGAACAGCGGGAGCGGGGCGAGGGTGAGGTACTCGACGGTGCCGCTGTACAACAGCGACACGACGTACGGGCTCGCGCCGAAGATCACGCCGGCGAGAACGGCGGCGCCACGCGGATCGGGGCCCGCGGCGCCCTCGAAGGGGGCCCCGTCGAGGCCGGCGCGCCCGCGCAGCTCGGCGAGCGCGAGCGCGTAGGCCGCCACCATCGCGCCCCAGATCTGGAGGAGGAGCGCGAAGGTGTAGGCGACGGCCGGCCCGGCGAGGAGCTGGAACGGCAGCGAGAGCGAGGCGCCGACGGGGTCGACGAACCAGAGGAGCCCGCCGTCGGGCCAATGCGAGAGGGCCGTGCGGAGCGGAAGCTGCCCGTCCGCGAGCGAGCGCCCCCACCACCAGTAGCCCCAGTAGTGATCGTAGGTGTCGGACGTGGCGGCGCCGGGGATGGCGCTCCCCAGGTGGAGCGGGGCGGGCCACGTGACCAGCACGGCGACGGCCGCGAACAGGGCGAGCGGCGCGAGGTGAGGCCGCCACCTCATCGCTTGATCCCGTGCTCGACGAGGATGGACGCGGGCAGATCGTCGGTCATGCGGCTCGAGCCGTCCCCGGTGGAGACGCCCTTCGGCCAGTCCCAGTCGGGCGCGATCACGTCGCCGTCCTCGCGATGGCCGGCGAGGTCGTAGACGGTGAGCGGGCCGTCGTCGATGGTGGGGGCGCCGAGGAGCTGGCCGAGCAGGGCGCGGAGGTGGTCGGGGAGCGCGTCGATGTCGTCGGCGAACATCTCGTCCCACACGACGATCCAGCGGAGGCCCTCGCCCTGGAGGCGGGCCACGTCGGCCACGTCGTAGACGAAGCGGTCGACGCGCGCGGGGTCGGCCTCGATGGGCTGGCCGCGCTCGAAGCGGGCGAGCTCGGCGAGGAAGGAGGAGGCGGCCACGTAGGCGTCCCACTCGGCGGGCCGGACGCGGTCGACCCACATCGCGTGCCCGTCGAGGAGCCGGTGGCCGTGCAGCGCCTGGAGCGTGAGGTGCTGCTGGCCGATGCGGAGCTCCGCGGCGATGGGCAGGTCGAGGACCAGCCCGTCGGGGAGGGCCTTCATCGCCACCACGCCGTCCGGGAGCGGGCTCGTGATGCGCGAGGTGGCGGCGAGCACCGGGGCCCCGCGCGCGCGGAGCTCGAGCGGCACGGCCACCAGCACGAGGCCGAGCGTGACGAGCGCGGCCCGCGGCGGCAGGCGATCGAGCACGCGCCCGAGGCCCCGGGCGGCGAGCACGGCGACCGCGAGCGACACGAGCACGGCGTGCCGGTAGGGCCACCAGAAGCGCTGGAGCGCGGGGTGCAGCCCGTAGATCCACTGATAGGGGAGGTGGCTCTGCTCCGCGGGGCCCTGGACCGTGAGCACGTAGGGCCCGAGCGACAGCGCCCACCCGAGCGCGGCGGTCGCGACGAAGGCGGGCACGGTCCAGCCGTGGGGGTCCGGGTCGGCATCCGCAGCGGCGCGGCCGCCCACGGGCCCCGGTCGGTAGCGGCGCCACACCTCGGCCACCGCGAGGGCGAGCAGCACCCAGGAGAGGTAGGCCCGGACCATCGAGGGGACGTCGGACCACACGGGCCAGCTCCACGGCAGGGACGCCTGGAGCGAGAACGGGTGCGGGAAGGACTCGGACGCCTCGGATGCGCCCACGACCTCGCTCCAGCCGCGCACGAAGAGCCAGAGGAGGGGCCCGACGGTCACGACGGCGGCGCCGGCGCCGGCCACCACCACCGCGGGCGAGCGCCGCGGCGAGAACAGCGTGAGCAGCCCCGCCGCGTAGCCGGCGAACAGCCCGTAGTAGAAGTACTCGACCCCCGCGAGCCCGATGAGCGCGCCCGCGCCGAGCGCGCGACGCCACGAGCCCCGCTCCAGCGCGCCGATCCAGAGGGTGAGGCCGGCGGCCATCTCCCAGACGGGGACCTGCGCGAGCCGGGCCGCGGAGAGCTCGGTGAGCACGAAGGGACAGACGCCGAAGCCGACCCCGCCGACGATCGCCGCCCGGGGGCTCGCGCCCGCGGCGCGGGCGAGGGCGGTGCCCGCCACTACGTTGAGGACGAGCACGAGGAACAGGTAGACGTTGATGCCGAGCGGCGTGCCGAACGCCCACGCGAACGGCGCGGAGAGCAGGGCCCCCGACGCGTTGCCGGCGAGGAACGGGGCATCCCCCGCGGGGACGAAGTAGGCGTCGTTCTGGAGGAGGGAGCCGCCGGTGGCGAGCTGCTCCGCCACCCACGCGTAGACCCAGTGGTTCGAGAGCATGTCGGGGTGCTCCCAGTCCCCGAACAGGGCCCGACCGGGCTCCGCCCAGACGCCGGCGCCCACGACCGCGACGGCGAGGACCGCCACGAGCCCGGCGAGCAGGCTGTCGGCGAGGCGGGAGCGGGTGGAGGAGTCGCCCATCGGCGGCGAGGTAACGCGCGCGCGCGCCGTCCGCGCGGGTCGCTCGCGTCGCCACTTCCGCCGGGTGGGCGAGGGGTCCGACGTACGGTCGCGGTTCGGTCGGCCCGGTGCTACACCGGGGAGGTGCGCACGCCCCTCCTCACCCTCCTGATCGCCTGCACGGGTGCCGTCTCCAAGCCCGTCGACCACGTGGACTCGGGAGGGGACTCGGGCGGGGACTCCGGCACCGACTCCGGCACCGACTCGGGCCCGCTCCCCTGCACCCTCGACGACGTCGATCCCGTCGGCATGCTCGAGCACGTGATCGCCGGCACGGCATCGGACTGCGAGGTCGAGGCGTTCACCGACTTCGCGGCGGCGCGCACGGTGGACATCGGGCCCTGGAAGCAGGACATCCGCATGGCCCACTCGGCGGACGCCCTGAACTTCACCGCGCTCGACGGCGTGGTGATCGAGTCCGCGGCGGTCCCCGAGGTGGTGGTCGGCCCGGACGGCCGCACGTTCCTCTTCCACGTCGACGGCCGCTTCGACCACGCCGTCGCGCTCGCCGAGGCGCGCTCCCCCTGGATGACGACGCACGGCGTGCCCGGGCTCGGCGCGCTCGCGCTGTCGGTGAGCGAGGACGGCCGGACGTTCACCCCCGTCGACGACTTCGCCGTCGAGGGCCTCGTGCAGGGCATGATCGTGGACCCCGAGGTGGTCCGCCAGCCCGACGGGAGCTGGCGCATGTACTACGTAGGCATGACCGCGAGCGAATACCTCACCACGGCGACCTGGGAGTACCCCGAGTCCCACGAGGTGTTCTGGGCGTCGTCCACGGACCTCGTGCACTGGCGGCAGGAGGGCTCGGCGGTCCGCGGGCCGTTCGCGGACCCGACGGTGTACTGCTCCGAGGGCGACCGGTGCGTGATGGCCTCGTTCGGGCTCGAGTGGAGCCGCTCGACCGACGGCGGCGCCACCTTCACGCACGACGGGAGCTGGGGGCTCGACGGCTTCGCGCCGGAGTTCATGCGCTTCGAGGACGGGACCTCGCGGCTGTACTTCAACTCGGGCGCCAAGGGCGCGGCGATCCAGTCTTTCCGCCTGAACGAGGAGCTCATCTGGGAGCTCGAGGAGGGCGCGCGCATGCCGGAGACCTACGGAGAGGCCGTCACCCTCGCGCCCGCCGCCTCGGGCGGCTGGAACATGTGGTTCCACGTGTTCAAGGACGGGTCCGAGCCCGCCGAATGAATCGACCGACGCGTCCGAGGCTCAGAGGCGGGCCGCCAGCGCGCGGAGGGCCTCGCCGCCGTTGCCGATGAGGGGCCAGCCGTCTCCGACCAGCACGGTGTCGAGCGTGCCGATGGCGGCGAGCGCGCGTACGGACGCGACGGCCGCGTTCTTGTCGACGAGCTTCGCGTCCGGGAGGATCATCAGGCTGCCGCCCTTGTGGGCCCGGATCAGATCCCCGGTGACGAGGATCGTGCCGTCGAGGACGAGCGCGAGCTCTCCGGGCGTCTTCGAGCCCGCCACCGTGTGGACCACGAGCCCGGGGACGACCTCCTCGCCATCCGCCAGCCACCGGTCGCAGGGGAACGGGAAGGTGTCGCGCTCGGCCGCGGGGCCCGCGATCACGGCCCCGGTCCAAGCGGCGATGTCGCGGGCCGCGCGCGTGTGGTCCGAGTTCGTGATCACGATGAGCGCGGCGCCGCCGAGGCTCTGGAGGTGGGCGCGGTCGTGGGGCGAGAGCGGCATCGGATCGATGAGGACGTTGCCGTCGGGGCGGGTCCAGCAGAGGCCGTTGAAGTCGACGTTGCGCGCCTCGTCGAAGGCCGACCACAGGTAGAGATCGGGGCGGTGGAGGGACTTCATGGGGACCTCGGAGGCGGGAGGCGAGCGTGGAGGAGCGAGGCACCGGGGTGGCGCGACCCGGCCCGATTATTCGGCGCGACGGGCGGCCGCCCGGTGAGCGTGTGGATCGCAGGCGGGGCTCCGCACGCGCGCGGCCCTTCGGATCCCGTTCTTCCTCGTGAAAATGGGCGACGTTCGGTATACGCACTGCCGATGCCGAACCCCGAGCTCGTCCGAATCGCGCGCACCCCACGTCCGACCACGATCCCCGGCGTGGTCGAGCGCCTGCTCGCCATCGAGGCCACCTTGCCGGAGGTGCACGGGATCGTGGCCTTCACCCGGTTGTACCGGTGGACCACCGAGAACGTGCACCGCGCGGTGGAGGCCGGGCGCTTCGAGGCGCCCGCCGACATGGTGGCGCTGGACGTGCACTTCGCGGACCTCTACTTCGACGCGATCGACGCGTGGGCGCTCGGCACGCCCATCCCGCCGGCGTGGGCGCCGCTGCTCGCGCAGGGCGGGAACCCCGACATCTCGCCGCTCCGCTTCGCGGTCGCCGGCATGCACGCCCACATCAACCGCGATCTCGCGGTCGCCCTGGCGGGCCTCGACGGCGGCGCGCCCGCGGACGATTCGCCCCGCTTCCGCGACTACGTGCTGGTCGACCGGCTCCTCGACGAGACCAGCGACACCATCCGGCACGCCCTCTTGCCACCCGTGCTCCACGCGGTCGACGTCCGGCTCGGAGAGCTCGACGACCGCGTGATCATCGGCGCGATCGGGATGGCCCGCCGCGCCGCGTGGGAGGTGGGGCAGGTCCTGTCGACCCTCCGCCCGCGGCCCCTAGCGTGGGAGCTCGCGCTCCGTTGCCTCGACACCGCGGTCGGCGCGAGCGCCTCCGTGCTCCTGATCGAGCCCCACCGCGCCACCGAGGACACCCGCTACACGCCCGTGCTGCGGGAGGCGCTCGACGCGCGCTGACACGCCCGGGATCGGGCTCGCGGCGCCCCGAGCTGCGGTCGACTCGAATGGAACGACGCCTGGGGCGTACCTGGACGGTCGGCTACTTGGTACGCGAGACGAAGGAGGACATCATGCTGCGATCCACCTGGCGGGTGATCGTGCTGGGCGCATGTCTGGTAGCGCCGGCCTGGGCGACCCCGGAGCGGGACGCCGCGCCGAGCGCACGGGAGAGCAAGGACTCGGATCCGCCCCCCAAGAAGAAGCGCGCGCCCGCCCCAGCGCCCGCGAGGCGGCCGGCCCCGAGCCCCGCCCCGTCGAGCCCGGCCCCGTCGAGCCCCTCGCCCCGCCCGGCGCCCGCGCCCTCGGAGTCCCGCCCCCGGAGCGAGCCCCGTCCAACCACGCCGGCGCTCCCACGCCCCTCGTCCGAGCCGCGGCCCGCGCCCTCGTCCGAGCCGCGGCCCGCGCCGTCGTCCGAGCCCGCGCGTCC
>JAKFCH010000029.1:0-8995 GCA_036676765.1 Deltaproteobacteria bacterium
GCGAGGGTACGCGACCATCCCCGCCTTCCGGACGTCGGGGACGTCCGGAAGGCGAGGGTACGCGACCATCCCCGCCTTCCGGACGTCGGGGACGTCCGCAAGGCGAGGGTACGCGACCATCCCCGCCTTCCGGACGTCGGGGACGTCCGGAAGGCGAGGGTACGCGACCATCCCCGCCTTCCGGACGTCGCTCGGTGGGCGGATGCGTGCCGCGACGGCCACGCGGCTCGCAGCGTCCGCGCCAGGGTGGCGGGAGGGCGCGGCGGGCGCCCTCATGTCCCGGGCCGAAGGCCACGTAATCTCCGCGAGCCCGTCGCGGTCGGCCCGCGCGCGGCGGGCTGACGGAGGCGCTCGGCGCCGACCCCGCACGACACCCGCCCACCCGCGTCCGCGCGGGTGGGGGCGCCCGCGGGCTCGACCAATGTTCGACGGTCGAGAAAACCCCTTGCCGAGCCGGAAGTCGTGCGCAGCCTTGCGACGCCATGGAACCGATCCAGCTCACGTTCGCCTCCACGACGCGGCACGCCCTCTTTCCCGAGGAGTGGCGGAGTCGGGAGGCGTTGCACGTCATCGGCCGGGTGGTCGGCGGGCGGGTGGTGCTGTTCGCGCTCGTCGACGACCACCTCCACGTGGTGCTCCTCTGCGAGCGCGCCGAGACGGGCATCCACGCCCGCGCGTTGCTGCTCGCGTTGCGGCCCGTCGCGGCGGTAGAGCTCGCGCCGGCGCACGTGTCCGAGGTCCGCGGGCGCGCGCACCTCGAGTGGCTCGTGCGCTACCTGCTCGAGCAGCCCGCCCACCACGGCGTGCCCGTGCACCCCGCGTTGACGACGGGCTCGTGCTTCCCGGACCTCGTCGGCGCGCGGTGCGTGCCCGGCCTCGCGCTCCAGCTCGGCGCCGCGCTTCCGCGGTACCGACTGCGCGACGCCTACGCGATCGTCGGGCTCCCGTTGGAGCGGCTCGAGCCGGCCTCGGACGACCAGATCCGGGCCCTCGGGGCGAGGCGGCTGGTGGAGGCGGCGGCGTTCGCCGGCGCCGCGGGGCCCGACCTCGGCCTCGGCGACGTGTCCGTGACCGTGCGGAGGGTGGCCGCGCACCTGGCGCTGCAGGCCGGCCTTCACCTCGACGAGCTCGCCCACGCCATGGGCACCACCCGAGATGCGACGCGCAAGATGGGCCGCCGCGACGCCGCGCCCGAGCTGGTTGCCGCCACCCGGATGCGGATCGCACTCGACGCGGCGGCGGCCAGCGCCGCGGGAGCGCAGGCCGCGAAGGCGATCGCCGCGACGGAGCGCACCCGGCGCGGCGACGGGGCGAAGCACGTCGTGTAGAGCGACGTCCGCAAGGCGAGGGTACGCGACAATCCCGCCCTTCCGGACGTCGGGGACGTCCGCAAGGCGAGGGTACGCGGCCATCCCGCCCTTGCGGACGTCCATCGACCGTCCCGCGGCCCGAACGCGCGGGAAAGCCCACCACCACGCCCGCGCCAGGGTGACCGGAGGGCGCGGCGGGCCCCCGGAACGCCCCCCCTCACCCCCGAAGCGACGAGCCCGCCGCGGTCGGCCCGCCCGGCGCGGGCTGACCAAGCGCGGAGCGCGCGCCCGTAGGGCACCCGCCCACCCGCGTCCGCGCGGGTGGGGGCGCCCCCGCCCGCTACAACGCCACCCGCTCCCACCCGCCCGCACCCGCCCGCAGCTCGGCCGTGGGCCAGTACTGCAGATCGAGCTTGAGCGTGATGACCTGGGGCTTTCCGTCGAGGTCCACCGTCTTGAGGCGCACGCCGCCGCGATCGGGGCGGTCCTTCACCGCGGCGAGGAACGCGTCGAGCGTCGGCGTGGGCGTGCCGTCGACCGCGAGGATGCGATGGGTGGGCCGGAGCTGGTAGCGCGACGCGGGCGAGCCGAACCACGACCAGCTCACGTAGATGCCCTCGGGCTCCACGCCGAGGTCGGCCGCGAGCGGCGTGTGCGGGGCGTGCAGCAAGGCACCCGCCCAAACGAGGACGCGGTCCACGCCGACGCCGTCGTGGGGGACGGTGGCGAGGGGCACGATCTGCTCCTGGCCGTCGCGGAGCACCGTCAGCGAGACCGACGCCTTGGCCGCGCGCTCCTCGATGTCGCGGAACCGGGCGACGGGCTCGCCGTCGACCGCGAGGAGGAGATCGCCCTCGCGCAGGGCGGCGGCCGCGGGCGTGCCGGCCTCGCGACGCACGACCCACAACACCTGGCGGCGCCGCGGATCGACCGCGACGAGCCGCTCGGCCCATTCGGCGGAGAGGCCGCGGTCGCGGGCCATGGCGAGGTTCATCGGCGCGAGCTCGACGCCCAGGCCGCGCACGGTGGGGAGGGCCCCGGCGAGCACGGGATCGACGACGTCGTGGAGCACGTCCGCGGGGATGCCACGGAAGAAGCCCTCGGGCTTGTCGCCCCGGTCCTCGACAAAACTCGCCCAAAGCGCCTGCACGCGCCCCCGCTTGTCGGCGAGCACGCCCCCGACGACGGCGCCGGAGCGCTCGATGCTCACGACGTCGAGGTTGCGGTCACGGAAGTACGGCGGCCGCGGCACCGACAGCAACATCGGCTCCTGGGCGGTGGCCTTGGTCTCCTGCTGGAGCACCTCCTGGCGCGGCGAGAGGCCGACGTGGAAGGTGGTGTCCCCCCGCTCCAGCACCTTGGGGGAGAGCCGCGCGGACCGGACCGGGGTGTCGCCGATGGCGGCGGGATCGTAGGCGAGCACCGCGAGGTTGTGGACCGGGTGGATCCACTCCACCTTCGCGGGCACGCGCACGGTCCCGGCGAAGGTGAGCGTCACGTCGGCGAGCGCGATGGGGACGGTGTCGCGGTCGACGAGCACCCGCCCGCGCACCGCGTCGATGACCAGGCCGGTGCCGGAGAAGTTGGCGCCGTACACGCCCTCGGCGCGCAGCGGGACCGTGTTGCTCACCCACACGAGCGAGGCGGCGAGCGCCTTGGCGGCCGAGCCGGTCACCTCGGGCAACGCGCCGGTCACCGCGGCGGGCGGGGTGGGCGCGGGCGGCGCGGCGCTCGCGACGCAGGGCCAGGAGCCGACGGCGGCGTCGCGGGTGTCGCTCCGGGTACAGCGCTGCATCGGGAACCACCGGCGGTCGATCGTCACCACCGCGACCTGTTCGCGGCGCGGCTCGCGCGGGTCGATCCACCGCACGGGCACGCGCGCTCCGTCGGCGAGCTTCGCGAGCGCGGCCTCGAGCGCATCGAGCGTCTTCACCCGCTCGGTGCCGACCCCGGTGATCACGACGTTGTCGGGGATGCCCGCGTTGGCGAGCATGTACCCGGACGACGCGACCCACACGCCCACGTCGAGCGGGAGGGTGTGGCTGCGCGCCTGCTGGAACGAGAAGGGGTTGAGCACCGCGCCGCCCATCTCCAGGTAGGAGGACGGGGTGACGGCGTGCAGATCGAGCACGGGGAGGGTGACCGAGAGGGGCTGGCCGCCGCGCTCGACGTCGACGGTGACGGTGCCGCCGACGCGGTTGTCGACGACCTCCTCCCACGGGATGAACGCGGTGGTGAGCGCGCCGTCGACGCGCACGATCACGTCCCCCGGCTCGAGCTTCCCGAACGCGGGGCCGCCGGGGATCACCTGGTCGACCACGAGCATGCCCGTGCCGTCGGGAAACGCGGTGCGCACGGCGGACTCGGTCGCGTCGGTGAGGCCGAGGCGGCGCACCTCGTCGAAGGGGCGGTGGCGGAACACCGACTGCACCGTTCCACGTGAAACGGGCAAACCGGCCTGCACCTGGGCGAGGGCGCGCACGACCCGATCGAGCGGGAGGTAGAAGCTCGACGCGGCGCGGTTGCTCCCGCCGGCGTTGAGCGCGATCACGTGGCCGTTCAGGTCGAGCACGGGCGACCCGGACGAGCCGCCCGAGGTGCCCGACGCAGCCTGGTAGTAGAAGGTGTCGAAGTCGTTGAAGTTGCCGTCCCCGTAGCTGGGCGCGTCGCGGTCGAGGCGCGCGAGGGTGCCCTGGAGGATGGAGATCTTCTCGCCGGCGTCGTTGCCGACGACGCGCAGCTCGACGCCCACCTTCGCGCGGCTTGGCGAGAGCGGGAGCGCGGTCGGCTCCATGAACCGGAGCGCCGCGGGGTCGAACTGGTAGAAGCCGAAGTCGTGCACGGGGTCGCGGTACAGCGCGCGGAGCGGCACCTCCTCGTGGTTGTAGAACACCGCCTCGGCCACGACGGGGCCGGGCTCGACGACATGGCGGTTGGTCAGCACGATGCCGCGCTCGGCGTCGACCACGAACCCGGTCGCGACGGCGGATGCGGCGCCCTCCGTGTCGAACGGGCGCGTGGCGCTCACCCGGATGGCGACGATCGACGGCACGACCCGCGCGAGGGTCGACTCCCAGTCGGCTGGCGTGGCGGCGACGCCCTTACCTGCTTTGCCCGCGCCGTTCTTCCCGGCGGGGGCCCGCCCTTCGGAGGCCGGGGTGGCGGCCGGCGCGGTGACCGACGTGGCGGCGGCGGCGCCCGCGGCATCCCCGGGGCGCGGAGGCCGGGCGGGGGTGAGCGCGAGGGCGGAGGCGAGGAGGACGGGCAGGAGGGGGGCGAACATGCCCGGGGGATCTATCGCGTGACCCGGAGGGTACAGGGCCAAAGAATGACCGCCCCCCGTCACGGATCCTCACGATGTCGGGCGGTGCGCGGCCGGCAACGTCAGTCGAGATCGCCCGCCCAGTCGAACTCGACGAGGCACGGCGGATCGAACGCCATCTCGTACAGCGCGCAGCTTCCTTCGAAGTCGGCCACGATCTTCGTCTCGCCCTCGAACGAGGTGCTGGAGAGCATCTTCCCGACGTCGTCCTGCACCGTCGTGAGCGCGCAGTCGTCGTCGAGCGGCACGAGCCCCTCGCTCTCGCGGGAGAAGTCCTTGCCGTCCACCTCGAACTCGAGGTCGTCGTCGGTCTCCTCGAACTCGAACACGAGCGTCGCGTCGTCCCACGAGACCTCGCCCGTCGTGTCGACCGCGACCTGGCCGCCGTCGTAGAGGTTGCACGTGTCGACCTTCACCGGTTGGTAGTCGAGCTCGTAGTCGCCCTCTTCGAGACGTACGCAGGCGACGAGCAGGGCGAGCAGCATGAAACCTCCGGCGCGGCCGCGTATCCGGGGCGGCGGTGGATGCAAGGCGACAGCGTGCCGCGAGCGATCCGGGCGCGACCCTCGCGCGGACGCGAGGGTCGGGCTCCTGCGGGCGCGCGCTCCGCGCTTGGTCCGCCCGCGCCCCTCCTCGACCGGAGGGGCGCGGGCGGGACCGGCCGCCGAGCGGCCGCCCTCCGGCGCCCTCGCGCACCTCCCTGTCGAAAACTCCTGTCGCGTGCGGATCCACTTGACGCTCGGGCGAGGGCTCACCTACCTTTGGGCGATGAAACTCCTCGCTGCTCGTGCCGCCTTCCTGCTCCCGCTCCTGCTCCTCGCCGCCTGTCCGGAGGCCCAGTACGGGGCCGAGTGCCGGCAGAACGCGATCCAGGACGCCGACGGGAGCCCGAACAATTGTGACCTCCAGGCGTGCCTGGACTGCGCCGACGCCTGCGACGGGTTCTGCATGGCCCTGGAGATGAGCCCCCACCTCTGGATGTGTGGCGAGGAGACCTTCTCCGGCGCGGACTACTGCGACGCGAGCGTGTGGCCGCCCGGGGCCGCCGCGGAGTAGGGCCGCGCCCCCGCGACGACTTTCCTTTTCACCTCGGGCCGCCTCGCGGGTACAACCAGAGACCCGAGGGCCACCATGATCCTTCGTGCCTCCGCCGCCATCCTCCTCGTCTTCTCCCTCGCGTGCGCGGGCGGCGGGGACTCGTCGACCGCCGGCCCCGTCGACCAGGACGTGCGCGGCGTGTACGCCGTCGCGTGGTCGGACGCGCTGACCATCCGCCTGGACATCGGCGGCGCCGTCCAGGAGGCCACCGTCGGGGTCGACGAGGTGATCACGTTCGACGCCCCCGACGGCTCCCCGCTGGTGCTGGACCTCGGCGCCTGGTGCGCGGACCCCGCCGTGACCTGCCCGAGCGAGGCCTGGCCCGCGCGGATCGCGATCGATCAGGACGACCCGACCGTCGTGTCGGACGTACACGCCCTCCGCGCATGGGACGCCGACGCGCCCGGGGCCGTGGTGAGCGGCCTCGTGGACCACCGGGACGACGCGTTCCTGTTCGGCCTCGACGGCGCCTCCGGCGGCAGCGGCGACTGCGGGGCGCTGGCGCTCTCGCTCGCCGGGGGCACCTTCGCCCATGCCGCGGCCGATACGGGCGCCGGCACCGGCGGGGACACCGGCGTCGACGTGATCGCGGGCGGGGTGCCGTGGATCGAGGGCGGCACGATCGGCGTCGTGGACGGGCGCGTCGCGTTGGGCTGGCTCGGGGTGTGCGCGTGGAGCGGGCTCGCCGTGGCCGCGACCCTCTCGGTGGAGACCGACTACGTCGCGGCGCGGGTCGGCGACCTGGAGTGAGCGGCGCGGGTCGTGCGGAACCTCGTCGCGATCGACCGACACGTAGTCGTCGGTGGCCCCGCCGGGCGACCGGGGGCGTTGCGGGGGCGGGAGCCCCCGCACGAGGTCGGCGCGCTTGCGCGCCGACCGACCGGAACCCCCTACGCCAGCTCGCGCGCGAGGGTCTCGGTGACGAGCGGCTCGAGCTTCTCCGGCTCCGACGGGAGCGTCGCGATCAGCCAGCTCATGGCGGGGACGCCGAGCAACAGGGTGAGCAGGTGCACCCACCGGAGGGTGAACGCGGCGAACACGGCGTCCGCGGTGTCGCCGACGGCGAAGGTCGGGAACAGCGCCACGACGAGCACCTCGACCGCGCCGAAGCCGCCGGGCACGAGGACGCCCGCGATGCTCGCCACCGCGGTGAGCGCCTGCACGAACACCGTGCCCAGGGGATCGGTGGGGATGCCCGCGGCGTGGAGCGCGCAGACCGTCGAGGTGCTCAGGACGAGCAGGTTCAGGACACAGAGCGCCGCGGCCTCGGCCCAGCGGCGGAGCGGGATCTCCCCGACGGCCGTGAAGCACCGCACCCACCAGTCGACCCGCCCCGAGACCCGCCCCGCCAGCCGCGCCGGGAGCGCCCACGCGAGGAACCTGCCGACGAGGCGGACCATCCCCGCCGGCCGCGCGCACAGGCCGACGATGGGCAGGGTCACGAGGCCGGTGAGGACGGCGATGGGGGTGACGAGGCGCACCACGTCGTCGGGCAGCGACACCGCGACGACGGGCCACAACGCAAGCGTGGCCACGCCGAACGTCAGGATGGCGAGGGCGCGGCCGAGCAGCGTGGCCGCCAGCGCCGTCACCATCGGCACGCCGTAGCGATGGCGGAGGTACCACGCCGCGGCGAACTCCCCGACGGGGCCGGGCAACGCGAGGGTCAGCGCGTTGGCGCCGAACACGACCCAGGCGAGCATGCCGGCGGGCGGGCGGTTCCGCACCGGGAGCAGGGCGCGCCAGCGGAGGCCCTGGATGGCCAGCGAGCACAGCCACACGGCGATCGAGAGCCCGAGCCAGCCGGGGTCGAGGTGCGTCAACCGGCGGCCCGCTTGCGACGCGCCCTCAAGGAGCGCGAGGATCCCGCCGCCCAAGACCGTCACGCCCACGAACGTCAGGGAGACCGCGATGAGCAGCCGCGCGACGGGGCTACGGTACCAGGGCTTCATTGGAACGTGGGTTCTCGATGGGCGGGCGGTATCCCGTTCGCCGGGGGGGCGTGGCCCGGGCCGCTGACCGCCGGCCCGCTGACCCCCGGGCGGCTGACCGCCGCGCCGCGGTCCGCCGTGCTGTCCGCCGGCCGGCCGCGCGCGTGGACGAGGGCGTTCGTGTCCAGCGCGACGATCCCGCCGCACGACCGCGCCGGCTCCAGGCCGAGGGCCAGCGTCGCGTCGACGAGGAGCCAGCGCACCCCTTCGCCGGCGAGTCGATCCACGAGGAAGGGCCCGATCGAGCGGGCCGAGGTGAGCTCGTCGAGCCCCGTGGCCAGGATCGGCGGAAACGCGGCCCGCGCGATCCAGCCGCCGATCGCGCGGTGGGTGCCGGGGAGCCCGTTCAGCATCTGGACCGCCATGGCGGCGGTGTTGGCGGTTTCGAACGGGGTCCCCTCGAGCCGCGCGGAGACCGGGCCGGGGTCGAGGTCCGCGAGGCACTGCCAGCGGCCGAGGTCGACGGTGGGGACGCGGGCGGCGGGCGAACCCCATGCGACGGCTTCGACCCCCGCCAGCAGGAGGACGACGGCCACCCGCGCGTGGCGGCCCTCCGAGAGCCAACGGCCGACGAGCAGCGCGCCGCCCACCGCCAGCGCCGCGCAGGCGGGGACGAGGTAGCGGACGGGCTGGGTGAGCGGGCGACCGAACAGGCCGACGACGAAGTTGACGTAGAAGAACTGCCCGGGGATGCCGGAGTCCTCGCCCGCGGGGAAGGAGCCGAGCGCGAGGCTCAGGAACGCGACTGCGCCGAGGAGCACGAAGCGGGCGACGCGGATGCGCACCACGGCGAGCACGGCGAGGAGGACCGGCATCCACCCCAGCATGTCCGCGGCCCCGTCGGCGAGGAGCTCGGTAAGGGGCGCGCCATCGTAGCGGGCGAGCGGCCACGGCCGGAGGAGCCCGGCGAGGTGGGCCCGCCCGTCGGCGTGCTCGGCAAGGTAGGGCTCGCCGAACAGCTCCCAGTTCGTACCGACGGTCGCGGCCGCGAGGCTCCCGTGCGCGCCGTGGGCCAGGATCAGCCACGCGAGGAGGACGGCCGCCCCGGCGCTGGCCTCGCCCCCGAGGCGCACCCACGCGCCCCCCTGCGCGCGGACCGCCGCCAGGCCGGCCCCCACGAACGCGACGACCGGCAGCGTGTAGGGGTTCTCGACGACGCTGGCCCCGAGGAGCGCGCCCACGACTGCGCCCTGGAGCACCTGCCTCCGGATCGCCCGGGCGGGAGCGCCCGGGGGCGGGGTCGCTGGGCCGTCGGGCGCGGCGCCGGGTGCTTC
>JAKFCH010000030.1:0-5767 GCA_036676765.1 Deltaproteobacteria bacterium
CGCAGGTGCTACGCCGGGATCGGCGGGCGTGGCGGGGGTGGCGGCGGTGGCCTCGGTGGTGGCGGGCGCCGCGGGGGCCGCCGCGGGCTCCTCCGCGAGGGCAGAGGTGGGGAGGGCGAAGGCGAGTGCGAGCAGCGCGGTGCGCATGTGGACTCCGTGGGCGACCACGCGGAGGCGTGGGTGCAAGACGATTCTGTCCCGTTCTGGCGACCTGTCAAGGCTGAGGCCGCGCCGCACGTCGTGTCGTCCCCGTGCTCGAACGGTTGCACGGCGACCCCTTGCGCGTGGCAGGAGGAGCAATAGGATGGGCCCCGCTTGCGAACCGATCGGGAACCCTGGAGAAGGACCGGTCGACCTTACGAGCGGCTTGCGCGCCAGCACCCGGAGCGCGAGTCTGACGAGGGTGCCGCCCACCGGGCGGGAGCCTGCTCAAGATGCCCGACAAAGATCCCCTCCCAGCCCGATGGGGCAAGTCCGCCGGCCCCTGGCGAGACGTCCCGATCGAGGACTGGTCCGACTGGCGCTGGCAACTCAAGAACCTCGTTCGGACGCCCGAACGGGTCGCCGAGCTGCTCGATCTCCCACCGGAGGAGATCGCCAGCGTCCGCGGGCTGCAGAAACAATTCCGCTTCGCGGTTTCGCCCTACTACTTCTCGCTGATCGATCGTTTGGATCCAAACGATCCCATCCGGCGGATGATCGTTCCGTCGTCCGACGAGGACGTGGGCGAGGGCCTCGCCGATCCCCTCGGCGAGAAGGACGATCAGGTCGCCCCCGGGCTCACGCACCGGTACCCGGATCGCGTGCTGTTCGTCGTCACGTCTTTCTGCTCGAGCTACTGCCGCTTCTGCATCCGCAAACGTAATTGGAAGCACAGTGACGCCGCGTCGACCCGCGAGGAGATCGACGAGTCGATCGCCTACCTGCGGGCCCACGAGGAGATCCGCGACGTGCTGGTGAGCGGCGGCGATCCGCTCACGCTCCCCCACGACCAGATCGACTACATCCTCGGCCAGATCCGCTCGATCCCGCACATCGAGTTCGTGCGGATGGGCTCCCGCGAGCCGGTGATGCTGCCGATGCGCATCACCGACGACCTGCTGCGCGTGCTCGACAAGCACGGCCCCATCTGGTTGAACACCCACTTCAACCACCCCCGCGAGATCACCGAGGAGACCGCCCGCGCGTGCGAGCGCCTCGCCCGCATCGGCATCCCGCTCGGCAACCAGACCGTGCTGCTCGCGGGCGTGAACGACAACGTCGACACGATGAGGTCCCTCCTCCAGGGCCTCCTCAAGATCCGCGTCCGCCCGTACTACCTCTACCAGACCGATCCCGTCGTGGGCGCCGCCCACCTCCGGACCAGCGTGTGGAAGGGGCTCGAGATCATCGAGAGCCTGCGCGGGCACACCACCGGCCTCGCCGTGCCGACCTACGTGGTCGACGCCCCGGGCGGCGGCGGAAAGATCCCGCTCATGCCGAACTACCTCGTGAGCGCGGCGCCCGGCCGGGTGGTGCTCCGCAACTTCGAGGGCGCCATGTTCAGCTACCCGGACGGCGGCACCCCCGCGGCCTCCCTCGACCTGCCCGCGCGCTCGGTGAGCGATCTCGCGAGCGGACGGAGTCGTCGCATCGTGCCGCGCGACAACTCCCACTACGCCCGCCGCGAGGCGATGGCGGAGGAGCGGCAGCTGGCCGAGATCCTCACCAACGCAGCCACCACGGCGAAGTAGGTCCAGATGCGCGTGGCCCTGCTCTACAACGCCCGGCCCGAGGCCTCCGCGGCCGAGCCGCGCGCCGACCTCCCGGACGACGCCTACGAGGAATTCGACAGCGACGAGACCATCGGCCAGATCGCCGGCGCCCTCGCCGGCCTCGGGGTCGAGGTCGTGCCGGTCCTCGCGGATCGACGCCTCCCGTGGCGCCTCGACGAGGGCCGCTTCGACTTCGCGTTCAACATCGCGGAGGGGGAGGGCCGTCGCTGCCGCGAGGCCGTGCCCGCCGCCGTCTGCGAGCTGCTCGGCCTCCCGTGCACCGGCTCCGACGCGCTCACCCTCGCCGTCACGCTCGACAAGGCCGTGGCGCGCCGGGTCGTCTCCCCCGAGGTGCCCGTGGCCCGCGGGTTCCTCGCCGCGCCGGGGGCCGATCTCGGGGGCCTCGCCGACCTCGCCTACCCGGTGCTCGTGAAGCCCAACGACGAGGGCAGCAGCAAGGGCATCCGCGACAACCCCGTCGCGGCCGACGCCGACGGCGCCGCCGCCCGCTGCCGCTGGTTGTGGGACCGCTACGCCTGCCCCGCGCTCGTCGAGGAGTTCCTCCCCGGCGTCGAGGTCACCGTGGGTGTGGCCGGCAACGGCGCGGACGCGCGCGTGCTCGGCATGATGGAGATCGGCTCCTCCGATCCGGACGAGGTGTTCGTCTACTCGCTCGAGGTCAAGCGCGACTGGCGCCGCCGGGTCCGCTACCACCGCCCGCCGCGCCTCGACGCGGCCACCATCGCCGAGCTGGATCACCTCGCGCGCACCGCCTACCGCCTGCTCGGCTGCCTCGACCTCTCGCGGATGGACTTCCGGCTCGACGCCGCGGGCCACCCGCGCTTCATCGAGTGCAACCCGCTGCCGGGCCTGAACCCCGTGAGCGGGGACATCGTGCTCCTCTCCGAGGCGACCCTCCCGTACACCGCGCTCGTGCAGGGCGTCCTGCTCGACGCCGCCGCGCGCGTGGCGGGCTCGCGGGAGGCGGCGGCGGCGCGGTTCGGGTTGCGCTACCCGTGAGCGTCGCGGGCGTGAACGTGCTCGTGCTCCACACGCTCCCGCCCCCCGGCATGGGCGATCGCGCCGCGGAGTTCGACCTCTCCGAGGCGGCCGACGGCGTCGCGGCGGTGTTCGGCGTCGCGCCGGTGGGTGTCCACGGCGCGCTCGACGAGGTGCTCGCCGCGCTCGAGACACACCGCCCCGACGTCGTGTTCAACCTCCTCGAGGCGCCGCTCGGCCGGGTCGACCTCGACGCCCACCTCGCCGCCCTCCTGGAGTGGCGCGGCACGCCCTTCACCGGCAACGGCAGCGCGGCGCTCGCGCTCTGCCGTCGCAAGGACCACACGCACGCCGTGCTCGCGGCGGCGGGGGTGCCGGTGCCGGCCGTGGGGGCCCGCGCCGGGTTCCCGTGCTTCGTGAAGCCCGCCGGGGAGGACGGCTCCGCCGGCATCGACGCCGCCTCCATCTGCCACGACGCGCGAGAACGCGACGCCGCCGTGGCCCGCCTCGTCGCCGCGGGCCTCGGCCCCGCCGTGATCGAGGCGTACCTGCCCGGTCGCGAGCTCAACGTGGCGCTCTGGGGGAGCGACGTTCCGGGCGGCGAGGCCGCCGTCGGCGAGATCGTGTTCGGCCCCGGCGTCGACGTGCTGACCTGGGCCTCGAAGTGGGATCCCGAGAGCGCCGAGTACGCGCGCAGCCCGAGCGTGTACCCCGCGGACGTGTCCTCCGCGCTCCGTGACGCCGCCGTCGCCGCCGCGCGCGCCGCCGCCCGGGCCGTGGGCGCCCGGGGCTACCTCCGGGTGGACCTCCGCCTCGATGCCGCGGGCCTCCCCCACGTCATCGACGTGAACCCGAACCCCGACGTCACACCCGGCGCCGGCCTGTTCCGCGGGGTCGCCTCCGCGGGCTGGACCTGGGAGCGGTTCGTCCGCGCCCAGGTGGCCTGCGCGCGCGCCCTTCCCTCGACCTCGGAGCCCGCATGGTGATCCGCCCCCTCGTCGCCGCCGATCGCGCCCCGCTCCACGACGCGCTGATCCGCTGCGGCGCCTTCTCCGACGAGGAGGTCGTCGTCGCGCTCGAGGTCCTCGACGACGGGCTCGTCGGGGGCCTCGACGGCGACTACCCTCATCTCGTGGCCGAGCTCGACGGGAAGGTCCAGGGCTATGTCTGCGTCGGAAAGACGCCCATGACCCGCTCGACCTGGCACCTCTACTGGATCTGCGTCCATCCGCGTGCGCAGGGGCTCGGCGCGGGCCGGGCGTTGCAGGCGGCGGCGGAGGCCTTCGTCGTCGCCCGGGGGGGCGAACGCCTCGTGCTCGAGACCGGGGGGAGGCCCGATTATGCCCGCACGCGGCGCTTCTATGCCGACGCGGGCTATGCGGAGGTCGGCCGCGTCGTCGACTTCTACAAGCCCGGGGACGACTGCGTGTATTTCAGCAAGGCGCTGGGCTGAAATCGAGGCCGAGCCGTGTTCCACCCCTGATTGACCGGCTTGCGTGCTCCCCTTGCGGGCTCCGGTTAGTCGCCCGCCCTGTCTGCATCCTAGGAGTCTGATGTCGCTGCTCGCCGCTCTCGCCGTTTCGACCGCGTTCGCCGCCCCCTGCGACGCCCACCTGGCAAAGATCGACTCTTTGTCGGCCGAGGCCACGCCCGGCGCATTCGCCGAACTGGCCCGGTGCGATCGCAAGCTCGCCGAAGCCAATTTCAACCGCTACCTCGAGCGCGCCACCGACTCCGACGCCGTCGTGGCGCTGTTCCTGGGCGCGGTCGAGTCCGAGGTGTGGAACCCCGCGTGGGGCGCGCTCTCGAAGATCACGTCGTACGACGCCCGCGACGAGATCGCGCAGCGTGTCGGCGAGGCCTGCGCCGAGCGCCCCAAGGTCGTGTCCTTCCTCCAGGGCTCGTACTTCGGCCTGCGCGACATCGAGTTCCAGCAGTGGGACGACGCCTTCCGTGCCTGCGCCGACCCCGGCCTCGCCGCCTTCATCGAGAAGCAGGTCCAGGCGCCGCCCACCAAGATGTTCGACGAGAAGTTCAACGCGCTCCTCGACATCTACGTCAAGGCCCGCCGGGTCGAGGCGCTCCCCGCGCTCACGACGGGCGCGATCAAGGCCGCCACGGACAACGGGCCCTTCGAGCCCATGCTCATGAAGATGGGCGAGGCCGTGGCGCCCGAGCTCGGCGGCCAGACCGCCCCCGAGGATCAGAAGAAGCTCGAGGACGCCCTCGTGTCCGTCGCCCGGCAGGTCCCGGCCGACAAGGCGCGCGGCGTCGCGAACCAGCTCGCCAACTCGGGCGCGGACGCCGCGGCGGCCCTTCTCCTGCCCACGCTCTTCCCGGACCGCGTCCAGGCGGGCGGCGGCTTCCTCTACGGCGCCGTGGCCGTCGAGGCCGGTGATTGTGACGGCAAGAAGTCCGCGGTCGTCCACTACGCCAACATCAACGAGTCGGGCAAGCGCTGGGACATCGTGCCCGCCGTGACCGCCCCGCTCCGCGGCACCAAGGCCAAGCTCGCCAAGTGTGACGGCGTCGAGGCGCCGTGGCCGGTGCTCACCTCTCCCGAGCCGCTGAAGACCGGGGCCGAGGCCGACAAGTGGGTCGAGTCCGTCCAGGCCGAGTGGGAGAAGAAGGGCTTCGCCGTCAAGGTGCAGAAGGAGAAGGCCGTCTCGATCTGAGGGGCGGCCCGGCGGGCGAGCCCGCCGTCGGCGCCCGAACGTCGGCCCTCCGCCGACGGTCAGCTCGCCGAACGCCGCCTCAACCGGTCCACCAGCGCCCGCACGAGGCCGCGGCGGCTGCCAGTGGCGTGGATGGTCGACCGTTCGCCCAGCTCACGGAGGCCCATCCGGGCGCGCTCGAGCTTGTCGTCCAACAGGAGCGCCTCGCGGAAGTGGCGGGTCGCCTGTTCGAGGTTGCCGTCGCGCAGCGCGAGCGTGGCCAACTCGAGGTGCATGCTGGCCCGGCGCCCGCGGTCCTGCTCGTCGATGAGCAGCAGGTGCAGCTCGGCGACGCGATCG
>JAKFCH010000031.1:0-3732 GCA_036676765.1 Deltaproteobacteria bacterium
CGAGCGCGCGCGCCGACGCCATGGCGGCCTCGAACTCGCCGCGGGCGTCCTCGAACGCGCCGACGCGCATCGCCGCGAGGCCGCGCACGCCGTGGGCGGCGCTCTCGCCGAGACGATGGCCGACCTCCTCCGCCTCCTGGAGCGCGTCGGAGCCGTACTCCCACGCGGAGGACGGATCGCCCTGGCCGAGCATGACCTCGGCGAGGTTGGACAACGCGAGCGAGCGCGCGGGGCGCATGCCGAGATCGCGCAGGAGGTTCTGGGCGTCCTGGAGGCCGACCGCGGCGCTGGCGAGCTGGCCGCGGCTCGCCTGGACGGCCGTGCGCGCGAGGAGGAGGTGCGCCCGCGCGCCCGCCATGATCGGGCCGGTCGCGAGGACGAGGCCCTCCTGGGCGTAGCCCTCGCACGCGTCGAGCTCGCCGCGCCCCCACGCGATGCCCGCGAGGACGAGGAGGCCCTCGGCCACGGCGTCGCGATCGTGCTGCTCCCGCGCCCGCGCGAGCCCGCCCCGCACCTCGGCCTCCGCGCGGTCGAGCTCGCCCATGACGCGCAGGACGCGCCCGTAGTGGATGCGCGTGCGCACCTCGGCGGTCTCGTCGGGCCCGGTGCCGAACAGCGCCATGGCCGACTCGAGCACCTCGCGCGCGAGCGCCCACTCGCTGCGGTGGAACAACACGTCGGCCCGCACCTGGAGGAGCAGGTGCTTCACCCCGGCGTACTCGGCGGCGGGGAGGTCGACGCGCGCGGCGTCGTCGACGCCCTGCGCCCGCGTGGCCATCTCCCACGCGTCGGCGTGCTGGCTGCGGTCCCGCGCGCGCTTCGCCGCGGCGGTGAGGTAGTGGAAGGCCTTGCCGGCCTCCCCCGCGCGCCGGTAGTGCTCGCCCACCACCTCGGCCGCGGCCGGGGCGTGCTGGTAGCGGAGCTCCAACGCGGCGGCGATGCGACGGTGGGTGTCGGCGCGCCGCTCGGGGTCGAGCTCGCGGTACACGACGTCGCCGTACTTGGTGTGGGCGAAGTCGACGAACACCTGCTGGCCGACCCGCCGCTGGCGCACGATGCCGTGGGCCTCCAGGGCGTCGACGCGGTCGGAGCCGCCCTCGTCGTCGAGGTCGAGCACGTCGAGCAGCACGTCGACCTCGATCTCGCGGCCGTTCACCGCGAGCGCCTCGAGCAGCGGCCGCTCGCGCTCGTCGATGCCGTCGAGCCGCGCGCGCACGACCTGCCGGACGGTCGGCGGGATCTCGAGGTGGCCGGTCGCGATCTCGTCGATGTCGGCGGTGACGCGCCACCCGCCGGTCGACCGCACGACGACGCCGTGCGCCATGAGGTTCTGGACGTAGCCGACGAGGAACAGCGCGTTGCCCTCGGTCTCGCGGAAGAGCCGCTCGGCCAGGACCTGCGCGGGGCGCCCGGGACCGAGCAGCGAGAGCACGAGATCGTCGACCGCGGCGCGCGGGAGGGCGCCGACGCGGAGGAGCTCGGGCGACGCGGCGGCGCCGCTGCCGTCGCGGATCGCGGCGAGGCGCGCGCCCACCCGATCGGGGCGGTAGGAGGCGACGAACAGGAGCGCGTGGCTGTCGGCGAAGCGGCGGATCAGCCAGGCGAGCGCGTCGAGCGTGGGGAGCTGGGCATTGTGGAGGTCGTCCACGAGGACCACCTGCGGGCCCTCCTCCAACACCCCGGCGATCCCCTCCACCAGCGCCTCGGAGAGCCGCTCGCGCGCCTGCCCGCGGCCATCCCCCTCCTCCCCGTAGGCGTTCACGGCCGCCTGGAGCCGGTCCGCGGCGCGGCTCGCGAGCTGGGCGGCCACGGACGCGGCGATGCGCAACACGACGCTGAACGGGCCGTCGCGTTCGCTGACGCGCACGCGGTGCACCGGGATGCCCATCAGCTCGGCCTGGTTGGCGGCGACGTCGAGCAGGCGGGTCTTGCCGGTGCCCTCGGCGCCCTCGACCAGCAACGCGCCGCCCTGCCCGCGGGTGAGCGCGGCGGCGCGGCCCCGGAGGGTCTCCTCCTCCTGGCCGCGGCCGACGAGCGCGGGCGCCCACGGGGCGAGCACGTCGCCGTCGACGTCGAGGTCGGCGTCGAGCTGCTCGAGCCCGTACAGGATCTCCTGGGCGCTGCGGAAGCGGTCGCGCGGCTGCTTGCGGAGGAGCTTGCGGCAGATGTCGTCGAGGTGGATCGGCACGGCGGGATCGACCTCGCGGGGCGACGGCGCGACGTGGGTGCGGTGCAGCTCGAGGTAGCCGGCGAGATCGCGCGCCACGAACGGGCGGCGGCCCGTCAGCATCGCGAACAGGATCACGCCGAGGCTGTACAGGTCGGACCGGTGGTCGATCGGCTGGCCCTGGATCTGCTCGGGGCTCGAGTACGCCCACGTGCCGACGAGCGTGGTCGAGATCGCCGAGTCGGCGTCGGGATCGAGGTCCTTCACGATGCCGAAGTCGGTGAGCTTGCAGTTCCGGTCGTGGTCGAGGAGCACGTTCGACGGCTTCAGGTCGCGATGGATGAGCCCGCGTCGGTGGATGTACGCGAGCGCGCGGCACAGGTCGACGAGGATCTCCTCGCAGCGCCGCCAGCGCTCCTCCGGCGACAGCGTCCGGAACGTGTGGATCGCGTGGTGGAGGTCGTGCCCCTCGACGTACTCCATCGCGATGTACGGGTGCCCGTGCAGGCTGCCGAGGGCGTCCACCCGGATGACGTTCGGGTGCCGGAGCCGCGAGAGCGCCTTGAATTCACGCAGGAAGCGCTGGTAGCCGGTGCCGACGCGCGCGGACTTGAGCACCTTGAGCGCGACGGGCCGCCCGTCGGGATCGCTGCCCAACAGCACGTGCGCCATGCCGCCCTTCCCCACGGGGCGGCGGTACATGTAGTTCCCGATGCGGTCCCCCGGGGCGACCCGCAGGCCGCCGATCTCGAGGACGGATTCGGGGTCGTCGTTGTCGGTTCCCGAGGACACGTGGCTTTCCGGTCGGCGCTCTGGCGGCGGGACTAACACGGCCGGGAGGGTGGGCGTTGGAACCGGCGGTAACGCCGTGGCCGTGGTCACCGGGCGGGGGGCGGGGGCCGGCATGGGGGGAGCGGAGGTGGGTGGCCGGACCGCGCGCGGACGCGCGGCCGCCGCGGAGGCGGGACAGCCGGAGAGAGCGGCGGCGGCTCCGTCGCCGGAGCGGACGCCCCGGCTGTTGTACGTTGGCGTGATGACCGTCCCCGACGCCCTCGCGACCCTCGCCCACCTCGGCGTGTGGATGATCCACGACGCGCGCTACCCGAGCGTCACCTCCGCGGTCGTCGGCGGGCCCGTGGCCGGGAGCTGGTGGGCCCACCCCGAGGGCAAGCGCATCTACGCGCTCGTCGAGGCGCTCCTCGACCACCCCGACACCCTCTCCGTCAAGCTCCTCGACGGGAAGGACACCCTCGTCCACCGCCGGCTCTGGCCCGCGCTGCTCGGCGTCGCCACCGCGCGCGCGCCCTGGCAGCTCCGCGAATTGGACGCCGCGGTGTTGGAGACGCTCGCGACGGTCGAGGCGGCCGGGCCGAAACGCGGCTCCGGGCCGGTGTTCGCCACCCTGGCGAAGCGCCTGTTGGTTCGTGCCGGGCGGGTGCACACCGCGGCGGGGAAACACGTCACGGAGGTCGAGCGGTGGGAGGGGTGGGCGGCTCGGGAGGGGGTGGCTGCGGTCGGGGTTGAGGGGTTGGAAGCCGCGATCGAGGCGACCTCTCCGGGGGCGG
>JAKFCH010000032.1:0-43516 GCA_036676765.1 Deltaproteobacteria bacterium
CGCATCCTGCTCCGCGCCGGGCGGCCATGTGGCCACCGACGAGGACTGCGACGATCGATCCGCGTCGGTCTCCCCGGACGGGACCGAGGTGTGCGACGGCGTCGACAACGACTGCGACTCGATCGTGGACGAAGCGGCCGCGATCGATGCGCCCACCTGGTACGCCGACACCGACGGCGATGGCTACGGGAACCCCGATGCGACGACCATCGGCTGCACGGCGCCGCCCGCGTACGTGGCCGACGCGTCCGACTGCGCCGACGCCGACCGGGCGATCCGCCCCGGCGCGACCGAGCTCTGCAACGGTACGGACGACGACTGTGACGGGGACACCGACGAGGACGGCGCGGCCGACGCGTCGACCTGGTATGCGGATGCCGACGGGGACGGCTTCGGCGACTACTCCTCCACCCTGGAGGCGTGCGAGCTCCCCGAGGGCTTCTCCGCGGACGACTCCGACTGCGACGACACGGACGCGACGGTGAGCCCGTCGGGCACCGAATCGTGTGCCACGTCCGCGGATGACGATTGCGACGGCAACGACAACGACGCCAACGCGTATGGGTGTACGGCCTGGTACACGGACAGTGACGCGGATGCGTGGGGCACCGGCACGAGCCGTTGCTATTGCGAGGCGAGCGGCGCGTACACCGCCACCGTGAACGGGGACTGCGACGATGTCCGTGCCGATGCCAACCCCGGGGCGACCGAGGACTGCGCCACCGCCTACGACGACGATTGTGACGGCCTGACCGACGCGCGTGACGCGGACGACTGCACGACCTGGTACGCCGACGGGGACGACGACGGCTATGGCACGTCCGACGAGATCTGCGCCTGCGCCGCCTCGGGCGACTACTCCGCGATCGTGGACGGCGATTGCGACGACGGCGACGCGAGCGCGAACCCTGGCGCCTCCGAGGTCTGGTACGACGGGGTGGACCAGGACTGTGACCTGGCCGACGACTACGATCAGGACGGGGACGGCTATGTCAGCGACGCCTTCGGCGGCGACGACTGCGCCGACACCGTGCCGACCGCGTACGAGGGCCGCACCGAGTCCACGTCCGACGAGATCGACAACGACTGTGACGGGCTCGTGGACGAGTCGGACGGCTGGCACTACTCGACCGTCGACTCCACCGGCTACACGGGGGATCTGGCCGACCTCGCGTTGGATGCCTCCGACACCCCGTACGTGAGCTACATCGACGACGACGACTACCTCGTCTACTCGGTGTTCGGGGCGTATGGATGGACCACGTCCACCGTGTACTCCGGCGCGGATGTCGACATCCGCGCCCAGGCCATCGTGATCAACAGCGCCGGCTACCCCGAGATCCTGTACTACGACGACGACACCGAGGACATCCTCCACTCCGCCCGCTCCTCCACGGGGCTCACCCGACGCACCGTCGACAGCGATGCCGACTCCTTCTCGAGCAGCTTCGCGCCCGAGGGTTACACCGACATGGTGGTCGACCCGGAGGGTGACATCTGGATGGTGTACACCGACAGCGCCAGCCAATACCTCCGGTACGGATACAAGTCGGCGACCGACACGACCTTCACGCTCGCCAACGTCAACGCCGACCCCGCGCAGGACACCGACCTCGCTTACGACGCAGTGGGCCGCGGCATCGGCATCGCCTACTTCCACGAGGACGACCAGGACGCGAAGTTCGCCTACGTGAGCAGCGCCGGGGTCGTCAGCGGCTCCACGATCGCGTCCACGGGTGACGTGGGCGACAAGATCGCGTTGGCGTTCGACAGCGGCGGGACACCCCACGTGGTGTATTGGGACAACGAGAACGAGCGCGTCCGCTACGCGTATTGGACGGGCACCACCTGGAGCGCCACGACGCTCCGTACGGCGCCCAGCTACAGTTATGCCGGAACGGGCATCGACATCGCGTTCGACGACGAAGACACCCTCCACGTGGTGTACAGCTACGGCTATCTGTCCAGCTACTACAACTACTACGCAACCAAGACCGCGTCCGGAACCTGGACACAGACGACCTTCGGCGCGTCCGGCCACGACGTGGATCACGTGTCGATCGCGATCGACTCGTTGGGGCTGCCGCACGTCGCCTACTACGAGGACAACGAGAACGACATGGTCTACGCCTACTACTACTGATTCGCGGTAGCCCCGCGGCGCACGCTCAGTGCACGGCCCCCGAAACCGTCTCCTTCGGCGGGTAGACGAAGCTCGTGGGGTTCCGGACGAAGCACGCGAACACCGCCCGGAGGAGCCCCAACAACGCGCTCGCCGGCACGTTCCGGGCGCGGAGGGCCACCGCGAGCGCGAGGGTGAAGCTCACAGAGAAGTTGAGGAAGCCGATGAGCAGGATCCCGGCGACGGCCTGGCGGAAGGCGGGCTCCAGGACCGCCAGGGGCCCGACCGCCCCGCCCGCGAGGGTGAGGCTCGCGGTCGAGAGGGTGACGTGCCGCACGTCGATCGGCGCGCCGAAGAACTTGCCGACGATCGGCGCCGCGCCGAGCAGGAGGCCGAGCGAGACGTTGCTCCCGAAGCCCGACACGTTGCGCACGAAGGAGCGGGAGAGCGCGTCCGCGCGCGTATGCCCCAGCCAGCGCAGGAGGGTGGGGTGTTGCGCGATGGCCTCCGGCAACCGGTGGAGCGCGCTCCAGTTCTCCAGCCAGCCGCCGAGGATGCTCGAGAGCCAGAGGAGGACGCCGGTGAGCGCCGCGTAGAGGAGCGTGCCGCTGTGGAGCGGGTTGTGGGAGGTGATGACGTACGCCGCGGTCTCGGGATCGAGGAGCGGCGCGCCGGTCCACGCCACCGCGACGAAGTGGATCGCGAGCGCGGCGGGCACGACCATGCCGAGGTTGCCGATCAGCGCCGCGAGCTGGGAGCGCAGGGTGCGCGCGATGAGCTCGACCAGGGGGCCGAGGCTGCCCCGCCCGGTGTAGTGGATGTTGGCCGCGAGGGCCGCGGCGGTCATCGAGGGCTGCTTGGTCGCGAGGGTGAACCCGAGGACCTGGAGGGCGACGAAGCTGCTCGCGTAGTTGAGCCCGGCGAACGCGGCCTGGAAGAAGTACGGGAGGTGCGCCGCGGCCAGCCAGAACTTCACCAGGGTCGTGCCGGCGGTGAGGAAGCCGCCGCCGGCCGCGGAGCGCAACATCGCGTGCCACTCCGCGCGGGTCGCGGTGATGTAGTGCTCGCCGGTCTCTCCGGCGCGCTCGATGATGCGGCGCGCGAGCAGGCGGCTGTTCTGTTGGACGAGCGAGACGAGGCTGCGGTCGGCGATCGACTGCCGGACGAGGTCCCGGTAGAAGCGGACGATCTGCGCGCGGAGCCGCTCGGGATCCCGCGCGTCGGTGTCGAGGAGCACGAGGAGGCTGTCCGCCCGGTCCAGGAGCCGCGCGAGGAGCTCGACGCGGAACACGAGGTCGACGCTCACGCCGCCCACGTCGAGGTGGGTGGCCACCCGGTCGAGGACGACACGGCCGGCCTCCACGTGCGAGACCGCCTCGGCGCGGAGGCGCTCGGCCTCCTCCTCGCCGGCGGGATCCCCGGCCTCCGCCCGTTGCCGCGCGGAGAGGTACGCCGCGATCGTGCGGGCGAACGCCAACAGGGGCATGTCGCCGACGTGCGGGACCGCGCTGCGCGAGCGGATGTCCTCGTCGAGCGCGAGCGACGCGGCGCGGACCGCGAGCAGCGCCAGGGCCTCGCCGGCCTCGCCGGAGACGCGGGCGCGGGCGGCCACGGCAACGTCGTCGGGGCCGCGCACGAGCCGCCCGACGAGGTCGGCCACCAGGGCGGGCGGCGCGGCGTCGAGCCAGCGCATCGAGGCGTCGTCGGGGAAGATCCGCGCGGTGAACGCCGCGAGGCAGGCATGTTCGGGTGCGCGGGGAAGCGCGCGCCCGACGAGCCGATCGAGGAATTCGGAGAAGAACCGGAGCTCGGAGGGGAGCCCGGTCCGCGCGAGCAGCCGGAGCGCCGAGGACTCCATCAGGACCCCGGTGACGAGGCGCGCGAGGGCATCCCCCCAGCGCGGCGCGGCGCGGAGCGCCTCCACCAGGAGCCAGACGCGCCCGGCGCCGGAGCCGTCGCCGACCGTGGCGTGGTCGGGCAGATCGAGGGGCGCGCGGTCGCGGAGCCACGTCGCGAGCGCCACGAGGGTCTCGAGGCGCTCCGGCAGCTCGCCCGAGGGCTCCATCGCGAGGAGGATCGCCTCGAGCTCGGCGCCGACCTCCGTCCGGACCTTCGGCGCCACGCCGAGCACGGCCAGGACGATCTCGCCCCGCGCGAGAAAGGGGAGCGGATCCCCGGCGGTCACCGGGAGGTGCGATCTTGGTTCACCCATGGGCCGAGGATAGCGGCTTCGGGCGCCGGCCGGGGCTTCGGGGGGCCGAGAGCCGCGTCAGCGGGCGCTCACCACGAACGGGAGCGCCCCGGCGCGCTCCAGGAGGAACCAGCTCGGCGTCGGCACGCGGAGCGGGCCCACCGCGAGCAGGGTGCAGCCGAGGAGCCGGCTCGGATCGCCGGGCGCCAGCGCCACGAGCGGGTCGCGGACGAGCCGCGTGGGGTCGAACCACGGGTTGCCGCCGGCCCCGTAGTCGAGGACCAGGCCGGCGGGCGTGGCCACCAGCCCGTAGTGCCCGAACACGACCGGGGCCCCCGCGCGCTCGATGGGGCGGGGCGGCGCGTCGAGGCCGTCCTGGTGGAGGCGGACGTTCCAGCCGCGGCGCGCGCCGGTGGCGGGGTCGCGGTGGAAGGTCTTCGCGAAGGTCTTCCAGCTCAGCGCCTCGACCCACCCCCAGAGCCCGAGGCTCGTGCCGCGGTACCAGGTGTCGTCGAGGGCGGCGGGATCGACGGGATGACCGGCCTCGAACACGCGGCGGAGCGCGCCGGGGGAGAGTGGGAGGAGGTCGCTCCCGGTCACGCGAGGCCCCGCTCGAACGTGAAGCGGCCGGACCGCCACGCCCGCCACGTCTCGCGCGGGGTGGGCGGCTGGCGGGCGCACCAGCGGAGGTAGGCGCGAAACGAGATGTCCGGATCGGCGGCGTCCGCCGGGGAGAGCTCGTCGGCGCCGCCCAGCACCGCCTCCGCCGCGGCGAGCAGCCGCTCGTGGTAGCGCTCGAACACGACGAGATCGCGGAGCCAGCCGGCGCGGCGATCGGTGCCGTCCACCACGGCGGCGGCGCGGTCGCGGAGCTCGGCGAGGCCGCCCGGGTGGAGGGAGAGCAACTGCAGGTCGTAGACGCACTGGGTGCCGTCGTGGTGCGCGCCGAGCAGGTGCCGGACGATCTGCTCGCGCGACGCCAGGAAGCCCGAGAGATCCCACGGCGTGATCGCCCGCTCCTTCACCAGGAACGGGAACCGGAGCGGCCGCCATGCGAGCAGGCGCGCGCGCCAGCCCGGACGGCGCGGATCCTCGGTGCAGGTGCCGATGGTGTGCGGGCGGAACACCATCCGGTGCCACATGCGCAGCACGCCCAGCTCGATCTGCCAGAGCGACGGCGCCGGCCCCCAGCCGAGCGTGTCCACCCGCGCGAGCTGGCGGGCGACGAGGCGGGGCGCGAGCAGCACCGGCCACGCGTGCCACGCGATGGGCGCCGCGGTGGGCGGGGCTTCGGCACGGGAGGCGGCGGGGTGGCCGTCCACGCCGCCCGCTACCGGCCCACGTCGGTGAGGCCCGGAAAGCCGGCCCACTCGCCGCGCCACGCGAGGTACGCGCCCCAGAGCGGCATCAGCCCGACGAACAGCAGCGGGAGGTAGAGCACCGCCCCGAGGCCGCACGTGAAGAAGCTGATGATGCTGATGACGATGCCCGCGACGACCGCGCCGGCCTGGACGATCAACGCCTGGATGGCGTGGTACCGGACGAACCTGGACTTGTCCTGGAACAGCAGCAGCAGGACCAGGGGCCCGAGGAAGGTGGACAGGTACACGCTCAAGTGGGCGACCAGCGCCCACAGCTTGTCGTCCTCGGTGGGGGTGACACCCCAGGTCATCGAGTAATCGGCCACACGGTCTCCGGCGTTGCCCGGAGGCTATCACGGGCGCGCACGCCACCGCGCCCCGCCGCGCGGCAACGTCGTCCCCGGTGATTATTCGGGTGCCATGGGTTGGGTCTTCGCGGTCATCTACGGCGGCATGGTGGCGTGGATGGTGCACCTCGCCACCGGGCGGGAGCCCCGCTACCCGGCGCTCCCGGACATCGCCGCCGGCGCGCTCGCCGGGGCGGTCGGGTATTGGTTGTTCGCGCTCCGCCTCGGCCTCCACGAGCGCGGTGCCATCGGCAACGTCTCGATCGCGGGCTGGGGCTGGGCGGCGCTCGCCTCGCTGGTGGTCAGCGTCGTGATCGCGGCGGCGGGGCGGGTGCGGGGGGTGCGGTAGGTTTGGGCGCGGCGGCGTCATCGAGGTCGGCCGCGTCCGTGGCCGCATCGCGGCGGAGCACCGGGTATGTTCCGCCGACCCGGAGTCGGGATTGTTGCTCGCCCTCGCGCTCCTCGCCTGCCGGCCGGACGACCCGGAGCCCTGGGTGGAGACACGCGCGGCGTGCGGCCTCGCGCCCGACGACGTGGCGGTCTACCCCAACGAATCCATCGAGGCCTTCGACAAGCCCTTCGTGTACGACGAGGCCTGCGCGACCGCGATCGGCGACGACCTCGGGGTCGAGTGGGAGGTCTTCGGGGCGGTGGACCTCCCGGGTTTCTTCCGCGGCACGACGCTCGAGCGCGCCATCGCCGGCGCATGGCTCGTCCTCGCGATGGACGCCGGCACGGTCGGCGAGCTGCTCGCGCACCCGGACAGCCCCGAGGACCTTCGGTCCCAGCTCACCGAGCTGACCGAGCGGTACGCGATCCCCGACGACGCCCCCGCGTCGCGCGTCGTGTACGACTACGTCGCCGACCGCATCGTCCGCACCCGGCCGAAGCTGGGGCGGTACAACGTCGCGATGACCGGCGCCACGCTCCGGCTCCCCTCCGAGCAGGGCTCCGACCGGGTGTATTGGTGGATGGGCGTGGTCATGCACGAGGCGGCCCACGTGGACCATCGGTCCCACGTCGAGTGCGCGACGGGGAAGGCCGTCGGTTGGGACTTCGACCAGGAGACCGACGGCGACGACAGTTGGGAGGGGGCGTACGGGGTCCAGTTCTTCCTCGCCGCGCGCTATCGCACCAGGCTCGAGGGCGCGTACTGGACCGAGATGCGGCAGGTGTTGGCGGCCACAAAGTACATGTTCTGCCCGGGCGTCGACATTCCCCCCGACATCTACGAGTACGATGCCTGGGAATAGGCCAGTGTTGGCCGCGGTCCTCCTCGCCGCGTGTACCCGCGAGCCGCCGCCACCCACGCCGCCGGTGGGAGAAGAGCTCCCAATCGCGCACGTGGACACCATCGGCACGTTGCGGTGCGACGACGACGAGTCCCTCCCGCTCTTCGCCCGGTCCTTCGGGCTGTCCGGCGGGGCCACCGCGGTCGCGCTGGAGATCACGCCGGCGGTGGGCGACCGCCTCGCCTACGCCCTCGACGAGATCGACTACTACGAGTGGGAGGGCCACTACCCGCTCGCGTTCGCCACCGACTGCGCCGACGCCGCGTCCGCCGCCTACTTCATGCGGTGGACGCGCTGGGACGGCGAGCCCGACGTGGTCGAGGCGCTCATCCTGGGGAGCGGGGGCGACACGGGGGCGTAGGTCCGGGTGCGCTGGGCCCGCATCAGGGCGCGGGCAGCGCGCCCGCGGGTGGAGGGGGCTCGGCGTGCGGTGGGAGGCCGAACAGCGCGTTGCTGTCCTTGGGCTCGCCGAAGTCGCCGGGCGGGGAGCCGCTGGTGCCGATCATGTGGAAGAGGATGGTGCGGGAGCCCGGCCGCCCGTCCCCGCGGGGCCTGCTCACGTAGGAGGGAAACGCGTACTCCAGCACCGCGACGGTGTCGCCGAGCGTGAGCCGGGTGCCGGCTGCCCGCGCCGCGATCGGGGTGGGCCTCGGCTTCGGCTGGTCCGACACCACCAGGCCGAAGCTCGGGACGACGCCCGCGCCCGCGAACGCGTCGATCCCCTCCATGGCCCTCGACCAGGGCAGCAGCGGCGCGACCGTGTAGACCACCTCGGGATAGCCGGCCTCGATCACGCGCCGCACGGCGTCCTCCGCGGTCGTGTGCTCGGAAGGGGGGATCTCGGGTTGGTTCCCGAGAATGACCCAGCCCTCTGGCGCCGCCACGAGGGTCAGGTAGGAGCGCGCGTCCGGCGTCGCCCGCGGCGCCCGCGGGGCCACCGCCGGCCCCGGGTCGGGGTCGGTGACGAGGAGCCGCACCTCGGAGAGATCCCAGAGCGAAGGAGCGAGGAAGGTGTCGCTGTCGAAGCCCGTCCCACCATCCACCGCCACGAGCACCGGCGTGATCACCGGCGCCCCGCATCGCTCCGCGGCGACCTCGTCCGCGACCCCCCACTGTTGGACGCGCGCCTTCGTCCGCGCGTCCCGTTCGGCGGCGCTCCCCGGCTCGCCGACCTCGTCCGCCAGCCGGAACCCGTCCGGGCCGAGCACGAGCACCCGCCAGCCGAAGCGCCCCGCCTTCAGCAACGCGGCGTGATCGGGCGCCTCGCAGAGCGCGGCGGCGTCGAGGTCGCCGAGGTCGAGCGGCCCCACGAATCGTTCGGCGGGCTCGGCCGTCGCGTTCACCGCGCTCGGTGGCACCACCGGCAGCGTGAGCGAGGGTGGCGGCGCGCAAGCGAGGAGCCAGAACATGGCTTCATCCTACTACGGCCCCTCTTCCTTGAACCCGAACGCCCGGTCGTGCACGTACACGAGCTTGCACGCCTCGAGGTAGCGCGCGTCGTGGATGCGCCCGGCGGCGACGTAGCCGGCCTCCCCCTGGTTCAGGACGAGCGGGGCGCCGTCGGCGACGAGCGTTCCGCCGTCGCGCACGTAGAACTGCACGGCCATCCTGCCCTCGACGACCACGGTCATGTCGTCCCCGGGGTGGGAGTGGGGCGGCTCGGCGGTGCCGGCCTCCCACCGCTCGAGCATGACCTCGACGCCGTCGGGGTTGCCGGGGACCGTGGTCCGCACGGTGAACCCTTCGGGGGTGCCGGGCACGGGGACGTGGTTCTTCCAGATGGTGCTGGTCTCAGAGGTCATTTGGGGCTCCGGTGGAGCCGCTGCCTAACGCGGCTGGGCTTCCGATCCGCCCAACCGCCCCCCACTCCCACTCCCCTCACGCATCCTTCCCATCGACCGGCAGCGTCCCGGCCGGCGGCTGCCGATCGGGATCCCGCGCCCATACCCGGTAGGAGTAGATGAACACGAAGCAGAGGTTCGCCAGCGAGCCGAGCATGAGCACGGCGAACGCGGCGACGCTCGAGAACCAACCGGCGACGAGGATGGCGAGGCCGAGCGCGATGAAGCTGAAGCCGCCGACGCGGTGGGTGCGCGTCCAGGCGAGCTTGCTGGACAGGGTCCACGGGGTGCGGATGCCGACGAACCAACTGGGGCGGAGCTTCCCGAAGAGGCCGCCGAGGAGCACGAACAGGAGCCCGGTGCCCACCCAGGCGACGCGGTCGATCGCCACGTCCACGCCGAACGCCGAGGCGATCGTGGCGGCGTAGAGCACCGCGAGGAAGGCGACGGTCACCGTCCGGATGATCGTGTACACGCCCGCGAACGCCGCGTAGTTGGCGCGCCCCGGATCGAAGCGCGGCAGGACCACCATCAGCGCCCACATGGCCGCCGCGGTCACCGGCAGGATCAGGAGCCCCTCGGGCTTGCTCCCCCACCGGTCGGGCTCGCCGGTGATGCCCCAGTGGACCGGCAGGCGCTCGGGCATCGACGGCCACGCGACCGCGGCGACCACGAACATCGCCGCGAGGAGGAGCAGGGCGGGCCAGTCGCGACGGATCGAGAAGATCATGACCGTTTCTCCAGCAGGGCGAGGACGCCGCCGATGGCCTCCTCGAAGGCCGACTCGTTGATGCTGTAGACGATGCGCGTGCCGTGCTTCTCCGCGACGATGAGCCCCGCGTTCCGCAGGATGGTGAAGTGGCCCGAGAGGGTCGACTTCGCGAGGGGGAACCGCTCGGCGATCTCGCCCGCGGTGAGGTCTCCCCGGCGGAGGATGCGGAGGATCTCCCGGCGGGTCGGGTCGGCGAGCGCGGTGAAGACGTCGGACAGCGGCATGGTTCGGTATTTCGCCAACCACCGAACAATAGGGGCGCGCCCGCGCGTCGTCAAGCCCCTCGCGGCCCGATCAGTCCCTACCGCGGCCCGATCAGTCCTGAGGCGCCTGCGCGGCCTTCGCCGCCTGCTCCGCCGCCTGCTCCGCGACCTTGGCGTGCACGTCCGCCATGTCGAGCGCCTTCACCTTGGTGAGCAGATCCTCCACCGCGGCCGCCGGGAGCGCGCCCGGCTGGGAGAAGAGCAGCACCTTCTCGCGGAAGATCATGAGCGTCGGGATGGAGCGGATGCCGAAGGCCTGCGCCAGCGCCTGCTCGGCCTCGGTGTCGATCTTGCCGAAGACGACGTCGGTGTGCTTGTCCGAGGCCGCCTCGAACACGGGCGCAAAGCCGCGGCACGGGCCGCACCACGACGCCCAGAAGTCGAGGATGACGATGTCGTTCCCCTGGATGGTGGCGTCGATGTCGGCGGCGGTGATGGTACGGGTGGGCATGGCGACTCCGATGGGGATCGGTAACCGCGCCGCGCCGCCGCCGCAGCTACGGCGCCTCGGGCCCCATCCAGAACAACACGACCAGCCGCGGCGCGGCTTGGGCGACCTTGGGGATTCCGTGTTGCCACGTCTGCTGGCAGGTGCCGCCCATCACGAACAGATCGCCGCCGCCGAGCTCGAAGCGTTGGGAGGCGCCGCCCGCCGCGGGGCGCATCAGGAGCCGGCGGGGGCCGCCGAGGGAGACCGAGACGGTCAACGCGCCGGGGAGCGCGGCGCTGCCACGGTCCCCGTGGAAGGCGACGCTGTCGGAGCCGTGCCTGTACAGGGCGAGGCTGACGTGGCGGAGCCGCTTGCCGTAGCGGGCGACCAGAGCCTCGCACATCGGGCCGATCAGGGGGTGCCCGGGGCCGTCCTCCGGGAGGGTGGCCGTGAGGCGGGGCACGGCGACCTCGCGGTCGTACATCTGGCGGCGCTCGGCATGCCAGGCGGTGGAGGCCTCCAAGGCGGTGAACAGCGCCTCGTCCCCACTCACCCAGGCGGGCGCGTGCTCCACCCAGGCGCCCCCGGCGAGGGCATGGTGCCGGAGGCCGCCGAAGTCCGGATCGAACGCGGGCGCGTGCGGCGCGAACAGGGAGAGCTGGCGAACCACGTCGTCGAGCTAATCGACGGGTGAACAGGTGTCCAGGGCCGAATGACGGATGCGGGGGATACCCCATCATCGTGGGCCAGGAGTCACACAGGCCCGGCAAGGTAGGCCCGGACGTGCAAGAGGGTGGGTTGGCACGCGCCTTGCTGAGGGACGGTCTCCCGACACGGAGTCGCCCATGCGCGTTGCCACCCTCCTCCTCCTCGCCCTCCCCGCGTGCCAGACCCAGACGGCGCAGTCGAAAACCGCGGGAGGCGCCACCGACCTCCAGGGCATCATGGCGGCGCGCGGCCTCACCGACGCGGACGTGATCGCCGCCGCCAAGACCTACACGCCGACCGGGAAGCTCGACGAGTACGTGATCATGGCCTCCGGCGGGCAGGCCGGGAACATGATCGCCATCGGCGTCCCGTCGATGCGCATCCTCAAGTACATCGCGGTGTTCAGCCCCGAGCCCTGGCAGGGCTACGGCTACGGCGGCCTCGGCGACAAGCTGCTCTACGAGGACTCCGACCAGGGCGGCAAGGATGTCACCTGGGGGGATGTCCACCATCCCAACTTCTCGGAGACCAACGGCGAGTACGACGGCAAGTACATCTTCCTCAACGACAAGGCCAACGCTCGCGTGGCGGTCATCGACCTGTCCGACTTCATGACGAAGCAGATTGTCAGCAACCCGCTGGTCATGAGCGACCACGGCGGCGCCTTCGTCACCCAGAACACCGAGTACGTGGTCGAAACGTCGCAATACGCCGCGCCGCTGGGCGGGGCGTACGCGCCGCTCGACACCTTCAAGGAGAACTACCGCGGCGCGGTGATGTTCTGGAAGTTCGACAAGGAGAAGGGCCGCCTCGACATGGAGCGGTCCTGGGCCATCGAGCTGCCGCCCTACGCGCAGGATCTCTCCGACGCCGGCAAGCTCGACAGCCACGGCTACGTGTTCATCGGCTCGTGGAACACGGAGATGTCCGCGGGCACCGAGGGCAAGGGCAAGCCCTACATGGAGTCGGGCGCCTCGCAGAACGACATGGACTACCTCCACGTCGTGAATTGGCAGAAGGCCGAGACGCTCATCGACGCGGGCAAGTTCGAGACGATCAACGGCGTGCGCGTCATCTCGCTCGAGGACGCCGCCGCCAACAAGGTCCTCACGCTGGTGGGCGAGCCCAAGTCCCCCCACGGGTGTGACGTGACCCCGGACGGCAAGGCCATCGTGGTCGGCGGCAAGCTCGACACCCACACGACGGTCTTCGAGTTCTCCAAGATCAAGGACCTCATCGAGCGCGGCGAGTACGCCGGCAAGGACGCCTTCGGCATCCCCGTGCTCGACTTCCAGAAGTCGATCCGCGGCCAGCAGGAGATCGGCCTCGGGCCCCTCCACACCGTGTTCGACGACAAGGGCTTCGCGTACACGTCGGTGTTCCTCGACAGCACGGTCGTGAAGTGGAACCCGAGCGATCTCGGCAAGCCCACCGAGGCGCTCCCCGTCCACTACAACGTCGGCCACATCATGGCCGCCGAGGGGGACACCGTGTCACCCGACGGCCACTGGGTCGTCGCGATGAACAAGATGTCGCTCGACCGCTACACGGGCGTCGGCCCGCTCGCGCCCCAGAGCTTCCAGCTCATCGACGTGAGCGGCGAGAAGATGGAGCTCATCTACGACCTGCCCATCCCGCTCGGCGAGCCGCACTACTCCCAGATGATCAAGGCCGACAAGCTCAAGACGTTGCAGGTCTACCCCCCGGGCACCGACCCGTACACGGATGAGGTCTCTCCCCACGCGGTCGTGGCCGGAAAGGAGCGCATCGAGCGGGACGGGAACAAGGTCCACGTCTACATGAGCGTCATCCGCAGCCACTTCTCGCCCGACACCATCGAGGTGAACGAGGGGGACGAGGTCACCATCCACCTCACCAGCCTGGAGCAGGCGAACGACCAGACGCACGGCTTCACCGTCGACATGTACAACGTCAACGTGTCGATGGAGCCGGGCAAGTACGAGGAGGTGACCTTCACCGCCGATCGTTCGGGGGTGTTCCCGTTCTATTGCACCGAGTTCTGCTCGGCGCTCCATCTCGAGATGGCCGGCTACCTGCTGGTCAAGCCCAAGGGGTCGTGATGTTGGCCTTGTTGATTTTCGTAGCATGTGGGAGCGGCGAGTCCGCCCCCGCCCTCCCGGCGCCCGCGGCCGCCGCCTCCGCAGCGCCGGCCGCACCCGCCGCCGTCGGGCCGGACGGGCCCGCCGAGATCGCCGTGGCCGCCCTCGGCGACATCCCTGCCGACGCGGCCAGCGTGGGCGAGGGCGAGAAGATCTACGGCGCGAAGGGGTGTGGCGGTTGTCACTCCTTCGGCTCCAAGCTGGTCGGGCCCGACCTCGTGGGCCTCACCGGGCGCCGCACGACGCCGTGGATCCAGCGCATGATCCAGGAGCCCGACACGATGACCAAGAAGGATCCGGCCGCGCGGGAGCTCTTCAAGGCCCACATGGTCCAGATGCCCAAGCAGGGGGTCACCGACGCGGACATGCCCAAGCTCCTCGCCTTCATCAAGTCGAAGGGAGGTTGACGTGAGCGCGCCCCGCGCCACCCCGCTCGTCGACTGGCGCCGGAGCGACCGCTGGGTCGTCCTGGCGCTGGTGGCGGCGGGGGCGGCGCTCTTCGCCGGCTCGTACGTGCTCCCGTGGTGGGACTTCCAGCTCTACGCGCCGCAGTACCCCCAGGGGCTCGAGCTCGTCGTGTCGCTCACCGGCGTGACCGGTGACACCGCCGAGATCAACATCATCAACCACTACATCGGCATGGGCCACCTCGAGGACGCCGCCCAATTCGAGAAGGCGTGGGGCGGGTGGTTGGTGGGCGCGCTCGCCCTCGCGGTGTCGGTGGTGACCCTCGCGGCCGGCAAGCGCCTGGGTTGGCTCGCCGCCTTGGCGGGCATCGGCTTCCCCATCGGTTTCCTGGTGGACACCCAGTATTGGCTGTACCGCTTCGGCCACGATCTCGATCCGAAGGCGCCGGTCCACATCGCCGCCTTCACCCCCACCCTGTTCGGGGAGGGCAAGGTCGGTCAGTTCCGTACCGTCGCCACGCCCGAGCTCGGCTTCTGGCTAGCCATGGCGGGAGTCGTGCTCGTGGCGGTGGCGGCTTGGCGCCGCGCCCGCGTCTGCCGGGTGTGTCCCGCCGCGGATCACTGCGGTGTGGTGTGCCCGCACGCCCTGCTCAACGTGCCGAGGTGATCGCCCTGGTGGCGAGCCTCTGCGCGCAGGAGCACGCCGCCGTCGCGCCGGCGGCCGTGGAGATCACGGTCGCCTCGGTGCCCGCCGGTGCCCCGCGGACCGAGCGGGTGTCCCCGGGCGACGACCTGCAGGCGCGCCTCACCGCGCTGCCGGCGGGCTCCACGCTGGTGCTCGCCCCCGGCACCCACCACGGGCCGTTGTACGTCGATCGCACCGTCACGATCGCGGGCGAGCCCGGCGCCGAGCTGCGGGGGCGCGGCGAGGGCACGGTGCTCGTCGTCGGGGCGCCCGACACGCGCATCCGGGACCTCGCGATCCGCGCCGGCGGCAGCGATGCCACCAAGGGGGACGCCGGGGTCATCGTGGGCGCCGACCGCGTGACGCTCGAGCGCCTCGACATCGGCGAGGTGCTCGTGGGCGTCGACTTCCGCATGGCGGACGACGGGGTCCTCCGCGACAGCACGATCCGCGGCCGGGTGGACCGCCCGATGGGCCAGCGGGGCGACGGCGTCCGCCTCTGGGAGTCCGACGGCAACACGGTCGAGGGCAACACGCTGGTCGGGGTGCGCGACCTCGTGGTCTGGTACTCCGAGGACAACCGCATCGTCCGCAACGAGGTGTCCGGCTCCCGGTACGGCACCCACTTCATGCACGCCGACGGCAGCGTCGTGCGCGACAACGTCTACACCGACAACGTCGTGGGGGTGTTCGTCATGTACAGCACGGGCATCGAGCTGGTCGGCAACACCGTGCGCGACGCCGACGGCGCCGCCGGTGTGGGCTTCGGCTTCAAGGAGAGCGAGGAGATCGTCGCCACCGGCAACCGCCTCCTCGGCAACACGACGGGGGTGTACCTGGACGGGACACCGCAGCGGGTCGGCGGCTCCGCCCGCTTCACGGACAACCTCATCGCCTACAACACCACCGGCGTGCGGCTCCACGGCACGCAGATCGGCGCGGTGTTCACCGGCAACGACCTCCAGGAGAACGTGGTGCCCGTCGCGGTGGACGGGCGCTCGGACGCCAGCGGCACGGCCTTCGACGGCAACCGCTGGAGCGACTACGCCGGCTACGACCTCGACGACGACGGCGTGGGCGACGTTCCCTGGGAGCTGCGGGCCGTCTCCGTCACGCTCCTCGGCCGCAACCCCGCGGTGGCCTACTTCCACGGCACGCTCGCCGCGGGCCTGCTCGACCTGTTCGCGGCGGCGTTTCCGATGCTCGCGCCGCCGGCGGTGGCGCGGGACGACCGACCCGCCATGAACAGCCCGGTGCTCCGATGATCGCCGTCCGCGGCCTGCGGAAGGCCTTCGACGGGCGGCCGGTGCTGCGCGGCATCGACCTCGCGGTCGCCCCGGGCGAGCGCGTGGCACTGGTGGGCCCGAACGGCTCCGGGAAGACGACGCTCCTGCGCGCGCTCCTCGGCCTCGTGCGGGTGGACGGCACGGTGCGGATCGCCGGGCACGACCCCTTCCACGACCACGCCGCCGCGCAGGTCCACGTGGCCTGGGTGCCCCAACGGGCGCCCGCGTTGCCGGTGCCGGTCGGCGACCTCGTGCGCGCCTGGGCCGAGCTCCGCGGCCTGCCCGCGGAGCGCCTCGTGGAGTGCGCCGCCGACTTCGCGCTCGACGTGACCTCCCTGCGGGGGGTGCGCTTCGCCGCGCTCTCCGGGGGGATGCAGCAGAAGCTGCTCGCCGCGATGGCGCTCGCGTCGGACTGCCCCGTGCTGCTCTTCGACGAGCCCACGGCCAACCTCGATCCCCACGCACGCGCGGTGTTCCTCGCCCGGCTGGCCGCGCGCACGCCGGCCCCCACGGTGATCCTGTCCTCGCACCGGATGGACGAGGTCCGCGACCTCGTGGACCGCGTCGTGGTCCTCACCGACGGGGCGGTCCGCTTCGACGATCGGCTCGACACCTTCCTCGCCGACCCGGAGCTCGCCGAGCAGGCGGGCCTCGTGACGGGCGGCGCGGTCGTCCCCTTCCGGAGGTCGCGATGATGCTCGTCCTGCTGCTCGCCTGCGCGTCGGATCCGAACGCGTTCCCCGTCGTCCATTTCGACCACGAGGCCTGTGACGGCTGCGGCATGCTCGTGGGGGATCCGGCGCACGCCGCCGCCGTCGTCACCCGCGACGGCGAGACCCTCGCCTTCGACGACCCGGCCTGCCTCTTCCGCTACGTGATGGACCGCGGCCCCGCCGTCGCGCACATGTGGTTCGCCGACGGCGAGACCTGGTACACCGAGGCGCAGGTCGCCTTCGTCGCCGACGCGGTGACCCCGATGGGGAGCGGGCTCCGGGTGGTGCCGAAGGGCACCGCGGGTGCCCTGTCCGTCGGCGAGGCGTCGTCTCGCGTGATGGCCTCCGCCGCCACGGGCCGGCCTCCCCCGGAAGCCCGATGATCGCCACCATCACTCGGCTCGAGGCCGGTGCCGTGATGCGCCAGCGCTGGTTCGCCGCCGCGCTCGCGCTCGCCGTCGGCATCGTCGGCTTCTTCGTGCTCGTCGCCTCGAAGGAGTCGGCGGTGCTCGGCTTCACCGGCTTCGGCCGCGTGATGGGCGGCGTCGTGCAGGCGTCGCTCCTCTTCCTGCCGCTCCTCGCCGTGCTCGCGACCGCCCAGGCGGTCACCGGAGCGCACCAGAACGGGGTCCTGGAGTGGTACCTCTCCTACCCGAACGGGCGGGGCCGGTGCTTCCGCGCGCTGTTCGGGCCGCGGCTCCTCGCGATCACCGGGCCCGTCGTCCTCTCCGTCGCGGTGCTCGGGCTCGTGGCGGCGGCGAGCGGCAGCCCCGTCCCCGTCGGGCTCCTCGCGCTGTTCTGCGGCATGCTCGCGGGGCAGGGCTTCTGCTTCGCCGCCATCGGCATGGCCGCGAGCGCCACGTCGCGCACCCCCGAGCAGGCGCTCCTGCGGGCGCTCGTCGCGTGGATGACGTGCGCGGTGCTCGTCGACTTCGTCGTCCTCGGGCTTCTGTTGCGGTGGCGGCTCCCCGCGTCGGCGGTGTTCGCGCTCGCGGGCATCAACCCGATGCAGGCCGGGCGCGTCGCCACGCTGGCGGCGCTCGACCCGGAGATGGGCGTGCTCGGCCCGGTCGGCACGTGGGCCACCGTCACGTTGGGAGGCCCGGTCACGGTGGCGTGGGGCCTGTCGTGGCCGGTGGTCGTGGGGCTCCTCGCCCTCGGGTGGGCATGGCGGGCGTTCGCCCGGAGGGATGTGGCATGAGCGAGTTCCGCACGATCATCGAGCCGTTCCGTATCAAGGCGGTCGAGGCCATCCCCATCCTCACGCGCGCGGCCCGCGAGGCGGCGCTCGAGGCCGCGGGCCACAACCTGTTCCGGCTGCTCGCCGAGCACGTCACCATCGATCTCCTCACCGACTCCGGCACCGGGGCGATGAGCGGCGCGCAGTGGGCGGCGCTGATGAACGGCGACGAGAGCTACGCCGGCAGCCGCTCCTTCCTCCGCTTCGAGGAGGTCGTGAAGCGCCTGACCGGCGTGCCGTTCGTGTTCCCGGTGCACCAGGGCCGGGCCGCCGAGCGCATCCTCGCGCGCACGATCCTCCCGCCGGGCAGCATCGTCGTGAACAACACCCACTTCGACACGACCCGCGCGAACATCGAGCAGGCGGGTGCCCTCGCCGTGGACCTGCCGGTGGCCGCCGCGGCGGACCCCACCGACGCCTCGCCGTTCAAGGGCGACATGGATCTCGGTGCCCTCGACCGCGCCCTCGCCGAGGGCGTGACGCTCGTGATGCTCACGCTCACGAACAACGCCGCCGGCGGGCAGCCCGTCAGCATGGCCAACATCGAGGCCGTGAGCGCCCGCTGCAAGCGCGCGGGCGTGCCCTTCTTCCTCGACGCGGCGCGGTTCGCCGAGAACGCCTGGTTCATCCACGCGCGCGAGCCGGGCTTCGTCGACACGCCGCTGCCGGCGATCGCGCGGCGCATGTTCGACGCGGCCGACGGGTTCACGCTCTCCGCGAAGAAGGACGGCCTCGCGCACATCGGCGGCGTGCTCGCCACGCGGCGCGAGGACTGGGCGGAGCTGTTCCGGAACGAGCTCATCCTCGGCGAGGGCTTCCCCACCTACGGCGGCCTCGCCGGGCGCGACCTGGAGTGTGTCGCGGTGGGGCTCGAGGAGGCCCTGGAGCCCGGCTACCTCCGCTACCGGGCGCGGAGCGTCGCGTACTTCGCCGAGGGGCTCGAAGCCGTGGGCGTCCCCGTGGTCCAGCCGCCGGGCGGGCACGCGGTGTTCCTCGACGCCGGGCGCCTTCTCCCCCACATCCCGGCCGACCGGTTCCCCGGGCAGGCGCTCGCGGCCGCGCTCTACCTCGAGGGCGGCGTGCGCGGCGTGGAGATCGGCAGCCTGATGTTCCCCTCCGGCGGGGGGCACCCGCGGCTCCAGCTCGTCCGGCTCGCCATGCCCCGGCGCGTCTACACCCAGGCGCACATCGACTACGTCATCGAGGTGGCGGAGCGCGTGCGCGCGCGCGCGTCCGACATCCGGGGCTATCGCATCGTCCGCGAGCCTCCCTACCTGCGCCACTTCTCGGCGGTGCTCACCCCTGACGACCCGTAGGAGCTCCCATGCGGCCCCTTCCCCTCCTGCTCACGAGCGCGGACGGCATCGTCCGGCACGCCAACCCCCACGCCACCGCGCTCCTCGGCAGCGGGTCCACCTGCGGCGAGCTCGTCCGCGCGGAGGACGGCCAGGGCCGTTGCGTGTGCACCGACGCGTGCGCGCGGGAGATGCGGCCGGGCGAGCAGCGCGACCACGGTCTCGTGCGGATCCGGACCCGCGGCTTCCGCCTCGTGTGCTCCGCGGTGGGCGAGGGCCGGGTCATCGCGATGGTGCCCACCGCCGCCCCGACCGACGCCCCGCAGCTCTCCCCGCGCGAGCGGGAGGTGTTGCAGCTCGTCGCCCGTGGGCTGACCGGCCAACGCATCGCGCGTCGGCTCTCTATCACCGAGGCCACCGTGTGCACCCACGTCCAACACGTCCGGGACAAGCTGGGTGTCCGCACGCGCTCCCAGGCGGTCGCGCGCGCGCTCGCCCTCGGTCAGATCGAGTAGCTCGGGGTCCTCCGTTCAACGGATACCCGGCGCGAGCTCGGCGGCCTATCCGGGGGTCCGAGGTCACCCGTTTGGATCCAAGCCACTACTACCGCCTCCCGTGGACGCTCAACGACAACGTGCTCGCGTGGCTCGAGCCCACGAAGAAGTGCAACATCTACTGTGAGGGTTGCTACTCCACCAACGAGCACGACAGTCACAAGACCCTCACCCAGGTGCGGTCGGATCTCGACGTCTTCACGGCCAAACGGAAGATGGACTCCGTGTCGATCGCCGGCGGCGATCCGCTCACCCACCCCGAAATCGTGGACATCGTGCGCATCATCCGCGACGAGTACCACCTCAAGCCGGTCATCAACACGAACGGCCACGCGATGACGCCGACCGTGCTCCGCGCGCTCAAGCTCGCCGGCCTCCACGGGGTGACGTTCCACATCGACTCGGGGCAGGGGCGCCCGGGGTGGAAGAAGAAGGACGAGCTCGAGCTCTGCGAGCTGCGGCTCCACTTCGCGCGCATGGTCCAGGCCGAGGGCGGCCTGAGCTGCGCGTTCAACATGACGGTGTACCCGAACAACGCCCACCACGTGCCCGCGATGGTCCGTTGGGCGCAGGAGCACATCGACATCGTGCACTCGATCGTGTTCATCCTCTTCCGTACCAGCCGGAGCGCCGAGTTCGAATACTGGGCGGGTGGCAAGGAGGTCAAGCCGGACGAGGTCGTCTACTACGACCAGGACAAGAACCCCGCGCCGATGACCACCCCCGAGCTCTTCGCCATCATCCGCGAGACCGAGCCCGACTTCGAGGCCTCCGCCTACCTCGGCGGCACCAAGGACCCCTCGAGCTTCAAGTGGACGCTCGTCGGCCGCGTCGGCACGTCGGATCGCATCCACGGCTACGTCGGCAAGCGGTTCATGGAGGTGATCCAGACCGGGCACCACCTCGTCGCGGGCCGCTACCTCGCGTACTCCCACCCCGCCCTGATGGCCCACGGCAAGGCGATGCTCGCGGGCTTCTCGCCCCTCGACGCGGGCGTGCGGGGCGCGGCGAAGGACTGGGTGAAGACGGTCGTCCGCGCCCCGCGGCAGTTCAAGCGGCCGCTGCACTTCCAATCGATCGCGTTCATCCAGCCCATCGACCACATGGCCGACGGCGAGGCGAACATGTGCGACGGCTGCCCCGACATGACCGTCCACGAGGGCCAGCTCGTCTGGTCCTGCCGCCTGGACGAGCTCAAGCGGCACGGCACGTTCCTGAGTTGCCGGCCTCGGTGAGCTCGGGGCGAGCGGGGCACCTCTGGCGCAGGGGCGGCTCGGGCTACGGCCTGGCACGGCTCGTGCATGAGCTTTTTCCATGGCCGACCCCATCCCGTTCCCCCTCCTCGTGACCGACGCCGACGGCGTGGTCACCCACGCCAACCCCCCCGCGCGGGCCCTGCTCGGCGAGTCCGCGGGGCGCGATTGCCGCTTGCTCATCGACGCCCTCGGGGCGCGCGGCCGCTCGGTGTGCGCCCCCTGCCTCGTCTCGGCGCCGACGGACGGCGAGCAGCGCTTCCACGGCGCCGTCGAGGTGCGCGGCGAGCGGGTCGAGCTCGTGTGCTCCTCGGTGGGCGCCACCCGGGTGATCACCCTGCTGGAGGCCGACGGCCCCGAGGCGTCCACGCTCCTCACCCCCCGGGAGCGCGAGGTGCTCGTGCTCGTGGCGCGCGGCCTCACGAGCGTGCGGGTGGCGGCCCGGCTCCAGGTGTCCCCCGCGACCGTGCGCTCCCACATGGAGCACCTCATGCGCAAGCTCGACGTGCACTCGCGCTCCCAAGCCGTGGCGCGGGCGCTGGCGCTCGGGGAGATCGTGTAGATCGGGCTCGCCGTGACGGGCGGACGTCGCGCAGGCGTCCCCCAACGTCGCCTCCCAATTCGGGCGCGCCCGCGCGGACGCGGGCCGGTTGTCTTCCGGGGTCGCGGCCGAGCCGCTCCGTCGGCCCGCCCCGCGCGGGCCGACTGGCGCGGGCCGCGAGCCCTGCGCGGCCGCCGGCCTCTGGCACCGGTCCGCCCGCGCCCCCCTCCAGCCCCCCTCGCGCGGCGGGGCCTCCGGCCCCGGGGCATGCTCCCCACGCGTCGCGCAGGCGTGCCCCAACGTAGCCTCCCAGTTTGGGACAAGTGCGCGGCGTAGTGCTCTCGGATGGGAATTTCATCCCGAATTAGACGAAGGTCCCCTGACCTGCCACGGATCAATGCCCATGATCCGGCAACCTGCCTGGCAATCGCCTCGCGCGGGTCCCATCCGTCACGACTACGTCGCCCACAATTCCCAATTGATGCCACTACGCTCGCTCCGCGAGCGGCCGCCCGACCGCACCGCCCGCTCGACCGCACCGTCGGCGCCACCAAGGCAATCGCCCACAACCCCCGATCCGGGGGGCGTTGCGGGGGCCCGCCCCCGCAGGGGCCCGCCCGCGCGGCGGGCGGGCCCCCCCAATCCATCGGACGAACGTCCGATGTCCGCTCGAGCTCTACCGGCCTACGGTTCGCGGCCCGGAGGAGAACGGTGCGCGTCCTGGTGCTCGGTGCGAGCGGCTTCGTCGGCGTCCACGTCGTAGACGCGCTCCGTGGCCTCGGCGTCGAGCCGCTCTGCGCCCAGCGGAGCGCGGCGCCGCGCCTCGGGCTCCGCAGTCGCAACGCCACGGTGGTGCGCGTCGACCTCGACGACACAACCGACGGACTCGCGGAAGCACTCCGGGGCATCGACGTGGTGGTCCACGCCGCCGGCCACTACCCCGCCGACTCGCGCGACCGGGCCGGCACGCTCGCCCGCGGCCGCCGCCAGACCCGCGCGTTGCTCGACGCCGTCGCGGCGAGCGGGGCACGGCGGCTCGTCTACGTCTCCAGCACCGCGACGGTCGCGCCGGCGCCGGGCGGCGGGCCGAGCGACGAGACGAACGTGTTCGACGGCCCGCCGGGCTTCGGCGTCTACCACGACCTCAAGTGGGAGATGGAGGCGCTCGTCGCCGCCGAGGACCGCTTCGAGACGGTCATCGCCTGTCCGTCCGCGTGCCTCGGCGCCGAGGACCGCCGCGTCGGCACGTGCGGGCTGCTCCTCGCCGTCGCGCGGGGGGCCGAGCCGAAGCACCCCGACGGGCTCGTGTCCCTCGTCGACGTGCGCGATGTCGGCGCGGCCGTCGCCCGCCTCGCGACGATGCCGGACCCGCCCCGCCGCGTCGTCCTCTCCGGCCACGACATCGGGCTCCACGACCTCCTCGCGCTGCTCGCCCGCCGGTACGGCCGGCCTCCCCCGTCGGCGCCGCTCGGGCCGGAGGAGGCGCTCGCGTGGGCGGACGCCGCCGAGGCCAGCGCCGCGGCCACGGGCACCCGCGCCCCGCTCCCGCGCGAGCTGGTCGAGCTGGTCCTCCACGGCCGGCCCCTCGCCACCGGCCTCGCCGCGACCCGCCTCGACGCCCGGTGGACCCCGCTCACCGTCACCTTCGACACCTTCGACCGCTGGGCCCGGCGCCAGCGCCTCCTCCCCCCCTCCCCGGAGCCCACATGACCCCGACCCCGACCGCCCCGACCGTCGACCGCGTCCGCACGCTCCTCGCCCAGCTATGCACCACCCCGGCCGCCGAGATCCGCCCCGACGACCGCCTCGGCGCCGACCTCGGCTTCGACTCCGTCGCCTCGATGGAGCTGCTCGGCATGCTCTCCGACGAGTTCGGCATCGACGTCGACCTCGAGGAGACCATGGACATCCAGCGGGTGAGCGAGGTGGTGGCCCTCGCCGAGCGGCATCTCGCCCGTGCTTGACGCCGTCGCGACCGCGCGTTCGACCGACGCGCCGGAATTCGGGGGCCCTCCCGGTGTCGTCGACGCCGACGCTACCGAGGCGTCCACCGTAGAGGTCCTCCTCCGCAGCATCGACGCCTTCTGCGAACGGCACGTGGACGCGCGCGCCATCGACGCCCGCGCGCACGTCGACCGCTCCCTGCTCGACGGGCTCGCCGAGCTCGGCCTCTTTGGGCTCTCGATCCCCGAGTCGCACGGGGGCTTCGGCCTCTCGCTCGGCGCCGTGGGCGACGTGGTGGCCGGGCTCGCCCGCCACGACCGCGCCATCGCCACCTCGGTCGGCCTCCACCTCGGCCTCGGCACCCGCGGCCTCGTGGCGTTCGGCGGCGCCGCGCTCCAGGACGCCTGGCTCCCCGCGCTCGCGGCCGGGGCGAGCATCGCCGCCTTCGCGACGACCGAGGCCGGCGCCGGCAGCGATCTCGCCGCCATCCGCACGCGTGGCACCGAGGAGGGCGGCGGGCTCCGGCTCGACGGCGAGAAGATCTTCGTGACCAACGGCGGCATCGCGGACGTGTTCACGATCACCGCCGCCACCCCCGGCCTCGGCGGCCGGCGGCGGGGCCACAGCCTCGTCCTGCTCGCGCGGGAGGACGGGCTCGTCACCGGCCCGGAGGAGCACAAGCTAGGGCTGCGCGGCTCCTCCACGACCACGCTCCACATCGACGGCGTGCACGTGGGGATGGACCGCATCCTGGGCACGCCGGGCGACGGCATGGGTCACCTCGCGCACGTGCTCGCGTGGGGGCGCGCGGTGATGGCGGCGGGGTGCCGGGGTACGGCGCGCGCCGCGCTCCACGCGACCGACACGCACGTCGCCACGCGGCGGCAGTTCGGGCGGACGCTCGCGTCGATGGACGTGGTCCGCGCGCAGCTCGCCGCGATGCACGCCCGCGACTACGCGATGGGCGCGCTCGTGCGCCATGCCAGCGCGCAGCGCGATCCCACCGTGCTCGCCGTGTTGTCGGGCTCCGCGAAGGTGTTCGCCACCGAGATCACCTGGGGGATCGTCGACCGCGCGCTCCAGCTCCACGGCGGCGTCGGCTACATCGAGGAGACCGGCATCGCCCTGCTCCTGCGCGACAGCCGGATCACGCGCATCTTCGAGGGCGCGAACGACGTGCTCCGCGTCCACCGCGGCCTCGTGGAGGCGACACAGCCGTTGCCACGCCCCCTCCTCTCGACGGGCGAGGCCGAAACCAACGTTGGTCGCGAGGTGCTCGCCCGGCGCGCCGACGGGCTCGACGCCGAGGTGAGTAGCTGGCGGGCGGAGCTCGTCCACACGCACGGCGCGCGGCTGCTCGCCCGCCCGGCGATCCTCCACGCCCTCGGCGAGGCGGCGATCCTCCGCGATGCCACCGACGCCGCCGTGCGCCAGGTCACGTCCGACCTGGACGCCGCCCGCGCGGAGCTCTGGCTCCACGAGGCGGAGGCCCGTGTCTCCGCGCTCTTCCGCTGCCCACCGGACGCCACGCTCGTCGACCGCGCCCTCCCTCCCTTGGATGTGTCATGAAGGTCCTGTTCGTCTACCCGCGCTTCGACCGTCACGCCGAGAGCCACCCGGAGCTGCGCCAGTGGGTGCCGATGAACGAGTACCTGGGCTCGCCCTCGCTCGGCATCGCCTCGGTCGCCGCGGTGACCCCGCCCGAGTGGGAGATCGAGATGCGGGACGACCGCCTCACCCCCGCGGACACGCCCACCGACGCCGACCTCGTGGCCCTCTCCTTCTTCACGCCGGCCGCCACGCGGGGCCTCGAGCTCGCCGACCGGTTCCGCGCGATGGGGAAGCGGGTCGTGGCCGGCGGCATCTTCCCCACGATGATGCCCGAGGTCGTGGCGCCGCACGTGGACGCCGTGGTCATCGGCGAGGGGGAGCCCGTGTGGGCCCACGTGCTCGCGGACGCCGCGCGCGCGATCGCGGGGACCGGCGCGCTCCGCCCCGTCTACGGACCGGTGTACGCCGACCTCGCGACCCTGCCGCCGCCCCGCGTCGACCTCTACATCGACGGCGAGCGCCCCGGCCTCTTCGAGCCGGACGACTACCCGCTCCAGGTGTCGCGCGGGTGCCCCCTCGCGTGCGTGGCGTGCGCGCTCCCCAAGACGATGGGGAAGAAGATGCGGGCGTTCCCGCTCGCGCACGTGAAGGCGCAGGCGACAGCACTCGCGGCACGGGGAAAACGCGCCTGCCTCACCGAGGACACCGGCTGGCTCCCGGGCACCGCCGGGTGGCGGCGCATGGGCGAGCTCTTCGACGCCCTCGCGGAGGGGTCCGCGGGGGTGCCCGCCGGCGAGCGCGCCGCGATCTCCTACGTCGGCATCAGCATGCCGATGATCCTCGCCTCCCCCACGCCGTTCCTCGAGCGGGCGAAGGCCGCCGGGGTCGACATGTTCTACCTCGTCGGCGGGTTCGACCCGATCACCACCCGCGCGTTCACCGGGAACGATCCCGACGCGCTCCGGAAGGCGTACGACGCCGTGCGCCGCGCCTGGGACCACGGCATCGAGCCGTACACCTCGTTCCTGCTCGGGAACGACGACGACGACGAGGGCACCGTCGACCGCATGCTCGACTTCGCCGACCGGAGCGGCATCCGCAAGGCCGAGTTCGCCGTCTTCACGCCCTACCCGGGCACCCCCGCGTGGTTTCGCCTCGTGGCCGAGGATCGCATCCTCACGCGTGACTGGCGCCGCTACAACGACGCCAACGTGGTGTTCCGCCCCGCGCGCATGACGCCGGAGGCGCTCCAGGCCGGCTACCTGCGCCTGTGGCGGGAGTTCTACGTCGACCGGGGGCACCTCGCGGCGCTGCCGATCGCGGAGCGCACCATCCAGTTCTGACACGGGCAGTGGATCACGAACGGCCGTCTCCGGGCTTGAACCCTGGCTTCTGGTGCGTACGCTGGTCCACCGGTTCACCGGAGCCGAGCCCTGGGAGCCATGAGCAGAGAAACCGTCCGCGCCGCCGGGTGGGGGCTGGGCATCACCCTGGTCCTGGCGGTGCTCATCGTCGTGGGGTCGCGCAACCTCGCCCACTTCGACGCGGCGCTGGTCGCCTACACGTTCTCGGTCCTGTTCGCGACCTTCGGGCTCACCTACCGCTACGCGATGTGGCTCGAGCGCCCGCCCACCGCGGTCTATTGGCGGCGGGGGTGGGAGGCGTTCTTCCGGCGCGGATGGCGCCTGCGCAACCTCGCCGTCTGGCTCCGGCGGTTCGCCTCCGAGGTGCTCGCCAACCGGTTCATCGTGCGGCGCGGCCGCCTGCGCGGGCTCACCCACCTGCTCATCATGTGGGGCTGCCTCATTGCGGTCGCCATCACGTTTCCCCTCGTGTTCGGTTGGCTCCACTTCCGCCCGGTCCCCGGGGATCTGTCGCTCTACGAGGCCGTGATCTTCGGCTTCCCCGCGTTCCGGTTCCCCCACGCGTCGGCCGCCGGGTTCTTCCTGTTCCACGGGCTCGTGTGGGCGTCGTTCCTGGTGATCGCGGGCGTGATGCTCGCCGTGCGGCGGCGCATGCGCGACGAGGGCGCGGCGGCGGTCCAGCGCTTCGTGGAGGACTTCGTCCCGCTCATCCTCCTGTTCGCGGTCAGCCTCAGCGGGCTCATGCTGACCGCCAGCTACACGTGGATGAAGGGGTATGCGTACGACTTCATCGCGATCCTGCATGCCATCACGGTGATCGGCACCTTCCTGTGGCTCCCGTTCGGGAAGTTCTTCCACGTGTTCCAGCGGCCGGCGCAGCTCGGGGTCGGCTTCTACAAGGACGTTGGGAGCGCCGAAGCGCCCGCGAAGTGCCGACGTTGCGGGCACGCCTTCACCTCCCAGATGCACGTCGAAGATCTGATCGAGGTCCAACAGAAGCTCGGGTTCCGCTACGAGATCCCGGGCAGCCCCGTGGAGCACTACCAATGGATCTGCCCTCCCTGCCGGCGCGCGACCTTCGCGCTCGCCCAGGGGGTCCTGTGGCGCGGGCAGCGCGGCGGGGCCTCGCTCCCCGGGGAAGGCGGTGCTTTGCCCATGCCCGTCTACGCCAACGCCGGCGCCGGCGAGGGGCCGCTCGGCTCCGAGGACGCGGACAACTTCCACCCTTGAACCCCTTGTAGGCGGCCCGCCGCCGGCTCCGAGGCCAAATGAACGAGCGGAACCCTCCTACCACCCCAACACCGTCCCTCGACCTCGACTTCATCAAGGAGTTCGGGCCCTACCTCGCCTACGCGAGCGACATCCGCGTGGACAGCGGCGTCGAGCCGGACAAGGTCGTGAAGACCCACTGCTGCTTCTGCGGCCAACAGTGCGGGCTCCAACTGAAGGTGAAGGACAACGTCATCGTCGGCGTCGAGCCCTGGTACGAGTTTCCGTTCAACCGCGGCATGTTGTGCCCCAAGGGGGTCAAGCGGTACCTCCAGCAGTCGCACCCCGACCGCCTGGTGAGGGTCTACCAGAAGGACCGGCGCGCCCCCGGCGGGTTCTCGGCCATCTCCTACGAGGACGGCATCCGGCGGGTGGCCGCGGAGATCGACCGCATCCAGCGGGAGCACGGGAACGACGCCTTCGCGGTGCTCTCGGGGGCCTCCTTGACGACCGAGAAGACCTACCTCATGGGCAAGTTCGCGCACATGTGCCTGCGGAAGGCGAACCTCGACTACAACGGCCGGCTCTGCATGGTCAGCGCCGCGGCCGGCAACAAGAAGGCGTTCGGGATCGATCGCGCCGCCAACCCCATGAGTGACCTCCTGAACACCGAGGTGGTGTGGATCAGCGGCGCCAACATCGCCGATTGCGCGCCGATCACGACCAACTACATCTGGCAGGCGCGCGAGCAGGGCGCGAAGGTCATCGTCGTGGATCCGCGCATCACGCCCATCGCGCGCACGTGCGACCTGTTCCTGCCCATCAAGCCGGGCCGTGACACCGCGCTGTTCGACGGCATCCTCCACCTGATGATCGAGAACGACTGGCTCGATCACGACTTCATCGACAACCACACCGTCGGCTTCGAGGCCGTCGCCGCGGAGGTCCGGAGCTGGACCCCGCGCCGGACGGCGGAGGTGACCGGCATCGCCGAGAAGTCGATCCGGCAGGCCGCCGAGTGGTGGGGCACGGCGAAGTCCAGCTTCCTGCTGCACGCGCGCGGCATCGAGCACCACCGGAGCGGGGTCAGCAACGTCCTCGGCTCCATCAACATGGTGCTCGCGTCGGGGCGCATCGGCCGCCCGAACTGCGGCTATGCCACGATCACCGGCCAGGGGAACGGGCAGGGCGGCCGCGAGCACGGACAGAAGTGCGACCAGCTCCCCGGTGGGCGCGACCTCGCCAATCCGGAGCACCGCGCCTACGTCGCCGGGGTGTGGGGCATGAACCCGGACGACCTTCCCCAGCCCGGCGTCGACGCCTACGAGCTCATCCGCAAGATCGACACGGGCGAGATCAAGGGGCTCCTCAGCATCTGCTTCAACCCCGTCGTGTCGCTGCCGGACAACAACTTCGTGCGGCAGGCGCTCGAGAAGCTGGACTTCTTCGTCGCCATCGACTTCTTCATGAGCGAGACCGCCCGCTACGCCGACATCGTGCTCCCGGGCTCGCTCCAGGAGGAGGACGAGGGCACGGTCACCCAGACCGAGGGGCGCATCATCAAGATCAACAAGGCGGTCGACCCCCCGGGGGAGGCCCGGCCCGACTGGCAGATCATCCAGGACATCGCCAAGGCGCTCGGCCGCGAGAAGGGCATGACGTTCGCGGGCCCGCGCGAGATGTTCGAGGAGCTGGGGGTGGCGTCGAAGGGCGGGGTGGCCGACTACTCGGGGGTCACCTGGGAGCGCGTGGTGGAAAACAACGGCGTGTTCTGGCCCTGCCCGAGCGAGGTGCCGCCCGGCGTGCCCGCGCCCGGCCCGCAAGGAACGCCGCGGCTGTTCGAGCCCGGGTCCTGGAACCCCGTGGCGAAGGGCGCGGGCCCGTTCTACTTCTCGGACGGAAAGGCGAGGTTCAACGTCATTCCGTACGTCGGCCCCACCGAGGACGTCGACGCCGACTACCCCCTCATCCTGACCACCGGCCGCGTCGTGAGCCACTTCCTCTCGGGAAACCAGACGCGGCGCATCGGCCCGCTGGTCGACCACTACCCCGAGCCGAAGATCGAGATGCACCCGCGCCTCGCCGCGCGGCTCGGCGTCGTCGACGGCGACTGGGTGCTCGCCGAGAGCCGGCGTGGCAACTGCACGTTGCGCGCGGCGGTGGTCAACACCATCCGACCCGACACCGTGTTCGTCCCCTACCACTGGGGCGGCCGCAAGAGCGCGAACCAACTGACCATCTCCGCGCAGGATCCCATCTCCAAGATCCCCGAGTACAAGGTGTGCGCCGTCCGGGTCCGCAAGGCCGACGCTCCTCCCGAGTACGCACGCCTCCTCCAGCCCCAACAATAGCGGGAGCACCATGCCTGCCGTGCCACAGGACCGGCCCGAGGTCCTCGAATTCTTCGTCGATCCGGGCCGGTGCATCGGGTGCCAGGCCTGCGTGCAGGCGTGCACCGAGTGTGACACCCACAAGGGCCAGTCGATGATCCAGCTCGACTTCGTCGACCGCGGCCAGTCGACCCAGACCGTGCCGATGGTGTGCATGCATTGCGACGCGCCGACCTGCGCGGAGGTCTGCCCCGCGGACGCCATCAAGCGCACGGAGGACGGCGTGGTCCAGACCGCGCGGAAGCCGCGCTGCATCGCGTGCAACAACTGTGTCCTGGCGTGCCCCTTCGGCGTCCCCAAGATGAACACCCGCATGAACCTCATGATGAAGTGCGACATGTGCTACGACCGCACGTCGGTCGGGCTCAAGCCGATGTGCGCGTCGGTGTGTCCGAGCCAGGCCCTGGCCTACGGCACCCGCGAGGAGATGGCGGCCCTGCGCCCCAATGCCAGGCCGGTGAACACCTTCCAATTCGGCGCCCAGGTCATCCGCACCAAGGTGAACATGATGGTCCCCCTCACCGCGCCGACCGAGATCGTGGACGTGACCGCGGCCATGTACGAGCGGTCCATCGGGCACGACGTACTCGATGACATCTTCGGTGACATCCTCCTCGACCTCGGTGACACATGATCCAACGTGGCCGGCAGACCCCGACCGACGCCCAGCGACAGTCCGTGCCCCCGGACGGGCGCCCGTACTCCGAGCAGCCGAAGTGGCGGCGTGACTTCCCGATCGACTCGTCGGAGGACGACTACGTCGCGCGGCGGGAGCTGGTGAAGTTCCTGGTGCTCACGAGCGCGGCCTTCTCGGTGGGCCAGCTCTGGATTGGGTTCAAGAGCCTGTTCCAGGCGCGCGCGGCCGCGCCGCCCGCCGTCGCAATCGCGGACGTCGATGAGCTCGCCGTCGGCGGCGCCCTGACGTTCACCTACCCGGAGGGGAGCACGCCGCGGCTGCTCGTCCGCACCGGCCCCGACGCCTTCGTGGCCTACGATCAGCTGTGCACCCACCTCCTCTGCCCGGTGGTGCCCGCGGTCGTCGAGGGGCGGCTCCACTGCCCCTGCCACAACGGTTGGTTCGACCTGGACACCGGTCGGCCGCTCGCCGGCCCCCCTCGCCGGCCGCTGCCACGCGTCCTGCTCGAGGTCCGCGACGGCGTGGTGTACGCGGTCGGCGTCGAGGAGCGCACGGCATGAGCTCCCGCCCCCACCACTTCGTCGGCACCCAACGCATGACCATCGTGAACGGCATGCTCGTGCTGGTGATGATCATCGTCATCCTCCAGCTGTGGCTGCTCACCGCCACGATGAACGCGTACCTCGGGGGGGACACCATCGTCGTCGGCCCGGCCGCCCTCGCCAGCCTCGTGTGTCTCGGGCTGAACGCGGGCCTGCTGCGGTACCTCTACCGGTTGGAGTAGGTGGAACCGTCCGCGGTTGGGCTCCGAAACCGGCTCGCGCGGGGCGTGGAGACCCTGTTCCCCGGCTATTTCGCGCTCGTCATGGCGACCGGCATCGTCTCGGTCGCCTGCCACATGCTGGACATGCCGCGCGTGGCGTGGGGCCTCCTGACCTTCAACATCGTCGCGTACGCCGTCCTGACCGCCCTCCTCCTGGCGCGGCTCGTCTGGTACCCCCGGCGCGTGCTCGACGACCTCCGCAGCCACGGCCGGGGCCCCGGCTTCTTCACGGTCGTGGCCGCCACCTGCGTGTTGGGGAGCGAGCTCGTCGTCGTGACCGGGCGCACCTCGGCGGCGCACGTGTTGTGGGTCCTGGGCATCGTCGAGTGGGTGTTGGTGATGTACGCCTTCTTCACCGCCACGATCATCCGTGAACAGAAGCCGACCTTGGAGGCTGGCATCAACGGCGCGTGGCTCCTCGCGATCGTGGCCACCCAATCGGTGTCGGTGCTCGGCACGCTGCTCGCCCCGGAGCTGGTGGGCTCGGACCGCGAGGTCGCGCTGTTCTTCACGCTCTGCATGTACCTGGTCGGTGCCATGCTCTACCTCACGATCATCACGCTCATCTTCTATCGGTTCACCTTCTTCGCGCTCACGACCGAGGTCCTCACCCCGCCGTATTGGATCAACATGGGCGCGGTGGCGATCACCACCCTGGCGGGCTCGACGCTCCTGCTCCTGGCGGACACGTGGCCGTTCCTGGCGATGCTCCGCCCCTTCCTGACCGGGTTCACGCTGGTGTTCTGGGCCACCGCGACGTGGTGGATTCCGCTCCTGCTCGTCCTCGGCGTGTGGCGGCACGTGCTCCGCCGCTATCCATTGAAGTACGACCCACAATACTGGGGCATGGTGTTTCCGCTCGGGATGTACACCGTCTGCACCTTGCGGTTGAGCCGCGCGACCGGCCTCGACTTCCTGGTCGTCATCCCCGAGTGGTTCGTGTACCCGGCGCTGCTCGCGTGGGGGCTCACGTTCTACGGGATGGCGCGGAGCCTGGTGTTCACGGCGGCGGGGAGGGCGGGGTAGCGGTGTCGGTTGGCGCGGTCAGGTGGTGCCGAGCCAGAGGTCGACCACCCAATCGTCGGCGAGCCAGGGCAGCTCCGTCGCGATCCGGTTGGACGCGGCCTGGCGTCGGGCGTAGGCGGCCGCGGGGAGGATGATCGTGTCGGCGCGCGGTCCCTGCGTCGGGGAGGCCACTGGGCCCGACCGTATCGGCACCGCGGTTCGGCGACACAGGAGGTGCCCGCCGTCGAGGATTGCGACCACGCGGAGCAGGTGGGTCGAGGGGGAGGTGCCCTCGGCCACGAGCACGTCGTGCTTCACGGCCTCCACGACGCGGTCGTCGAGCCCGGCGTCCCAGAGGAGGACCTTCTCGCGGAGGGCGTCGACGCCGAGGACCATCCGGTGGCGCATGCCGTGGGCGAGGCGCTCGGCGCACGGGGGGCCGAGCACGAACGCGCCGTCGAAGACCTCGACGTGCCGCCGGCGGGCGGCGCGCCAATCGGGCGTCGCCGGGGGTTCCACGGCGATGTATTGGCCCTGGGGCAGGTCGGTATAGACGAGCGGGGCCTCCACGCGCACCTCCGCTTTGCACCCGGTGCAGGCGAAGCGTTGGAAGTGACCCTCCCGGATGGCTCGTTTCACCTCGGGGAGTCGGCCGACGTAGGCGCCGTGGAGCAGGGAGACGTCATTGGCGACCGCGCACCGCGGGCACGAGACCGTTTCGGTGTACCAGGTGCTCACGGGGTGCCTTCGAGCATCTTGTCGAGATTGTCCCAAGTGAAGCTGGTCGCCCTCTCCGAGGATGCCACGACGGTGAGGCGAGCGAACGAGCCGCTCGGGTACGCCACGTACCAACCCTGAAACCGCGTCGATTCTCCTTCCGTCAGGACGGTCGGAGGTGTGTAGTACGCGGCCAACGGCGGCTGTCTGGCGTCGATGTCGTCGGGTTCGATTTCGTACACGCCGTTCAGCCACCCGACCCACCCGTGCACGCCGGCGGCGTCGCCGGTGCGGAGCAACGCGCCCCAATCGCCCTGCTCGTCGCCGTGGAGCAGTGTAGTCGAAGAGATTGCCACCCGGTCGATGGGTTTGGTCCTCGGCCCGCTCACGTAGTAGAAGTGGAAATCGCCGAAGGGGTCGTCGCCACCCTCGGTGGGCCGGTCGGGACGGCCGTGCTCCTTTCGCCACGCCTGGTATTTCTCCTCCGGCGTCAGTGGCGCCGGGGCTTCCGGTGTCGGAAAGCCCGCGCAGGCGAGACACAGGAGGACGGCTCCCAATCCGAACTGCCTCACCCGCGGACCGCGTTGGCGCTCGGCAACGATCCCTCGGTAGCCGGCGTCGTGGCGACGTCTGCCACGGCCCCTCCTGGTGGTGTGTAGGGCTGACGTTCGAGGACATGGGCTCGGAAGAACCCCTGCACCCCGGCCGGCAGGGCGCCCCCCCACTTCGAGGGGTCGGCGTATCCCGCCGGATCCCGGAAGAACTCGGCGTAGCTGTCGGCGAACAGCTCGAAGTGCGACATCGCGGCGTAGGGCCGTGTGAGGCGCACCACCGCTTCGGCGGTGGGACCCATGTAGGAGGGTGTCCCGTAGTAGTAGTTGAGGAAGTACTTGCCACGCGGGCCCGTGTGCCAGTTGGGGTAGTTCTTGAACCACCCCCCGGGGGAGGCCGCGACGGCGTCACGCACCGCCGCAGGCATGGCCGTCCAGATTGCCTCCTCCTCGAGGTTCCCGTCGTTTGGGACCGTCGCCCGACCCGGCTGCATCTCCTTCTTGGCGTGCGTGCCGTAGGTGCGGAGCAACTCGACAACCAACGCCTGCTGGTCCGCGCCGAAGGCTCGGGACTGGCCGTCCGCGTCGACGTAGTCGCTCGGAAAGCCGCCCACCTCCTCGATCCACTGGCGGTATCCGGTGGCATCGGCGGAGAAGGTCCACATTCCGGCCTCCTTCTGGAGCCAGCTCTCCGCCTGCGCGCCCAGCTCGTCGTACACCGTGTGCCCGATCTCGTGGCGGACCGTGTGGGAGAGCTTCTCGGCCGACGCGTCGATGCCGATGGTCACCAGGAAGTCCTCCTGGCTCCCGCCCGTCTCGCGCGCCGCCTGGAACACCTGCAGGATCGTGCTGTCGGACACGTCCTGGTCCGGGAGGAGGTCGAGCGTGCGCCACACCTGGAGCACGGCGTCGGCGGTCCACACCACGGGCTCCATCTCTTCCGTCTCCCCATCCACCACCGGCTTCCCGAACCGCACCTCGAACAACGCCCGAACCCGCGCCAGGTCCAATGACGGCGCGCTCGCCAACCGCAACACCGCCGCCCGGAGACCGGGGGAGAGCGCGCTTCCCCGCGGGAGCCCGCTCGACAGCCGCTCGAACAGGCCGTGCTGCACGAGCAGCCCCGCGCGCACGGCCACCTCGTCGTCCCCGAGCTCGGGAGCGGCCACGAGGACCAGGAGGCGGAGCGCCGGGAGCGCGAGCGCGAGGCCACCGAGGGTCGCCGCCGGCTTCTCCGCGAGGCAGGCCGCGTAGACGTCGGCCCACGCGACGAACGCCAGCAGCTCCTGCAGCGGCGAGACGGCGATCGCCGCGGTCCAGGCGGCGTCCGGCACGTTGCCCATCTCGCCCGCCTCCTGCAACCACCACGCCCGGTTCTTGAGCGGCATGCGCAGGAACATCGCGGCGGTGCTGATCTCCCGCGCGTCGAGGGCCCCGCCGAGCGTGCTCAACAGCACCTGGTCCGCGGCCACGGCGGCCGCCTCGCCGGGCGTGAGCTGCATCAGGAGCAGGAGCACCTGGTCCTCGTCGACGTTCCCGCTCCAGCTCCCCCGCGCGGCATCGCGCAGGGCCTGGATACGGTCCCGGACGGCCGCGTTGCCCGGCCCGGAGGTCGTGGTCCCGACGTCGACCGCGCCCTGCTGGGGTGGCACGACCGCGGGAACCGTCGCCAGTTGCTGCTCGCTCATCGTCGTCCGGGGCGAGCCCGATCCTTACCAGAGCGCGCGACGAAGCTCAATCCTCGCCGCGCATCCGTCGCGAGCCTTTTAGCCCTTCGCCGGCGCCACCAGCACCACCCCCACCCCCACCACACCCAACACGATCGGCGCGAGCCACCACTCGGGCCCGGCCCGGTCCATGCCCGCGAAGCCGGCGACCACGCGCGCGGCGAAGGGCAGCGCGAGCAGCGGCACGAGCCCGACCGCGAGCATGCGCCGCCGTGCGCCGCCGAGCAGCCCGACGGCCCAGCAGCCGCAGAACCCGGCGACCAGCGCCAACGACCCCGCCCACCCGGGGGGCGCGACCCAACCCGCGGCCACGAAGACCAGGGAGCCGAGCACGGCGACGCCGCCGAGGGCGCCGTAGAGCGCGTGGCGGCGATCGTAGAGCCGGCCGCCGACCGTCTGGCGCCGGGCGAGCGCGGCGCGGGCGATGCTCTGGACGGCCTCCGCCTCCATGGCCGCGCCGGTGGCGGCGACCCCCACGAGCGCGCTGTGTCCGCACCACGGGCAGAGCGTGGGCCCGCGGAGCGCGGGCGTCGCGAGGGGACCCGCGCAGGAAGGACAAGACAGCGAAACCATGGAAGTCCGGTTGAGCCCCGGCTATGTTACCATCGGCCGGCTCGGGAGAGAACGTGGCGAATCGCGAATCGGCACGGAGGCACGCCGCCCGCGCCCCGGTGAGCCGGATGGCCGGCATGGAACGTGTGGCGCGGGAGATCGCGCCGGGCACGGAGTCCGCCCCCCTCCAGGAGAGCGCCGAACAGGGCCTCGCGGGCAACGAGCAGACCGTCGCCAGCCTCGCCGGGAACACCGGCGCGGACGTCGTGTTCCGCGCGGCCGCGGCCCTGCGCGTCGAGGGCGTCTCGCCGTCTCCGAGCAATGCCAGCCGGCAGGCCGCCATGCGCGCGGCCGAGGCCTACGACCGCGGCGAGATCGACGGCCCCGCCCTCGTCGAGCAGAGCCTCCGGCGCGGCGGCACCCCCCTGCCCGCCGTCGTGCTCCACAAGCTCGAGGCGTGGTTCGGTCGGGACCTCTCGATGGTCCGCGTCCACGACGATGCCCTGGCGCACGACGCCGCGCGGGGCGTGTCCGCGCGCGCGTTCACGGTCGGCACCCACATCGCCTTCGGCGCGGGGGAGCTCCGCCCCGGCACCACCGGTGGGGACGAGCTGCTCGCGCACGAGGTCACCCACGCGGTCCAGCACCTCGAGGGCCGCCACGCCCAGCCCAGCGGCGTCGAGAACGGCATGCCCGTCACGATGCCCGGGGATGCCGTGGAGCGGGAGGCCGAGTCCGTCGGCGCCGACTTCGCGCGCGCGGGGGGCGCTCTCGCGGCGGCCGGTCCGGATGTGATGGCGACGGAAGCTGTCGTCGCCGAAGCGCCCGGAATGTCGTCCGGCGCTTCGGGGGGCGCCATCGCGCGTGACGTCCTGCCCGACGGCGACAAGGGCAAGACCGACGACACCAACCCCGACAAGGACACCGACCCGAAGGACCAGGCCGACAAGGACCAGGACGCGAAGGACGGCGCCAAGGACGAGGAAGAGGAGAAGGAGAAGGACGCCGACGGGGGCGCGACCGACAAGGACGAGAAGGACGGCGCCAAGGAGAAGAAGGGCGACGAGGACGAGAAGGACGAGGAAGGGAAGGACGAGAAGGACAAGGACAAGGACAAGGACGCCGACGAGACGGACGAGGACGAGAGCACCGACGCCGACGCGGACGCCCTCCTCGCCGCCGACGCCGACGGCGGGGGGGACGAGGACGCCGACACGACCGGGGGCGGGAGCAGCCTCGACGGCGGCGGTGGCCCGGGGATCGTGTCGCCCCCGCCGAGCTTCGACCCGCTCCCGCGCGTCCGCCTCGACACGCCGCGCCTCGACAAGGAGAAGGCGGCCCAGATCAAGAAGGACACCGGCCTCGGCATCGACGAGCACGTCACGCGCATCAACACCGCGGGGGACGAGCTCACGCGCATCGCCGGCGGCTACCAGTCCGAGCTCGTGACCCGGGTGGAGACCCTCGAAGAGTCCGTGACCACCGCCGTCACCACCCAGGTGGGCTCGCTCGACGGCGCCGCCGCCACCGCGAAGGAGCAGATCACCGCCGCGTTCGCCGGCGCGCGCACCGCGCTCGACGAGGTGTCCGGCGCCTCCGCGGCCGACGTGCACGCCGCCGCCGCCACCGCCAACACCGACCTCGAGGCCCTCTCCGTCACGTGGAAGGCCACCATCGCGACCGAGTTCGACGGCGCGAAGGGCAAGCTCGACGCGCTCCGCGCCACGATGGAGCAGCCCTACCTCGACGTGTTCTCGACCAAGGTCGAGGAGTGCAAGAAGCTCGGCGCGAAGAACGGCAAGCTCGCGGTCGAGGAGGGCAAGCGCCTCTCCACCCAATTCAAGGCGAGCTACGGCGGGGATGCCTACGGGGATCTCCAGCTCAAGTGCAAGGCCGAGGCCGCCGTGAAGGCCGGCGAGAAGCGGCAGCAGAGCCTCGTCGCCGAGGCGAACAACCGCGCCGGCAAGATCGCGATGCAGGCCCTCACGGTGAAGGTGCTGGTGAACGGCACGGTGGATCCGCTGGTGAAGGAGCTCGAGGCCCGGCGCAAGCTCGCCGAGGAGAAGCTCGACGCCACGCTGGAGGCCGCCCGCACCAAGATCAAGACCGAGGACGAGGGCGCCGACAAGACCATCGAGGATCTCCGCGCCAACGGCGGCAAGCGCGTGGAGGACGGCGCGACGAAGGGCACCACCGCCGTCGACACCGCCCGGACCAAGGCCGCCACCTCCCTCCAGGAGCAGGGTGACCAGGCGAAGAGCGGCCTGCGCGACACCGCCAAGGCCCTCGGCGACACCTACGCCGGCTTCGTCCAGCAGTTCGACGCGGCCATCACGCCGATGAAGAAGGAGCCCAACTGGGAGCAGGTGCGCCCCCAGGCCGAGTCCATCCGCAAGGACATGGACGAGGCCCACGCGACCAACCTGAAGTCGCTGGACGAACAGGCGGTCGAGGCCGCCAAGGGCCTGGAGAAGTCCGCCGTCACCAGCGCGACCGAGCTCGCCGGCGTGGGCACTACCGAGTCCCAGGCGGGCATCCTGCTCGCCGAAGAGCTCCGGACCAGCACCCAGAAGCACACCGACGCCATCAAGGCCGCCGTGTCGGGCCTGGGCGATCAGTTCAAGGTCGAGATCGCGGGCTTTGCCGGGCCCCTCACCGAGAAGGCGAAGACCGCCGAGGCCGACGCCAAGATCGCGCTCGACGCCCAGAAGAAGGGCTTCGAGGACGCCCTCACCGAGCAGCTCAAGGCCTTCGACGCCGAGCTCGCGCAGAAGGCGGTCGACATCTCCGCGATGATCGAGGGCCCTGCCGGCGCGCTCTACGCCGCCGCCAAGGAGAAGCTCGAGGGCAAGGCGACCAACTTGTGGGATGCCATGGACGGCATGGGCACGTCCGAGGGCGCGATCATGACCGCGCTCCGTGGCATCGACAAGGTCGAGGCCGCCGCGCTCAAGAAGATCTACGCCGAGCACTACCGCGGCAAGTCGATCGAGGCCCACCTCAGGTCGGAGATGGAAGGCGGGGATCTCTCCGAGGCCCTCGCCCACCTCAGCGGCGATCGGGTGAGCGCCACGTTCGCCGCCCTTTCCAACGGAATCAGTTGGTACGGGGACGACGAGGCCGCCATCGAGGCCCAGCTCCGCCTCCTCTCCGACGAGGAGCTGGCGGAGCTCCAGAAGCAGGCCAAGGACGATCCGACCAAGGCCGCGATCATCCAGCGCGTGCGGGACAACCTCGGCAGCCACGACCTGGATGTCACCAACGCGCTCCTCGACACTTCCATCGACGAGAAGACGCGCAACCTCAAGGCGGACGCCATCCGGGTGCACGAGGCCATCGACGGGTGGGGCACCGACGAGGACGCCGTCTTCGGCAAGCTCGAGGGCAAGTCGAAGGAGGAGATGGCCCAGCTCGAGGCGCTCTACAAGGGCTACGCCACGACCAAGGCCACCGAGGACAACTACGGGATCAAGCCCGAAGGCGACTTCTCCCTGCGCACGGCCATCGACGGCGACATGGACGACGCCCAGCAGGATCTCGGCTTCGCCCTCCTCGACGACGACAAGATCGGCCAGAAGGCCGCCAAGCTGGAGCTGGCCGCCACGGACGGTTGGTTCTTCGGCGGGGGCACCGACGAGAAGAAGATCTTCGACCAACTCAAGGATCCGAACCTCAAGCAGCCCGACCCCAAGGACCCCGACTACGACGCCAAGATGGTGGTCTACAAGAAGGCCGTCGAGGACCGCGCCGCGCTGGAGAAGCGCTACGCCGACAAGTACGGGCGCAGCATCAGCACCATGCTCGACGCCGAGATGGGCAAGGCGGACGACACAAACTACGAACGCCAGGTCGCCGACCAATACCAGAAGAAAGGCACGGCCGACGACGAGCTCGTCCTCAAGTACGCCACCGACGGGTGGGGCACCAACGAGGACATGCTCAAGGAGACCCTCCAGGGCAAGTCCAAGGCGGAGATCGCCACCCTCCGGTCGAAGTACGCGGCCAAATATGGCGGTCCCAACGCCCCCGCGGACCTGCTCGACCAGGACCTCGGCATCGGGAAGTACGCGGGCTTCGGCTCCGAGCTCTCCGGCAAGGAGCAGCTCGACGTAGACATCGCGATGATGGGCACGCCCACCACGCCCGAAGAATACCAGGCCATCCTCGACAAGAAGCACGAGTGGCAGCGCGGCGGCGCGTCGGGCGCATGGATGGACTTCATGGGCGCCATCGGGGTGTCCGAGGGGGCCGAGCAGCTCGATTGGCAGAAGGCGAAGGCCGACAAGGCCGTCGACGATTGGAAGTCCGGCGGGCAGAGCGCCGAGAAGGACAAGGAGAACGTCGAGCTCCTCTTCGGGCGCTACAACTCCGACTTCGAGAGCTACGAGCGTGTCAAGGGCGAGGTCGCGGACGGTGTCGTCACCGGCATCGAGATCGTCGGAGCGGTCGTCCTGACCGTCCTCACCGACGGCGCGGCCTCCCCCCTGCTCGTGGCGGTGCTCGGCACCCTCGCCACCGGTGCCACCGCGATGACCGCGCGCGCGCTCATGACCGGCAACTCCTACGGGTGGGAGGCCGCCACCACCGACGGCGTGAAGAACATCCTCGCCGCCGCCACCGCCGGCCTCGGCAATGCCAAGTTCGTCGAGAATTGGGCCAAGGGGCTCGTGAAGAACGTGCCACCGGGTGTCATCCAATCGATGCTCAACGAGGGGCTCAAGAACCTCCCCGGCAACATCCTCGACTCCATCGCGGGCGTGATGCTGGACGAGAAGAATTGGGACAACGACCTCGTCGCCCAGAAGATGTTGTTCTCGATCCTGGCGGCGAGCGGCTCGTCGATGGCCTCGGGCGAGATCAAGAAGCTCCTCGGTGACAAGCCCACGTTCCTCGGGCAGGCGTTGAGCTCGGGCACCACGGCGCTCGCCGGTGACGTGACGAGCAAGCTGCTCAACCCCGACACCTACAACGGCGACTCCGACGACGTGTTCTGGAAGGTCGTCAAGAGCGGCGGCGGCGCCTTCGCCAAGGGTTCCCTCTCCGGCATCGCGACGCGCTCGGTGCGCGCCAAGAACCTCGCCGACAAGGTGAACGGGGGCACGGTCACCGCCGCGCAGCTCGAGGCCGAGCACGGCCACCTGAGCGCGGAGGAGAAGGCGTACATCGCCTCGCGCCTCTCCAACCCCTCCAACCTCCCGGCCGGTTGGAAGAAGGAGATCGTCACCTGGGCAATGGTCAAGGATCTCGAGAGCACCCTCGGCACGAACGTGGACGCCGGCGCGGTGAAGCAGCCCACGCCCGTCGTGCAGACGGTCGACGCCGACGGGGAGTCGAAGGACAAGACCACCGCCGACACCGACACGCCCCAGACCCGGACGACCACCGAGACCACCCCGACCCCCACGACCCAGGCGACCGACGCCGCGTCCTCGAAGGTGTCGGGCGCCTCCCAGGCCGATCTCGAGGCCATCAACGGCATCGGCCCGGTGAAGGCGAAGGCCATCCGTGACTGGATTGCCACCAACGGGCCGGTCACCTCACTCGACGACCTCGCGAACGTGCCGGGCATCGGGCCGGCCACGCTCGCGAAGATCAAGGAGCACTACGCGGAAGGCGCCACCGACGTGAGGAGCGCGAGCTGATGACCCAGGCCCCTCTCGCGGCGGATCGCGCCCAGCCGCTCCTGCCGCGCGGCGGCGCCACGATCACCGCCTGCCGCGTCGCGGCCGAGCAGATCGTGACCGCGTTCATCGACCCGTCGCGTTTCGGCGAGCACCTCGACCTGTTCGCCCAGCTCCGCCCGCACGCGGACGACTTCGCGGACCTGTTCCTCGGTGTTTACGCCGACCAGGCGCGCGAGCGCTACCCCACCGTCTACGCCGACCTCGGGCCGCCCCGCGCCGCCGGCCGCGATCAGACCCAGGTGCGCATCGTCTGCGCGAGCCCCCTGCTGCTCGGCCCCCGCGCCACCATCCCGCTCGCCGAGCGCCTCCCCGGCGGGTACGCCGCGATGCTCGACCGCCTCCACCCCGGCGCCACGTGGTGCGCGTGGAAGTACGTGCGCCCCGGCGAGACCACCGGCATGGCGTGGGATGGCCTCGCCTGGACCGGCGAGCGGTGGGCGTGGCTCCCGAAGCCGTGGCGGATGTGGGAACGGTAGGAGCAGGCGCCATCGCGCGCCGCGGCCTCCACGACGGGTTAGAGGGCGGCCGATGTCCACTTCTCCCCTTTCGACCGTCCGCGGCCGCCTCCTCCGCCCCCACGCCACCGAGCGCCGGCTCACCCTCCTCCCCGACGCGCTGATCCACATCGGCGCCGACGGCCGCTTCGAGTCCGTCGAGCCCGCCCCGCCCGGCTGCGACATCCCCGAGACCTGGCCCGGCGCCGTGCTCCTGCCCGGCTTCGTCGACGCGCACCTGCACTTCCCGCAGACCAACATCCTCGGCAGCGCCAGCGGCCCCCTGCTCCCCTGGCTCCAGACCTCAGTGTTCCCCGAGGAGAGCCGCTTCGGCGAGCGCGCCTACGCCGAGCAGATCGCGCCGGTGTTCTGCCGCTCGATGCTCCGCCAGGGCACCACCACCGCCGGCATCTACAGCACCAGCCACCCCGGCGCGACCGACGCCCTGTTCGCCGAGCTCGATCGCAGCGGCCTGCGCGCGCTCGCCGGGCTGACCTGGATGAACCGGGGCGCGCCCGAGGCGTTGTTGCGGGACACCGCGGAGACCGTCGCCGCCACCGAGGCGCTCGTGGAGCGTTGGCACGGCCACGACGGCGGCCGCCTGCGGGTGTGTGTCACGCCACGCTTCGCCCTCTCCTGCGACGAGCCGATGTTGCGCGCCGCCGCCGCCCTCGCCGAGCGCCACGGGTTGTGGATCCAAACCCACTTGTCCGAGAACCCCGACGAGCTCGTGGCAACCGCCGCCGCCTACCCCGAGGCGCGCGACTACCTCGCCGTCTACGAGGATCTCGGGCTGGTGACCCGCCAGACCCTGCTCGCCCACTGCATCCACCTCTCCGACGGCGAGTGGGCGCGCCTCGCCGCGCGCGGCGCCGTGGTCGCGCACTGCCCCGACAGCAACTTCTTCCTCGGCAGCGGCTGCATGCCGCTCGCGCGCGCGCTGGCCGCCGGCGTGCCCGTGGCGCTCGGCACCGACGTGGGCGCCGGCCGCACCTTCTCGTTGCGCCGCGTCGCCGCGAGCGCCTACGACGCCTCCCTGGTCGTCGGCGCGCCCGTGTCCCCCGAGGTCCTCCTCTGGCTCGCCACCCGCGGCGGCGCGGTCGCGCTCGGCCTCGGCGAGCGCGTGGGCTGCCTCGCCCCCGGCTTCGACGCCGACCTCGTGGCCATCGAGGCCCCGCCCACGACCGACCTCGCCGCGCTCGTCGACGCGCTGCTCTTCCGCCACGACGCCGGGCCGGCGCTCGCGACGGTGATCCAGGGCCGGGTGCGGTGGGGGCAGGCGTAAAGGCATAGGGCGGCGCCGCCCGCCTTGCGCGCCTCCTGCCGAGGGCGGCCCCCGCCCAGAGCGGCGGGGGCGGGTGTCACTCCGGGCTCGGCGCGCCGCGCCTCGGTCCGCCCGCCCGAGCCCGGAGATCCTCATCATCAGCTCGTCCCGCAGCTTGCGCAT
>JAKFCH010000033.1:0-7359 GCA_036676765.1 Deltaproteobacteria bacterium
TCCCCACGCCGCTGCCGCGCACAGGCTGAGCGCGGCGAGGCCCATCGAGCCCGCGGCGGGGCCGGCCGCGCCCGTGGCGCAGCCCACGTCCTCGACGTACACCTCCTCGGCGACGGCGCCGGTGTCGACGTAGGGAGCGGTGTCCCGCTCGCGGGGCTCGGCGGTGTCGCCCGTGTCGCCCGTGTCGGCGGCCGCCGTGCCCGCCAGGGCGACCAGCGCCCACACCCACCCGATTCTACGCATCCCCGCCTCCTACGACGCGACCGCGAACTGCCGCTCGACGAGGCGACGATACACCCCGTCGCGCGCCACCAGCTCGTCGTGGGTGCCGACCTCCGCCACCCCACCCCCGTCGATCACGACGACGCGGTCGGCGTCCCGGACGGTTGAGAGGCGGTGCGCGATCACCAGCACGGTGCGGCCGTGCATGAGGCGCTCGAGCGCCTCCTGGACGAGGTGCTCGCTCTCGGAGTCCAAAGCACTCGTGGCCTCGTCGAGCACGAGGATGCGCGGATCCTTGAGCAGGGCGCGCGCGATGGCGATGCGCTGCTTCTGGCCCCCCGAGAGCCGCACGCCGCGCTCGCCCACGAGGGTCTGGTAGCCCTCGGGGAACGCGCGCACGAAGACGTCGGCGTTGGCGGCCTTCGCGGCGGCCTCGACCTCGTCCATCGAGGCGTCGGGCCGCCCGTAGCGGATGTTCTCTTCGATGGTGGTGGCGAACAGGACGGGCTCCTGCGCCACCGTGCCGATCTGCTCGCGGAGCCAGCGGGTGTCGAGGTCGCGCAGGTCCACCCCGTCGAGCAGGATGCGGCCGGCCGTGGGGTCGTACAGCCGCGCGAGGAGCGACGCGACGGTGCTCTTGCCGCCGCCCGACGCGCCCACGAGGGCGAGCACGCGGCCGGGCTCCATCTCCACGTCCACCCCGCGGAGGACGGGGGCGTCGAGCCGGGTGGGGTAGGCGAAGTCGACGTGCTCGAGCGTGACCCGGCCCTCCACCCGGTCGAGCCTGCGCCCGCCGCCGTTCACGACACCCGGCGTCCGATCGAGCAGCTCGAAGACCCGCTCGCTCGCGCCGAGCGCGCGGTTGAAGTCCCCGAACAGGCCGGAGAGGCCGCCGAGCGCGAACGCCAGGAACAGCGTGTAGAGCATGAACGCCGTGAGGTCGCCGACGGACATGCCGCCGTCCATCACGAGCCCGCCGCCGTACCAGAGCACCAGCGCGATCGAGGCGTAGGCCGCGAACCCCATCGCCCCCTGGAACGCGCCGTACGTGAGCGCGAGCGTGCGACCGAGCTGGAACGACTCGTCCACCCGCGCGGCGTAGCGCCCGACCTCCTGCTCCTCGCGCGCGAAGCTGCGCACGGTGCGGATGTTGCCGAGCGTCTCCTCGGCGACGGAGTTGGCGCCGGCGAGGGCATCCTGCGTCTTCTTCGAGAGGCTGCGCACCATGCGGGCGAACACCACCGCGCCGATCGCGACGAACGGCACCACGCCGAGCATCAGCGTGGCCAGCTTCCAGCTCGTGTAGAACAGCACCGCGAGGCTGCCGATGGCCTGGAGCACGAAGCGCAGCGCCATCGAGATGTTGACGGTGACGCTGTTCTGGAGGAGCCCGGTGTCGGCGGAGAGCCGGTTGATGAGCTCGCCGGTGCGCTGCGCGTCGAAGAACCCGACCTCCTGGCGCACGACGTTGGCGTAGAGCTGCTTCCGGAGGTTCGCGACCACGCGTTCGCCCGCGAGCGTGAAGAGCCACGCGCGGAGGAAGCCGAAGATGCCCACGAGGACGAACACACCCATCAAGCCGACGACCGTGCGGTCGAGGATCGCGCGACCGTCGGGCTCCTGCACCGCGTCCATGAGCAGCTTGATGCCCTGGGGGGCCACCAGCGTGCCGACGCTCCCGCCCGCGAGGGCGAGCGTGGCGACCGCGAGGGTGGGGAGCTCGGGGCGGGCGAGCCCGACGAGGCGCCTCCAGTCGGCGCGGGCCTTGGGCGCGTCGGCCCCGGGAGTGACGGGCGGTTGCGAGGCGTCGGACATGGCGCCCTCTTAGTCCGGCGTGGGGGCGGGGGCGCGCCCGCGTGAGGTGCCCCGGGCACGCCCCGCCCCGACGCCGCCCCCCTCAAAGCGCGTGCGCGCCGTCCATCTCGGCGCCGTGCAGCGCCTCGAACGCCGCCTTCCGGATCCGCAGCCCGGGGTCGATGCCGACCGGGAGGTTGCCGCCCTCGAGCGTGACGCCCCACCCGAGGTACACCCGCTCGGCCGTCGCGAGCGCGTGGAGCACGGCGACGAGATCGCCCACGGTGGCGTCCACCTGGCCGCGGACCACGACGTCGCGGCCCTCGATGTCGGTCAGCGCCGCGGCAGGCACGATGTCGCCGCCATCGTCGACGAGGCGGTCCGCGAGCACGATGAGCACCCGGGGGGCGTCGAGCGCGGTGGTGACGCGCAGATCGAGGGGGAACGCACCGCACCGACCGGTCGCGAGCAGAGGATCGCGGCGGATGTCGGCGCGCAGGGCGGGCGTGGCGGCGGCGCACCCGACCAGGGCGATCCGCCCGGCCTCGGAGCCGAACAGCGCGAGGTAGAGGTCCTCGAGCGGGAGCGACGGCGGCAGCATCAGCCCGTCGTTGCGGAGGAGCGCGGGGCCGATGGTGTCGAGGCCCTCGGCGAACGGGAGGACCTCGAGCCCTCCGCGTTCGCGCTGCATCAACCAGCGGGGCGCCTCCACCGGGCCGATGAGGACCCGCGCCGGGAGCGGCAGGCGGCGCGGCACGTCGTAGCCGGCGACGGCGTCGAGCACCGCGGTGCCGTGGGCCCCCGCGTAGTGCGACAACACGCGCTCGCGGGCGCTCGCCCACACCCCGGTGAGCACGCCCAGGAGCGCGAGGGCGCCGCACACGAGCACGTCGGTGCCCGCACGCGCGTCGACCCGCCGCCAGTCGCGCACGAGGAGCGCCGGCAGGAACGCCACGACCGAGCCGACCGCCGCGAAGGCGGCGACCCGGCTGACGAACCAACCCTCCCGCGTGCGCTCGGCCAGCTCGTCGACGGCGGCGAAGGGCGCCGAGAAGTCACCCAGCGCGGAGGCGGGCGACCACCCCGCGAGCGCCGCCGCGGAGGTGGCGAAGCCGAGGCTCGCGATGCCGAGGGCGCCGTAGCCGACGACCGTGGCATGGAGCCCCGTTCGGCGGGAGCGCACCATGGCGAGCGCGGCGGCGACGGCGAACGGGACGATGCCCAGCGCGGGGATCGCGAGGGCGCCCGTGCCCCAGGGGCCGCCCCCCCGGAAGCTCGCGACCCCCTCGGCGACCGCGACGAGCCCGGCGGCGGCGAGCCCGAGGCCGGGGAGGATCCACCGCCGCCCGGACGTGACGGACGCCGCGCCGGCCCGGACGTTCACCCACGCGGCGCCGACGCCCGGGGGGAGCGCGAGCAGGGCGGCGCCGGCCCCGCCGAGGGCCGCGGGGAGGAGGGCGCGGGCGCGATCGTCGAGCGCGAACCACGGCACCCACGCGGGATCCGCGGACTGGGTGAGCGCGGCGATGGCGTTGTCCATCCCCGCGATGGTGCCGGCGTACCCGAGGGTGAGGGCCAACAGAGGCGCGAGGAGCGCGGCCGCCGCGGGGATGGGCCGCCCGAGCGCGACGAGCCCGCCCACGGCCACCTGGAGCGGCAGCCCGAGGGCGAGGAGCAACAGGAGGGCCATGCCCCACGATCCGGACGCGTTCAGCAGCACCGCGCGACATTATCCCGCCTTGCGCGGGCTCCGCGGTGGGCGCCGGGACGCGCGCGGGAAATTCCTGCGGCGACCCGGCGCTCGGAGGCCCGAGGACCTCTCGGTTCGGCTTCCGCGGGGTTAAGCCTGCCCCCCTCCGAGGTCACTCAATGAAGGCTCCCCTCCACGTTTGTGTCACCGGCGCCGCCGGCAACATCGGCTACGCGCTCGTCTTCCGTCTCGCCGCGGGCGACTGCTTCGGCAAGGACCAGCCGGTCATCCTCCACCTCCTCGAGATCCCGAGCGGCATGAAGGCCCTCGAGGGCGTCGCGATGGAGCTCTCCGACAGCGCGTTCCCGCTCCTGCACGACATGGTCCTCACCGATGACCTGAACACCGGCTTCGACGGCGTGAACCAGGCCTTCCTCGTCGGGAGCCGCCCCCGCACGAAGGACATGAACCGCGCCGACCTCATCAAGGCGAACGGCCCGATCTTCGTGGGCCAGGGCAAGGCGATCGCCGCGCGCGCCGCCTCCGACGTGCGCGTCCTCGTCGTCGGCAACCCGTGCAACACCAACGCGCTCATCGCGATGCACGCCGCGAAGGGCGTCCCGAAGAACCAGTTCCACGCCATGACGCGCCTCGACGAGAACCGCGCCAAGGCCCAGCTCGCCCAGAAGGCCGGCGCCCTCCCGGGTGACGTGACGAACGTCGGCATCTGGGGCAACCACTCCGACACGATGTACCCGGACTACGTGCACGCGAAGATCGGCGGAAAGGCCGCCACCGACGTGATCACCGACGAGTCCTGGTTCCAGGGCGAGTTCCTCAAGACCGTCGCCACCCGCGGCAAGGCGATCATCGAGGCGCGCGGCGCGTCGAGCGCGGCCTCCGCGGCCTCCGCGGCGATCGACCACATGTCGTCGCTCTGGAACGGCACCCCCGCCGGCCAGTTCACGTCGATGGGCGTGTGCTCCGACGGTCAGTACGGCGTGCCCGCCGGCCTCATCTTCAGCTACCCCGTCACCGTTCCCCGGAACGGCGAGTGGAAGGTGGTCGAGGGCCTCGAGCACGGCGCGTTCGCCCAGGGCAAGATCGCCGCGACCACCGCCGAGCTCGAGAGCGAGCGCGCCACGGTCGCCGACCTCCTCTCGTAGTCCTCGTGGGTTCGGCGGGGCCGCGCGCGATGCGCGCGCCCCCGTGCGGGGGCCGCCGGGCCCCCGCAACGCCCCCGGGGATCAGGTGCCCTGCCACCCCTGACGCGGGCGGGGCACCCGGATCCCATGGCGGACCCGCGCTCCCCGGCCGACCGGGGCACCAGGATCCCACAGTCTTTCGAAAAAGGCACGCACATCGCGCTTCCTTCTGGCACGGCCATTGCTGTACACTCGCTGTGCCGGAGGTTCCCCTTGATTCGTGCCCTCGTCTTCCTCCCCCTGCTCGTCGCGTGCGCCCAGGATCAGGGCTTGAACAAGATCGGCGACGCCGAAGGAGCCGAGGGCCCGGAGATCGAGGTCTCGCCCGGTGAGCTGTCGTTCGGGTCGCTCTCCGCCGGAGAGTCCGTCACCGAGACCTTCACCGTGTCCAACGTCGGCACCGAGGAGTCCGTCCTCGAGGTGAGCGGCATCACCATCGGCGGCGAGGCGCGCGGCTTCACCATCCTCACCCCCGCGGAGGACCTCGTCTTCAGCCTCCCCGGCGGCACCTCGATGGACATCGACGTGGCGTTCAGCCCCGACGGCGCCCGGGCGCAGGCCGCCGAGGCGGTGGTCCTCTCGGACGACGAGGACGAGGCCCGCAGCACCGTCGATCTCCTCGGCGAGGGCCGCGTGCCCGAGCTCGAGATCAGCCCCGACCCGCTGGACCTCGGCACCGCCTACATCGGGTGCGACACGACCGAGAACGTCACGCTCACCAACGTGGGCACCGACACGCTCGTCATCTCCTCGATCTCGCACTCCGGCGGCCTGTTCACCATGGTCGACCCGAACGTGTTGCCCCTGGAGCTCGAGCCCGAGGCCTCCACCGAGGTGCACGTGACGTTCACGCCGATCGTCGAGGGCGTGGAGGTCGGGGAGCTCAGCGTCACGTCGAACGAGCCGCGCGGCACGCGCACGTCGGAGCAGACCGGCGAGGGCCGTTACGCCGGCGAGTACGAGGACACCTTCGAGGTGCCGGTCAACCCGCCCGCCGACATCATCTTCTTCGTCGACCAGTCCTGCTCGATGGACGACGACGCCCGCGCCCTCGCCACCAACTTCTCGGCGTTCATCACCGACCTCTCCGTCTACACGACCGACTGGCACATCATCGTCGCCAACGACGACGACGGGTGCAAGGACAGCGCCATCCTCACGAGCTCCATCCCCGACTACGAAGGGCGGTTCACCGACTTCGTGACCCGTGGCGGCGGCATCTGGACCGAGGCGGGCCTCACCGTCGTCACCAACGCGGTCGAGAAGACCGGCTCCGGCGAGTGCAACCAGGGGTTCCTCCGCCCGAGCGCCGTGCTCCACATCATCATGGTGAGCGACGAGGTCGAGCAGTCCATGAGCCGGCCCGAAACGTACGTGAACCGCGTCATCGCCGAGAAGGGGGACGCCTCGCTCGTCCGCTTCTCCGCCATCGCCGGGGATGTCCCGGGCGGCTGCAGCTCCGGCGGCAACAGCGCCGAAGCGGGCATCGGCTACTCCGACGCAGTCGACCTGACCGGCGGCGTGTTCCTCTCCCTCTGCTCGAACTGGGGCACCGAGGTGGAGGCCCTCGCGACCGCGTCGGTCACCATGTCCACGTTCACGCTCACGCGCACCCCGGTCCCCTCCACGATCGTCGTCTCCGTCAACGGCACCGTCCGCAGCGCCGGCTGGACCTACGACAGCGCCAGCAACAGCATCATCTTCGAAGAGAGCCGGATGCCCGTGGAGGGGGATGTCGTGACGGTGAACTACGCGGGGCTCGCGACCTGCGGGTAGGGGCGCGGCTACCCGCTACTTGACCGTCGCGGGCGCCTTCGTCGCGACCGACACCTCGCGCATCAGCTCCGCCACCTGCGCCTGGGTGGTGGCCTTGACCAGGTCCGCCATCGCCACGATGCCGATGCAGTGCTTGTTCGCGTCGACCACGGGCAGGCGCCGGATCCGGTTCCGCTCGAGGGTCTCGGAGCACTCGCCGAGGGTCGCGTCGGGCGAGATGGTGATCACCGGCTGGCTCATGCAGTCCCCGGCCACCATCTGCAGCGCGTCCTTCCCTTGGGCGAGGGTGCGGCACACGATGTCCCGGTCCGTGACCACCCCGGCGACCCTCCGGCTCTGCGGATCCTCCAGGATGGGGATGCAGCCACAATCGAGCTCCATCATCAGGCGCGCGATCTCCTGGAGGGAGGTGTCCTTGGTGCGACACACGGGATCGGGGGTCATGATGTCTCGGACGTTCATGTCGTTCTGGCCTCCCTCCGGAGATAATCGCGGCGGCGGTGGCCGGGATGCGCGACCTCGGGCATCGCCCGGCGAGCACGACCGCGCCCCTTTCGGCCGAGCGGGCGGTGTCTACGGAGAGCCCTCCCCCGGAGCTCTCCTGGCCCGCCGCACGCCCGCCGACCTGCCCCCGCTGCCCATCAAGATCGAGCCCGTCTCCAACGGGGAGTA
>JAKFCH010000034.1:0-39791 GCA_036676765.1 Deltaproteobacteria bacterium
CCGTCCCCGTTCAGGTCGGCGTACGAGCCGGTGGCCTGCGCGAACGTGATCATCTGCGGGTAGCCCGTGGTGCCGTTGACCGAGACGCCGATGAAGTAGGCGCCGATGTCGGCGAACGCGCTCACCGCGTCGGACATGCCGGCGTCGATCGGGCAGCCGCCGGGCGTGGCGCTGTAGTAGCCGGTGGAATCCGGGTCGCGGAGGTAGTTGTCGCTCGCGACGAGGATGATCGGCAACGCGTACTCGCGGAAGCCGAAGCCGCCGATGGTGCCGCCGCCGACCGTGGAGCTGTCGTAGTACGACCCGCCGCCGCCCGCGAAGGGGTCCGACGCGTCCTCGAGGAAGGGGTACACGTCGGTCGAGGTGTCGTAGCTGCCGTCACAATCCTGGTCGTACCCGGCGCCGCTCGCGGCCTGGTAGAGGGCCTCGGTGCCGGACTTCGGGCCGTCCCCGCCCGAGTGGGTCGACAACGACGAGAACGCGGCCTGGACGGGCTCGGTGTCCGTCGTGATCTGCTGGCGCAGGTAGAAGGGCTTGTCGGTGCCGGGGCTGCCCATGGTGCCGAAGGCGTAGTCGTCGTGCCCGCCGACGCCGTACGCGGCGTCGGGGAGGACCTCGCCCAGATCGTCGACGATCTGCGCGAACTCGGCCGCCACGGCGTTGATGGCGCCGCCCATCGAGCAGGTGGTGTCGATGATGAACGCGATGTCGCCCATCTCGACGCTCAGCTCGAACTCGAAGACCTCCTCGACCGTGGTGTGCTCGGGCACCTCGACGTAGATGCCCTCGATGACGCTGTCGGGGTCGAGCGGATCGGTGCCGGCGGCGACCTCGCCGCCGTCGGAGAAGCCGTCGGCGTCCGTGTCGGAGTCGTAGGGCGCGGTGCCCATGGCGACCTCGTCGGCGTCCCCGAGGCTGTCCCCGTCGGAGTCGGTGTCGGCGTAGTCGTAGCGACCGTCGTGATCGGTGTCGCGCGGCGCGGTCTCCGCGTTGCCACCGGTGCCGCCCTCGTCGCGATCGAGGAGCCCGTCGTCGTCACTGTCGGCGTCGAGGAAGTCGGGCACCCCGTCCGCGTCGGTGTCGACGGGCTCGTCGGAGAAGTCGGTGACGCCGCTCTCATAGACATCCCCGATGCCGTCCCCGTCGGAGTCGTCGTCGAGGTAGTCGGGAACGTCGTCCACGTCCGTGTCGGTGACGGCGCAGGCGCTGATCTCGTGGATGTCGAGAATGCCGTCGTCGTCGTTGTCGCGATCCCGGAAGTCGCGGACGCCGTCCCCGTCGCTGTCGACGGCGTCACCCGCGTCGTCGGTGCCGGCGTACCCGGACTCGACGCGGTCGTCGATGCAGTTGCCGTCGGAGTCGTCGTCCAGGAAGTCGTAGACGCCGTCCCCATCCGTATCGACGGGGAGGGTGGCGAGATCGTCGTCACCGGCCTCGATGTCGTCGCGGATGGTGTCGCCGTCGGCGTCGCGATCCTGGAAGTTGGGCTCGGCGTCGCCGTCGGCGTCGCCCTCGCCCTCGTGGATGTCGAGGATGGTGTCTCCATCCGCGTCTTCGCCGCGGACGAGGTCGGTGTCGGCGCTCCCGGTGTCGGCGGCGCTGTCGACGTCCGAGCCGGAGCCCTTGTCACCGTCACAACCGTAGAGGGCGAGTGACAGGAGGAGGGGGAGGCCGAGTCGAGACATGGAGCACCGGTGGGGGCCCGAAGGATAGATCGACATCGGCGCGGGGTGCTACCCAAACCTTTTCTCGAGGCCGGGAAAGGCGGCGCCCGGGGTACCGCGGAACCAAATCCTGTCATTCCGGATCGGTTCCGCGGCCCCCGTATCACACGCCCCGCGCGATCACGCCGCCCGGCCGCGGACCTCGATCCGGCGGGGCTGGGCGGCGGCCGACTTGGGAAGGCGGACGCGGAGCACGCCGTCGTGGAGCTCGGCGGTGATCCCGTCGGAATCGATGCCCTTGGGGACGAGGAACACCCGCCGGTAGTCGACGTCGGCGAATTCCTGCGCCACGACCTCCCCCTCCGAGGGTGGGAGTTGGGTGGACGCCTCGAGCACGAGCTCGTCACGCTCGAGGTGGAGCTGGACCCGTCCGTCGGGAACGCCGGGGAGGTCCGCGGTGAGGAGCACGTCGGTGTCGGACTCGTAGATGTCGACGCGCGGCGCGACCACGGGGCGCTCGGGGGCGCGCTGGGTCGAGTGGGTTTCGGTCTGCATGGAAACCTCCAATCGGGGGATGTGGATCAGTGGGTGACCGTCTGGACGGGGATGGCACGCGCGGCGGCCCGGGGCCGCTTCGGCAGGGTCACGGTGAGCAGCCCGTTCGCCACGACGGCGGTGATACCGTCGACATCGATTGGCACACCGAACCGGACCGAGCGCGAGAACCGGAGCGCGCCCCGTTCGCGGCGGTGGGCGGTGTACCCCTCGGGCGCCGACGGGAGGCGCTCGCCCGACACCGTGAGCACGTTCCTGTCGAAGGAGATCGACACGTCCTTCTCGGTGAGGCCGGGCACCTCGGCGACGAGAATCACGTTGGCCCCCGCGTCGGAGATGTTGACACGCACGCCGCCGCCGGCGGCAGGCGCGGGGAGGGCGCCCGGGCCCTCGATGAACGCGGGAAAGAAGTGCGCGCGGCGACGGGACAGCGGCCCGAGGCCAAAAAACGTGCGCTCGAGCTCCATGATGGGGGACATGGGCAGACTCCTGGATTGTCGTTTGGTTGGGAGGGCGGCCGGCACGTCCAACGTGTCAGCCAACCCCGACGCCCCCAAAGGAGAATCACCGGCGCGCGAGCGTCAAGCCCTTCGGCGGGCGCCGACGCGCCTACGGCACGAGGAGCCGCACGCGGGGCCCCGCTTCCACCGTGAGGGTCTGCCGGCCGGTGTGGAAGTCCCCGTCGATCATGAACGGGATCGGTCCGCTCCCGCGCATGACGATCCGGGTCGCCACCGCGCTGCGGATCCCGGCCGCGGTCGCCGGGCGCGCGAGCCAGATGTTGCCGAGCTGACCGATGAGCGCGAGCGGCGAGCACGCGAAGCCGACGGCGTGGAGGTGGCCCGGGTGATGGGGCGCGAGGTGGAAGGGCCGGAAGCGCAGCCCGATGTCGTCCACCGTGCCGGCGCCGACGCAGAGGTAGGAGGCGGGCGCCCAGGTGACCCCGTCGACCTCGACCTCGAGCTCGATCGGCCGCATCAACTTGCGGACGAGCGCCCCGCCCACCATCGCCGACGCCACGCCGCGCGCGAGGATCCACGCCGCCTTCTGCGGCGACGGCTCGCTCCCTTCGTAGTAGGCCTCGAGGAAGTTGGAGATGAGCCCGTTTCCGAACAGGAAACCATATTGGGGGACGATCCCCGGCACACGGAGCAGGTTCCGCTCCACCCAACCGAGCGGCTCGCCGGCGTGGTACCGGGCCACGAGCGCCCCGAGCAGCGCCGCGGGCGCGCCCCGCACGCCGATGCCGCTGGCCACCGTGTTCATCGTGCCGCCGCGCAGCAGCGCGACGGGCGGGAGCGGGGTGTCGCCGTAGGCCTCCACGAAGGCGGTGAGCACGACGTGGGCGGTGCCGTCGCCCCCGTTGATCGCGAGCACGTCGATGCCGTGATCGCGGAACCGACGCGCGGCCTCCACGAGCTCGGCCCGGTCCTTGGGTTGGGCGAAGTGGCCCCGCTCCCCGAGCAGGTAGGCGAGCTGCCCGGCGATCGCCGGGTCGCGACGGTTCTGGCGGGAGCGGGGGTTGGTCACGACGGCAATGCCGGGCAGGCGGGCTCCGGGCCGCGTCGGGCCTGTCCGTACCCTAACTCCCGTGCGCCCGTTATTCCGCACCCCGTGCGCCGCCCCCTCATCGCCATCACCTGCGACCGTCGTGACGGCGGTGCCCCTTCGGTCGGCCCGCGCGTCCGCCCGCCGCGCGCCCAGGTCTTCCTCAACGAGGTGCTCGTGGCGCGGGTCCGCGCGGCGGGAGGCATCCCCGTGCTGCTGCCGCCGGGGGGCGCGGACGCGGTGGAGGACCTCCTGGCCGTCGTGAACGGCGTGATTGTCACCGGCGGCGCGATGGACATCCATCCGCGGCACTACGGGCAGGACGTCGTGGCCCGGCTCGACCGCGTCGAGGAGGATCGCACGGCGCTGGAGCTCACGCTCGCGCGGGCGTGCGCGGAGCGGGGCGTGCCGCTCCTCGGCATCTGCGGGGGCATGCAGGCGCTCGCGGTCGCGCTGGGCGGCACCCTGGTGCAGGACATCGGCACGCAGGTGCACGGCGCCCTCGAACACGAGCAGCCGACCGACCCCGCGAGCGCCTGGCACCCCCTCGAGGCGACGGGCCGGTGGGCGCCGCTCGTCGGGGCTGCGGTCAACTCCACCCACCACCAGGCCGTGGCCGACGCGGGGCCGCTCGCGGTCTTCGGGCGCGCGCCGGACGGCGTCATCGAGGCCGTGGCGCTGCCCGGCCACCCCTTCTGCCTCGGCGTCCAGTGGCACCCGGAGCTGCTCGACGGAAGGCTCTTCACCGCGATGGTCTCCACATGCACATGATCCTCACCCTCGCGCTCGGCTGCGCGGTCTCCCAGGGTGCTCCTCCCCCCGTCACCGCCCCCGCCGAGGCGACGCCCCCGCCCGCCTCCGCTGCGCCCTCGGACCCCGCGCCCGTAGCGCCCGCACCGGACGCCGTGGAGCGGGCCGCGGCCGTCCAAGGGGCCGCCGTCGTCGCCGTCGCCGTCGAAGCCGCGACCGAAGCCGCCGAGGCCGTGCTCACCGCGCCGCCGGGGCTGGAGGAGGGCCTCGCCGCGCTCCGGGAGAAGCGCGCGGACGACGCCATCGCGGCGTTCGATCGGTGCCTCGCCGCCGCGCCCGCCACGTTGGAGTGCCGGTGGCAGCTCGGCTGGGCGCACTGGGTGAAGGGTGACTGGGAGGCGGTGGTGCGCGAGTGGGAGGCGCTCGCCGCGGTAGCCCCCACCTACGAGTCCGTCGCGACGCAGCTCCCCGCCGCGCGTGGCCAGCTCGACGTGCGCATCCTCGCCGCGTCCGCCCGCTCCGCCGCGGCCGTGACCTACGCCTCCACCGCGCCCCCGGATGCCTCCGTCCGCCTGCGCGCCGTCGGCGACATGATGATCGGCACCGCCTTCCCCGCGGGCGCGCTCCCGCCGGACGGCGGCGCGGCCACCTTCACCGCGGTGAAGGACCTGCTGATGGACGCCGACGTGACCTTCGGGAACCTCGAGGGCCCCCTCTGCGACCTCGATGCCCCCTCGCTGAAGTGCAAGCCCGACGCCACGCCGGGCAGCTGCTACGCGTTCCGTACGCCGACCGCCTACATGCGCTGGTACGACGATGCGGGCTTCGACGTGGTGAGCACCGCGAACAACCACGCCATCGACTTCGGCGAGGCCTGCCGCCTCGAGACCGAGGGTGCGCTGGAGAAGGCCGGGATCCTCTACTCGGGCCGCCCCGGCACGATCGCGCGGTGGGAGACCAACGGGCTCAAGATCGCGCTCATCGGCTTCCACACGAGCGCGTCGGGGCACCAACTCAACGACACCGACACCGCCGTGGCCCTGGTGAAGGGCCTGGCCGCGGCGAACGATCTCGTCCTGGTGAGCTTCCACGGCGGCGCCGAGGGGAGCAAGGCCACGCACGTGCCGGACGGGCCGGAGACCTTCTACGGGGAGGACCGGGGCGACCTGCGCCGGTTCACCCACGCCGTGATCGACGCCGGCGCCGATCTCGTGCTGGGGCACGGTCCGCACGTGCTCCGCGCGATGGAGATCTACCAGGGGCGGCTCATCGCCTACTCCCTCGGCAACTTCGCCACCTACGGCCGCTTCAACCTCTCGGGGAACCAGGGCATCGGCGCGATCCTCGAGGTGCAGCTCGCGCGCGACGGGCGCCTCGCGGCAGGACGCATCCTCGGCACCCGCCAGCTCGGCGAGGGCGTGCCTGTCCCCGATCCGCAGAACGCCGCGGCGGACCTCATCCGCGTGCTCGGGAAGCAGGACTTCCCCGAGACCGGCATCGAGATCGCCCAGGACGGCACGATCCGGGCGCCCCGGTAACGAGGCGCGCTCCGGGCCCGCGGTCCATGGGCGGCCGCGGGACGTGGGCCAAAAATGCGGAAGGCCCGCCAGGGGCGGGCCTTCACGAACGCTCGCGGGCCGAACCCGCGCGCGTCTACCAGCTCTCGTCGCCGCCGGCGCCGGTGTCACCACCGCCGACATCGCCGCCGTCGTCGTCCTCGTGGCCGCCCTTCTTGCGAGCGCCCTTGCGGCGCTCCCACTCGGCGGTCTTGCGGCTGCGCTCTTCGTCGATGGCCGACTCGGTCTGCCGACGGCTTCCGCCGCCGAAGCTGCGGCCGCGCGGAGGACCACCGGCACCGCCGCCGCCTCCGTAGCCACCACCGCCGCCGCCACCACCGTAGCCGCCGCCGCCACCACCACCACCGTAGCCGCCGCCACCGCCGCCAGGGCCACCACCGCCGCCGCCTTCCCAGCGACGCGCAGGCGCGCCACCGCTCGGGCCGCCGGCGCCACCACCGCCGCCGTAGCCGCCCGGACCGCCGGTGCCGCCACCGCCGCCGTAGCCACCACCGCCGCCGTAGCCGCCACCTGCGGGACGGGGAGGACGATCGCCGTAGCCACCGCCGGGTGCGCCACCGCCGCCCGTGTAGCCGGTACCCGGAGGACGAGGAGGACGATCGCCGTAGCCACCGCCGCCACCACCACCGTTGTACCCCCCACCGCCGCCACCACCGTAGCCGCCACCGCCGCCAGCGCCACCATAGCCACCGCCTTCACGCGGGGGGCCACCGGTGCGGTACACCGAGGGCGCTGCGCCATCGGGGCGAGGACGACGCGGAGGACCGCCCATCCCACCACCACCGCCACCCTCACGGGGACGGGCAATGTTCACCTTGAGCGGGCGACCGTCGAGCATGAACCCGTCGAGCGCGGCAACCGCGTCCTCCGCGAGCTGCTCACTGCCCATCTCCACGAATCCGAAGCCACGGGGGCGTCCGGTTTCGCGATCGATGATCAAGTTGACTGACACGACCTCACGGCCGTTCTGGGAGAAGACATCCCGCACCTCGTCGTCGGTGATGCGGTAGGGGAGATTCCCCACATAGACATTTCGGGACATTCGGCCCGTGGCTCACTTATGAGTAGAGTGGACAGTTAGGACGGTTGGAGGATCACAAATTCGAGTACGAATGTCAAGCGGGGCGTTCAGCTTTTTTTGATCGGCCGCGAGCCATCGTGATCTAGCGACATCACTACCACTGGACCAGGGCCTCAATCCCCCATTGGGGACGAACAACGAAAAAATTCTCGGCGGGTGAGGTCTGCAGCACGTCGAACATCCAGAATTTGCCAGACGCGCGCACGCCTACCCGGCCGAAGCGGACAAGCGCGTCGGCGCCCACCAGCCCCGCCGGATCGGGGCGGATGCCGTAGCGGGTGTCGGCATCGTGCGGCGCGTCCGGGGAGAGGTTCGCCGTCCAGATGACGCCGCCGCCGGCGCGCGCGAACACGTCCCACGCCCAGGTCTTCGGCTGTGCGTGCGGCAGGCGCAGCCCCGGGGTGACGAAGATGCCGTGGCGCAGCTGCCGGTATTGCGGCGTCGGCGCATCCTCGGCGCCGCTCCACTCGTACTCGTCCGAGATGGGGATCGGCGAGGTGAAGCCGCCGAAATCGAGGGCGATGATCCGAGTGAGGCGCGAGTCGAAGCCGGCGGTGATGCCGAGGCCGCTCGGGCCGTTCACCAGGTTCACGCCGGCGTGCAGACGGTTCTGCGGATCCAACGCCATGTTCTGCGCGGCAGCGGGCGAGCTCGTCAACAGAAGAGCGGTGGCAGCGGCCAACAACATGGCGGTCTCCGAGGGGCGGGCAGTATAGCCCCGGAATCTCAAGTTCCGGCGGCGAAGAGGTTCCGATGCAGGCGCAGGAGCCCGTCGAGATCGTGAACCTCCTCGGGCAGACGCGGGACGACGCACACCCAGGTCGATCCGCCGGAGGCGCGTCGCACCTCGGCCACCCGCTCGGCCTCGAGCGCCGCGAGCTCCCGGAGGCGGCGATGGGCGGAACCCAGGCGGGCGAGGAGCGGCCCAGCTGTGGCGCTGTCGAGCTGTCGGGCCGTGGGGCCGAGGAGCACGTCGACATCGGGGACGGACGCGCTCGCCGAGTGCACCTGGTTGACGAGGACCCCCCCGATGGGGAGCTTGCGGGTGCGCAGCTCGTCGAGGAAGAAGCGCGCCACGTCGACCGACGGCTCGGTCGGGGCGCTCACCACCAGGAACGACGTGGTGCTGGCCGCGAACAGCCGGCCCACGGCCTCGTGGCGCTCGCGGAACCCGTCGTAGAGATCGCGGAACAGCGCGAAGAACACCGACAGCTCGTCGAGGAACTCCCGCCCGAAGATGTGGCCGAGGAGCCGGTAGACCACCGCGGACGTGCCCATGAGCAGGCGCTTTCCGAAGACCTTCTCCTCCTCGTACGGCGTGAGGAACCACTTCATGATCTGCCGATCCAGGAAGCGGGCGAGGCGGCCGGGGGACTCGAGGAAGTCGAGCGCGTTCTTCACGGGCGGCGTGTCGAGCACGATGAGGTCGTACCGGTCGGACCCGTACACGTCGTAGAGCCGCTCGGTCGCCATGTATTCCTGGCTGCCGGAGAAGCTGCCGGACATGTGGCGGTAGATCTTGTTCGCGAAGATGGCCTCGCGCGTGGTGTCGTCCTTGGCGACGCGACGGATCACGTCGTCGAGGGTGCTCGGGGCGTCGAGCATCATCGCCCAGAGCTCGCCGGTGCCGTTCACGCTCGACCCGAGGGCGCCGAGGTCGATGCGGACCTCGGTGTTGCCGAACTCGGAGAGCCCGAGTGAGTTGGCGAGGCGCCGCGCCGGATCGATCGTGAGCACGAGCACCCGGCGGCCCCGCATCGCGGCGCGCAGGCCGATCGCGGCGGCGCTGGTCGTCTTGCCGACGCCCCCGGAGCCGACGCACACGATCAGGCGCTGCCGTTCGACGAGCTCGTCCAGCCTCATGCGCCCCCCCGCAGATCGACCCGCACGGAGCTGGCCCGCGCCATCGCCGCGGTGAGCTGCCCGACGACGCGCAACGCGCCCTCCCCCCGCGCGAGCACCGGGAGGACGAGGACCGGGAGCGCGAGCTCGGTGTGGAGCCGCGCCAGCGCCTCTTCCGTGGCCGCTTCGAGCTCGGCCTCCCAACGACCGGCCTCGAGCACCTCGCGGGCGAGCCCGTCCGTGGGCTGCGCGAGCAGCGCCGCGAGCAGCGCGGACTCCGCCGCGGACAACGACGGTGGCGTGGCGCGGTTGAGGACCACGATGGGCACTTCGAGCGGCGCGAGATCGGCGCCGATTCGGCGGGCGGTCTCGATGGTCTCGTTGACGACCATCTCCTCGGGCAGGGAGACGAGCACCATCCGGGTGTCGGGCTGGTGGTAGAGGTTCACGAGGTCGTCGGCGCACCGGCGGATCGGGCCCTGCTCGAACAGGCGGCGCGCGGTGTGCGCGACCGAGAGCATGGCCACGGCGTTGCCGGACGCGGGCATGTCGACCACCACGAGGTCGTAGCTGCGCGCGAGGGCCATCACCCGCCACAACACGACGAGGTCACGCGCGCCGGGCGTGGCCTGGAGGAACACGCTCACGATGTGGTTGCGCATGATGAGGCGCACGACGCGCGGCAGGTTGACGATGGCCTCGAGCCAGTCCCCCAGGGCGTCCACCCACTCGACGTTGGCGATGGAGAGGTTCTTCGCCACCTCGGTCGGCACGTACCGGGGCCGCACGCCGAAGATGCTCGTCAGCGAGGGCCGCTGGTTGTCGAGCTCGAGGACCAGGGCACGCCGGCCCTGGGTCGCCGCGAGCCGACCGATGGCGGCCGCCACGGACGTCTTGCCGGTGCCGCCCTTGCCGCTCACGAAGAGCACGCGCGAGCGGAACAGGATGGCAGAGTCGGCGGCGGTCGATGCCATCTACCAGCGCACCAGCGTCGCACCCCAGGTGAGCCCGGCCCCGAACGCCACGAGAAGGGCGATCTCGCCCTCCTTGATCCGCCCCTCGACGGCGGCCTCGTGCAGGGCGATCGGGATCGACGCCGCCGTGGTGTTGCCGTACTTCTGGATGTTGTGGACGACCTTCTCCGGCGGGAAGCCGAGCTGGCGGACCACCATCTCGTTGATGCGCATGTTCGCCTGGTGCGGCACGAGCAGGGCGATGTCGTCGAGGGTCAGGTCGTTGCGCGCGAGGATGCTCTTCACCACCTCGGGGAGCCGCTCCACCGCGTGCTTGAAGACGGCCTTGCCGTCCATCTTCGGGAAGTGCGCGCCGCGGGCCATCATCTCCTCGGTGAGCCGGGGCTGGTGACGACTCGCGGGGGCCTCGACCATGAGGGTCTCGGCGTAGCGGCCGTCCGCGTGGAGCTCGGAGTCGAGGATGCGGCTCGCGCCGTCGGTGGCGGTGACCACGGCGGCGCCCGCGCCGTCTCCGAAGAGCACGGTCACGTCGCGACCGCGCGTGGAGAGGTCGAGGCCGGAGCTGTGGACCTCGCCGCCCACAACGAGGATGTTCTTCATCATGCCGGAGCGGATGAACGCGTCGGCGGTGGCGAGGCCGTAGATGAAGCCGGTGCACTGGTTGCGGATGTCGAGCGTCGCGACGCCGGGCACGCCGAGGCGCGCCTGGAGGAGGCAGCTCGACCCCGGGAAGTTCAGGTCCGGAGACAGCGTGGCGAACAGGATCAGGTCGAGATCCTTCGCCTCGATGCCCGCCTCGGCGAGTGCCTGTCGCGCCGCATGCTCGCCGAGCTCGGCGGCACCCACGTTGCCGTCGACCCATCGGCGCTCGCGGATGCCGGTGCGCTGGTGGATCCACTCGTCGGAGGTGTCCATCCACTGCTTCATGTCGTCGTTGGTGACGACGCGCTCCGGGACGTAGTGACCCATTCCGGCGATGCGGCTACCGCGCATGGTTCGCTCTCTCAGATGTCGAGGTTGCGCACGTTCAGTGCGTTCTGCTGGATGAAGTCGCGTCGGGGCTCGACCTGGTCGCCCATGAGGATCGTGAACACCGAGTCGGCGGCCACGGCGTCATCGACCTTGACGTGCTGGAGCGTGCGTGCGGTGGGGTCCATCGTCGTTTCCCAGAGCTGCTCCGGGTTCATCTCGCCCAGGCCCTTGTACCGCTGGAGCTCGTAGCCCTTGAGCGCGCCGTCCAGGATGTCCTGGCGGATCTCGAGGTAGGTCTCGCGGACCGGCCCGCTGTCGACCCGCGCCGGGAGGGGCAGGATCGCCGCGAGCTCCTCGCGGTGGCGCCGGAGGACCTCCTGCTCGGCGAAGCTCGCGGGCGTGCCGAGCAAGGTGGACTGCTCATGGCTCTCCTCGAGCGTCCGCACGAGGATCGAGTAGGCGCCCTCGGCGTCCTCCTGGACGGAGACCTCGAGCACGTCGAGGTTCGGCGCCACCAGCGCCAGCCGCGCCTTCAGCGCGTCGACGAAGGCCTCGCAGCCGACGCGATCGGCCGGGAGCGTGCCACCGAGGTGCAGGTACTGATCGAGGACGATCTTGTGGTAGCGACGCTCGATCCGGTTGAGGCGGCTCGTGTAGCGGGTGACGCGCTCGGCGAAGTCGGCGAGGACCTCGTCCTCGACGGTGAGCTCCCCACCGTTCGAGGCGGTGCCGTACAGCGACAGGTGCGCCGCGCCCTGCTTGAACAGGAAGGCGTCCTTCGCGGCGTCGTCCCGGAGGTACTGCTCGAACTTGCCGCGCTTGACGCGGTAGAGCGGCGGCTGGGCGATGTAGAGGTGCCCGCCGGTCACGAGGTGCGCCATGTGGCGGTAGAAGAAGGTGAGGAGCAAGGTCCGGATATGGGACCCGTCGACGTCGGCGTCCGTCATGATGATGATGCGGTGGTACCGGAGCCGGGCGGGGTCGAACTCCTCGCCGATGCCGCAGCCCAGCGCGCTCACCATGATCTGGATCTGCTCGCTGGAGATCATCCGGTCGAAGCGGGCCTTCTCGACGTTTAGGATCTTCCCGCGGAGCGGGAGGATCGCCTGGAACTTGCGGTCGCGCCCCTGCTTGGCGGAGCCGCCCGCGGAGTCACCCTCGACCAGGTAGATCTCGCACTTCGACGGATCGCGCTCCTGGCAGTCGGCGAGCTTGCCGGGCAGGCCGCCGCCGTCGAGGACGGTCTTGCGGCGCGCCAGGTCGCGGGCCTTGCGGGCGGCCTCCCGCGCGCGGGAGGCGTCGATCGAGCGGGACACGATCGTCTTCGCGACGACCGGGTTCTCCTCGAGGAACATCCCCAGCTGCTCGTTGACGATCGACTCGGTGAGGCCCTTGACCTCGGAGTTGCCGAGCTTGGTCTTGGTCTGCCCCTCGAACTGGGGCTCGCTGATCTTGACCGAGAGGACGCACGCGAGGCCCTCGCGGATGTCCTCACCGGTGATCGACTCGCCCTTGCCGCCCTTGAAGAGGTTGTTGGCCTGGGCGTAGGCGTTGACCGTGCGGGTGAGCGCGGCCTTGAGCCCGGTGACGTGGGTGCCACCCTCGATCGTGTTGATGTTGTTCGCGAAGCTGAAGATGGTCTCCGCGTAGGACGTGTTCCACTGGAGCGCGATCTCCACCTCGAGGCCCTCGCGGCCCCCCTTGAGGTAGACGGGCGGCTTGTGGACGACATCCTTCGCCGAGTTCAGGTACTCGACGAAGCTGACGATGCCGCCCTCGAAGTGGAAGGTCTCCCCGCGTTCGTCGCGGAGGTCCTTCAGCTCGATGGTGAGGCCCGGGTTGAGGAACGCCAGCTCGCGCAGGCGGTTCGCCAGGATCTCGTACTGGAAGTCGATGGTCTCGTGGAAGATGCCGGAGTCGGGCCAGAACTGCACGCGGGTGCCGCGCTTGTCCGAGGTGCCGGCCTTCGTGAGGGGCACCTGGGGCACGCCCTTGGCGTAGCGCTGGGTGTAGTGGTGGCCATCCCGCCAGATGTCGAGGTCGAGCTGCTCGGAGAGCGCGTTGACGCAGGACACACCGACGCCGTGGAGGCCGCCGGAGACCTTGTAGCTGTCCCGGTCGAACTTCCCCCCGGCGTGGAGGACGGTGAGCACGACCTCCGCGGCGGGCCGCCCCTCGGTGGGGTGGATGTCGACGGGGATGCCGCGGCCGTTGTCCTCGACGGAGCAAGACCCGTCCTCGTGGATGACGACCTTGATGAGGTCGCAATGCCCGGCCAGCGACTCGTCGACCGAGTTGTCGACCACCTCGTAGATGAGATGGTGCAAGCCGCGCGAGCCGACATCACCGATGTACATGGAGGGGCGCATCCGCACCGCATCCAGGCCCTCGAGCACCTGGATGCTCGATGCGCCATATTCATTGATCGGGGGCTGACCCGTGGGATCCATCCGTCGCGCCTCGTCGAAACCGCAAGGGGATAACCCGTTCACCGGGCCGAGGCATCGGGTCTGGCCACCCCGGCCACCACTCGCAGGACGCGCGCCTCGCCCGTCACCGTGTCCCGCGGCACATAACGAGCGTCGGTCGTCGTGAGGAAGATCTGCACGCCGAGGGAGCCGAGGAGCCCGACGAGCCGCGCGGTGCGGCCCGGATCGAGCTCGCTCCCGAGGTCGTCGAGGAGGAACAACGGGGCCTCGCCCACGGCGCGCGCGGCCTCCAGCTCCGCGAGCTTCCAGGCCAGCACCACCGAACGCGCCTGCCCCTGCGATGCAAACGCCCGCGCGGAGCGGCCGGCGACGGCGAACGCCACGTCGTCCCGCTGGGGGCCTCCGAGCACGCGAAAGGCCTGCCTCTCTCCCGCGCGTTGCTTCGCGAGTCGTTCGGCGTACCGGGCGGTGAGGGCAGGCTCGCTCCCCTCCCCGAGCCACGGATCGTAGGCCACGGTGGCGCGCTCGGGGCCGGCGAAGGCCTCGTAGGCCCGCTCGAAGGCCGCCCCCATCGCGGTGACCACCTCGGCACGCGTCGTGGTGATCGCCGCGCCGAGGGGCGCGAGCTGCGCGTCGTACACGTCGAGCTCGTCGTCGGAGGCCCGCCCGGCGCGGAGCAGCGCGCTCTTGTGGTCGAGCACGCGCTTGTAGTCCCGCGCGACGGAGAGGTACCCCGGGCGGATGGCCAGGACCGCGCGGTCCAGCAGGGCCCGCCGGAGAGCGGGCTCGCCCCGCACCGGCGCGATGTCGCCGGGGACGAAGTAGGTCGCGCGGAAGGCGGAGAGCCACGTCACCGCATCCACCGGGCGATCGTCGCGCCGCAGGGTCCGGGCGCCCTCGCCGAAGGACCAGGCGAGGCTACGCACCATGCCTTCGGCCTCCACCACCCCCTCCACCTCGGCGCGCGCCCCGCCCCAGGTGAGGAGCTCGGCGGCCCGCGGCGTCCGGAAGCTCCGCAGCGTGCCGAGCACCCCGACCGCCTCCAGCCAGTTCGTCTTGCCCTGCCCGTTGTCGCCGACGAAGGCGACGAGCGGCGCGTCGACCTCCAGCACCTCGCGGGGGAGGTTGCGGAAGCCGGCGACGGAGAGGCGGAGGAGCTTCACGGGGGCTTCCGGGACCGGCACGGCGGACGGCGGGGCGACGGGGGTCCGGGGGGCGCCGCCCCCCGGCGAGGGCGTTGCGGGAGCGGGGCTCCCGCCCCAAGAAACCCTAGTCCAGACGAACCGGCATGATGACGAACAATGAGCGCTCGTCGTCCGGATCGCGGAGGAGGCAGGGCGAGAGGGTGTCCCCGAGCTCGGCCACCACGCGCGGCCCCTGGAGCACGCCCAGCACGTCGAGCACGAAGCGGGCGTTGAAGCCCATCGTGATGGGCTCACCGGAGAGGTCGGCGGCGAGCTCCTCCCGCGAATCGCCCGCGTCGAGCTTGCGGGCGGTGAGGACCAGGCCGTCCCCCGAGAAGGCGAAGCGCACGGAGTGGGCGCCGTCCGTCGCGAAGATGGACACGCGGCGCAGGGACTCCTGCAGCTGGTCACGCTCGAGCACGACGCGGCGCTTGAAGCCCGACGGGAGCACCTGGCGGTAGTCCGGGAAGTCGGCCTCGAGGAGGCGCAGGTGGAGCATCACGCCGGGCACGCGGAACAGCGCGGCGCGCTCGCCGAACGCGATCTCCGCCGCGCCCTCGTAGCCGTCGAGCAGGCGGCGCATCTCGCCGAGCGCCTTGCGGGGCAGGAGCATCTTGCGGGCGATGCCGAGATCGCCCTCGTAGGGGGCCTGCGACCAGCACAGGCGGTTGCCGTCGGTGGAGACGAAGCGGAGGAGGTGATCCTCCCCCGGGATGTCCTCCACGTGGGCGCCGTTGAGCCCGTAGCGGTTGTCCTCGGGGGCGACGGCGAACAGGGTCTGGTCGATGACCCGGCGCAGTTCGGCCGCGGCGATGGTGAGCACCCGCGACTGGTCGAGCGGCGGGGTGACCGGGAACTCCGCGGCCGCGTAGCCGTTGAGCTTGAACGAGCTGCTGCCGCACTTCACCTCGACCCGGAGGTTGTCGCCGAGCTTCACGGTGACGACGTCGGGCGGAAGGACCTTGGCGATCTGGAAGAAGTTCGCGGCGTCGACCGCGACCTCTCCGGGCTCGCGGACGTTGGCCGCGAAGTCACCGAGGAACGTCATCGCCTTGTCCGTGGCGACCATCCGGATGCCCTCGGGGCGCGCCTGGATGAGGACGGAGCTCAGGATTGGGGTGGTGCTGCGCTTCTCGACGATGCCTTGAACGCGCGTCAGCGCTCGGGTCAGGTCGTCGCGGGTGATCAGGAACTCCATCGCGCTCGGCTCCGGGTAGCAAGGGATCTGTCTCAGCTGAGATCGATCTTTACAATCTCATACAGTCCCTGTGGATTTATGGATTTTGGAGATTTCTTGATTTCAGGCTGGATAGTGTCGACGGATAACTCGCGCATAGATGCTGGACAACGGGGGGATTGTCCCCAGGGTGCGCGGGGGAGGAGGGAGGCGCCGGCTGCCCCTGTTTTTGTCCCCAGCGGCGTCCCCCGGTGGTGCCCCCACCGCTCCACAGGGTTGTGCACAGGCGCCGATGCACGTTCCTCCTCGTGGGCGGAGGCCCGTGCTCAGCCGCCACGGCACATTTTCTCCAAGAGCTCGAGCTCGGCGCGCCGGTTCGGATCGGTATGGGCATCCGCCTCCACCTTCTTGCAGCCGTGCTGCACGGTGGAGTTGTCGCGGTTGAACACCCGGCCGATCTCGGGGAACGAGAGGCCGGTGATGCGGCGGGTGAGGAACATGGCGACCTGGCGCGGGTGGGCGATGTTCGCGGGACGGCGGTCGCCCACGATGTCCGCGGGGCGCAGGTGGTAGTGCTCGGCCACCCGCCCGATGATCTGCTCCGCGCTCGGCAGCGGCGCGGGCGGCGGGATGATGTCGCTCATCCGCTCCTGGATGAACGACATCGAGATGGGTTGCCCGTAGAAGGTCTGCAGCGCCGAGAGGCGATTGAGCACGCCCTCGAGCTCGCGGACGCTGTTCCGGACCCGCTGGGCGATCATGTACTGCACGTCACTCGGGATCTCGAGCCGCATGACGGTGGCCTTGCTCGCGAGGATGGCCATCATCGTCTCGACGTCGGGGGGCTGCACGTCCGCGAGCAATCCCCCCTCGAAGCGGGTCCGGAGTCGCGGCTCGAGCTTGCCGATGCCGCGCGGGGGCAGGTCCGACGTGATGACGATCTGCTTGCGCTCGGCCCGCATCGCCTCGAAGACGATGAAGACCTCCTCCTGCGTGCGGTCCCGGCCGGCGATGAACTGCACGTCGTCGAGGATGAGGAGATCGACCTCGGTGCGGAAGCGCTCCCGGAACTCCGGGATGGTGCGGGTCTGGAACGCGCGCACCATCGCCGCGAAGAAGTTCTCCGCCGTGCAGTAGTAGACGCCGAGGCTCCCCCCGGACCGGGCGAGCACGCGGTTGCCGATGGCGTGGACGAGGTGGCTCTTTCCGAGCCCGGTGTCGCCGTAGATGAACAGCGGGTTGTGCGTCTCGCCGGGGGCGTCCGCCACCGCGATCGAGGCGGCGTGGGCGAACTCGTTGCACTTGCCGACGACGAACGACTCGAAGGTGAGGCTCCGGTCGAGGAAGGTCGGGTTGCGCCGGGCCGGCGGGGCGGGGGCCTCGCTCGTGGCCGGGTCGGTGCAGGTCATCTCCACGTCGACCTTCCGACCGAGGGTCTCCGCCCAGGCGATCTCGATGTCCTTGAACAGGTTGTGCCGGATCCAGTCGTGGTAATACTTGTCGGCACTGAGGCGTACACGGTTCGCCGAGATCCCGTCCGCGCGGAGCGCGGGCCGAATCCAGATATCCATATTTTGAACGCCGATTCTGCCCTCGAGCGTCGAGCAGAAACGATCCCACACGAGTTCCATCGACACCTCACCCCTCCGGCCCTGTACCGCCGTCCGGACCATGGACCTCCACCCAGGGGAGGGACCGCGCGATCCGTAACTGACGGTCTACCGCAGCGATTCCGATCTCTCAAGGCCGATGATCGGCCGCAAGTAGCTGCGACGTCGTCGGCATGCTATGAAATTCGCCAGGTTGGACCAGGAGGGGGCACGAAGATCCGACGTCGAGCGGCTTGCCGTGCTCCAAGGCGTGTATTAGATGGCGGCGCCGTGCCTCGGGCACGCACAGGGCACGGAGAATATCATGAGCAAGCGTACCTTCCAGCCGCACAACATCCGCCGCAAGCGCACCCACGGGTTCCGCGAGCGCATGAGCACCGCCGGTGGGCGGGCCGTCATCCGGCGCCGTCGGACCAAGGGCCGCACCCGGATCGCCGTCACCGTTGCCTCCAAGCGCGACTGACGTTCCCTCCGTCACGGGGCGGATCCGCAAGAGTGCCGACTACGCGCACGTGCAGAAAACGGGTCGTCGGATCCGGGCTCAGCACGTTTTGCTCGTGGTCTGCCGCGGGTCCGGCCCCGATTCCCGCGTGGGGTGGACGGTCAGCCGGAAGGTAGGTGGCGCGGTGACGAGGAACCGGGTGAAGCGGTGGCTCCGCGAAGCGATTCGGGCAGTGCCCGGACCGCGGGGCGGCCCGTGGGACCTGGTGGTGATCCCGCGTGCGGAAGCCGCGGACATCGGCCTCGTCGCGCTCCAGGGGGAGGTCGCCGACCTCTTCGCGCGGATCGCGCGGTGAGGTGGCTGCTCCTCACCATGATCCGCGGCTATCAGCGGCTCACCCACGGGTGGATGCCGCCGATGTGCCGGTTCTACCCCTCCTGTAGCCGTTACACCGCCGAGGCGGTGGGGCTCTGGGGGCCCTGGCGCGGCGGTTGGATGGGCTTCAAGCGCATCTGCCGTTGCCATCCGTTTCATCCGGGCGGGCTCGATCCCGTGCCCCAGCCGCCGTCGCTGTCCGGGGGAACTCCGTGAAAGATCCGAACGAGCGTCGCGCGCTCATCGCTATCGTGCTCTGCCTCGCCGTGTTCTACGTGTGGTCGGCGTTCACGCCGAAGCCGGAGCCGCTTCCCGAAGTGGCCCAGGTCGAGGGGGCACCCGCCGAAGGGCTGCCCGCGACCGGCTCGCCGACGACCTCGACGGCCGCCGGGCCCCTCGCCACCGCCGAGCCGACCGGCCCGTGCACGGCCGAGCGGATCGCGCTCGACACCGAGACCGTCCACTTCGCCCTCTCCACCTGCGGCGGCAGCATCGAGAGCGTCGAGATGCCGGCGTACCACGAGGCGGTCACCGTCACGCCGTGGTGGACCTGGATCTGGAAGCTCGTCTCCGGCCAGAGCCCCGGGGGCTGGAAGCCCTACGGCGGCGCGACCGGCGTGCTCTCCCTCCTCACGGAGGACGGCGCCATGGCCACCGCCGGCCGTGGAGCCTTCGGGGACGAGGGCGCCTACGAGATCGTGGGGCAGAACCCCCTCACCCTCCGCCGGGTGACGCCCGACGGCCTCACGATCACCAAGACCTTCGCGCCCACCGCCGCGTCCGACGTGTTCGACGTGACGGTGCGCTTCTCGTCGAGCGCCCCGCTCAACGGCCCGTTCTGGGTCGGGCTCTCCGACGACTTCCGCACGCCGGAGTCGGTCTACGACATGGCGCCGCACCCGTCCGCGGTGGTCGACGGCGACCTCGAGCGGATGAACGCGCCCGAGGACGTGACGGCGCCCGAGGTGGTCCCCGGCCCCGTGAGCTGGTTCGGGGTCGAGAACCGCTACTTCCTCGTGGCGCTCGCGCCGTCCGAGCCCGCGTGGGGCACGCTCTCCTGGTCGCCCGTCGCCGAGGGCCACGGCGCCTTCCTCGTCGGGGCCGACGCGTCGCTCTCGCCCGAGCGCCCCATCGACCTCGCGTTCACCATGTACGCGGGGCCGAAGCACGTCGAGCGGCTCGCCGAGGTGGGCCACGAGTTCGACGCGGCGGCCGACCTCGGGTTCTTCGGCTTCTTCTCGAAGATCCTGCTGTTCTTCCTGAACATCTTCCACGTCGGCCTCCAGAACTGGGGCCTCTCCATCATCGCCCTCACCTTCCTGGTGCGGATCGCGTTCTACCCGCTGTCCGCGAAGGCGTTCAAGAGCGGCAAGGCGATGCAGCAGGTGCAGCCCCTGCTGAAGGAGCTCCAGGAGAAGTACAAGGACGACAAGGAAGCGCAGACCCGCGAGACGATGGCGCTGTTCCAGCGCCACAACGTCAACCCGCTGGGCGGCTGCTTGCCGATGCTCGTCCAGATGCCCGTGTTCTTCGCCCTCTACTCGGCGTTGTTGCACTCCCCCGATCTCTTCGGCGCGGACTTCCTGCACGTGCGCGACCTGTCCGCGCCCGATCCGATCGGCGCCTTCCCCTTCCTCATGGCCGTCGGCATGGTGCTTCAGCAGCGCATGACGCCCATGACCGGCATGGACCCCGCCCAACAGCAGATGATGCGGTTCATGCCGCTCGTGTTCGCGCTGTTCATGTTCGGGCTTCCCGCCGGTTTGTCCCTTTACTACGCGCTCAACACCGTCTTGAGCATTCTTCAGCAGTGGTACAATACGCGGTCGTACAAGCCGCCGGCGGCGCCCGCGCCCGCGTAAGGAGAGATCCATGTCCATCCCCGAGAAGCACGTCATCACCGAAGGCCGCAGCCTCCGCGCCGCCCTCGAGGCCGCCGCCGCCGAGCTCGGCGTGCCCTACGCCCTGGTCGAACACAAGATCGACCTCGCCCACTTCCGCAGCGCCCAGGGCGCCGGCATCGGCGCCGACACCGTGCGCATCTTCGCGTGGTCCAAGGACCCCGCCGAGTTCGCTCCGGTGCTCGCGGCCGAGGAGTGGATGAAGGGCCTGCTCGCGGCGATGGAGCGCACCGCCTCGGTGCGCGCCGACCTGCGGGGCGGCACCGTCAACATCTACGTCGACGCCGGCGAGGAAGGCCGCCACCTCGTGGGTCGCGGCGGCATGACGCTCAAGGCGCTCCAGTACCTGCTCGAGCAGTCCGTGGGCGCCCGCTTCCCCACGGCCCACTTCCGCATCGACGTGATCCGCCCCCCCGAGGAGGAGGGTGGCGAGCGTCGGGACGAGCGCGGTCGGGACGAGCGCGGCGGCGAGCGCGGTCGGGACGATCGGGGCGGCGAGCAGCGCGGTCGGGACGATCGCGACCGGGGCGGCGAGCAGCGCGACGCGGGTCGTGGCGGCGAGCGCCGGGATGTCCGGCCGGGTGGCGAGCGCGGCGGCGAGCGTGGCGGCGAGCGCGGACGGGATCGTGGCGACCGCGGCGAGCGCCGTGGGCCCCGCCGGGACGACGACCGCCCGCGCCGGAGCGAGGCCGACGAGGACGAGCTCAAGCGCCTCGCGCGCAAGATCGCCGAGCGGGTCCTCGAGACGGGCGAGCCCGAAGTGATCCGCCGCGATCTGAACAGCTACGACCGCCGCCTCGTGCACGTCGAGATCGCCGCCATCGGCGGCGTCGGCTCGCGGTCCGTCGGCGAGGGGCACGATCGCCGCATCGAGATCCACCCCGCCGACGCCTCGACCGAGGCGTCGCAGGACGAGTAGGACATCTCCTCCTCCCTGCGCGACCCGATCTGCGCCTGCGCCACCCCCTGGGGACATGGCGCGATCGCGGTCGTGCGGGTGTCGGGGCCGTCGCTCGCGCCGCTGATCGAGGCGGTCTGCGGGCCCCTGCCGGCGCCCCGTTCGGTGCGGCTGGCACGGCTGCGGGACGACGCGGGCGTGTTCGACGAGGGGCTCGTCACGTGGATGCCCGGCCCGCACTCCTACACGGGGGAGGACGTGGCCGAGATCTCGTGCCACGGCAACCCGCTGCTGGTGGAGCGGCTCCTCGACGCGCTCTGCGCCCGGGGGGCGCGCCCGGCGCACGCGGGCGAGTTCACGCGCCGGGCGTTCCTCAACGGGCGGATGGACCTGACCCGGGCGGAGGCGGTCCTCCAGGCCATCGCGGCCACGTCCCCCGCGGGGCTCGCCATCGCGCGCGCGGGGCTGGACGGGCGCGCCTCCGGGCGGATCGACGCCCTTCGGGACACCCTCGTCGACCTCGCGGCCGAGCTCGAGGCCGTCCTCGACTACCCGGGCGAGGATCTCCTCGTGGCCTCCGACGCCGAGCTCGCGGCTCGCCTCGACACGGTCGCCGCCGACGCGGCCGCGGTGGTCGCGGGCCATCGGGCCGGCCGGGTGGCGGTCGACGGCGCGAAGGTCGCGCTCATCGGGCCGGTGAACGCGGGCAAGTCGAGCCTGTTCAACGCGCTCCTCGGGCGCCACCGCGCGTTGGTGAGCCCGGTCCCCGGCACGACCCGCGACGTGGTGGAGAGCGCCCTTCCGCTCGAGGCGATGCGGGTGCTCCTGTACGACACCGCCGGCGAACGAGACGCCACCGATCCGATCGAGGCGGCGGGGCTCGAGCTGGCCGCGCGGATGGTGGAGACCGTCGACCTCGTGCTCGTCGTGCTGCCGGGCCACCGGCCGCTCGACGAGGGTGGTCGCGCCCTGCTCACGCGTACGGCGGGGCGCCCGCGGCTCGTGGTGGTGACCCACGCCGACCTGCCGCGCGTGCTGACGCTCCCCGTCGACGGGGGCGTCCCGGACCCGACCTTCGAGGTCGCCCTTCCCACGGGCCTCGGCGTCGACGCGCTCCGGGCCGCGCTCCCCGGGGCGCTGCGCGGCGAGGTTCCCGGGGAGGTCGCCGGGCTGATCGCAAGCCAGCGGCAACGGGACGCCTACGCCCGCCTCGGAGAGAACGCCGCGGCCGCTGCCGATGCCCTCCGCACCGGCGGCGGGCCCGCGGTGGCGGTCGAGCGGGTGTACGAGGCGCTCTCGGCGCTCGACGTGCTCGTCGGGCGAGACACGCGGGAGGCGGTGCTGGATCGGCTGTTCGCCCGGTTCTGTATCGGGAAGTGACCGGTCTGACCGGACCGTCGGGCGCCTCGACCGGATAGGCAAGTGGCCTCACCGGAGGGACCGTGCGTTCCTTGTTCGTCATGGACCCGATCGAGCGCCTCAACATCGCGGGCGACTCCACCTACATGTTGATGCGCGAGAGCACGTCGCGGGGCTGGCCCGTCTCGTGGTGCACGCCGTCCGACCTCTACGTCCGCGGCGGCCGGACGTGGGCGCGCGCGGAGACGGTGACCACCATCGCCGACCCCCCGCACTTCCTCCGTGACGGCGTCGGCGATGTCGAGCTCGGCGAGTTCGACCTCGTCTGGATGCGCAAGGATCCGCCGTTCGACATGGAGTACATCTTCGCGACGTACCTCCTCGAGCGGGTCCCGACGGGAACCCTGGTGCTGAACCGGCCCTCGGCCGTCCGCTCCCACAACGAGAAGCTCCACACGCTCGACTTCCCCGACCTCTGCGTGGACACCCTGGTGGCGCGGGATCGCGAGCGCATCGTCGCGTTCGCGGGGGCGCACGAGCGCATCGTCATCAAGCCGTGGGACGGCAACGGCGGCCGCGGCGTGCTCGTGACCTCCGCGCGGGACGCGAACCTCCGCTCCATGATCGAGCTCCTGACGCAGGAGGGGCGCGTGGCCATCTTCGCCCAGCGGTACATCCCCGAGATCGTCGAGGGCGACAAGCGCATCATCCTCGTGGACGGCGAGCCGGTGGGCGCGATGTTGCGGGTGCCCTCGGGGGACGACCACCGGGGGAACATGCACGCGGGCGCGAGCGTGGTCGCGAGCGCCCTGGACGACCGCGATCGGCACATCTGCGCGCGCATCGGGCCCCGCCTGCGCGAACAGGGCCTCGTGTTCGCCGGCATCGACGTGATCGGCGGCTGGCTCACCGAGATCAACGTCACGTCGCCCACCGGCATCCAGGAGATCAACCGCCTGGAGGGCGTGCGCATCGAGGCGAACCTGCTCGACGCGGCCCTGCGCCTCCACCCGCATGCGGGCGCCGCCGCATGATGCATGCGGCGGGGCTCCTCCTCCTCGCGTCCCTCCCGACCTGGGCCGCGCCGGCGATCCCGCCCCCGATGCCCGCTTCGCCCGCCGGGTCGCCCGCGGCGTCGCCACCGGGGCCCGCGGACGACGACGACCTCGCCGAGAACACCATCACCGGAGCGCGCCCGATCGGGCCCGTGGTGGCGACGGAGGGCACCGTCTCGTCGGGCCTCGGGGCGCTCGAGGCCCCGCCCGCGCTGTCGAGCCAGGTGGCGGCGGCGGCCCTCGGCTCCGACGTGGCCCTGGTGGAGGCGACCCGCGCGGCGGTCGAGCTCGTCTACGCGCGGCGCTACAAGGAGGCCCGCCGGGCCCTGGACTCGCTCGGGTTCCGCTACTCGACGGTCGGGGTGGGGCCGGTCGGCATGGCGCTCGTCTACCAGGCGATGATGTTCGAGAATTACGACTTCCGCTACGAGCGGCAGTACCGGGCCAGCTTCGACCAGGCCCGCGCGCAGCTCGCCGCCGGCGCCAAGGTGCCGGGGGACGACGCGCTGGAGGCGTTCCTCGGCGCGGGCCTCGTCGGGGTGGATGCCATCCACGCGATGCGGAAGGGCGAGCTGCTCACGGCGTTGTCGCGGGCGCTCGAGGCGATGAAGGGCCTGGAGCGCACGCGTACGCTCGCGCCGGCCTTCAAGGACGCCCTCCTCGGCGATGGCCTGTACCTCTACTGGCGGTCCGTCGTGACGCGGAGCTCCCGGGCGCTCCCCGACTTCCCCGATCGACGCGCGGAGGGGGTCGCCCGCATGCGCGAGGCCGAGCGTGGCGCCACGTTCCTCGGCGCCGGCGCCACCCTCGCCCTCGCCTTCGCCCACATCGAGGAGCGGCAGCTTCCCCAGGCCCTGGAGCGGTGCCTCTCCCTGCGCCTCCGGTACCCCGACAACATCGTCAGCAACATGACGCTCGGCCGGGTGTACACCTCGCTGCGGCGCTACGATGACGCGCTCCGGGTCTACCGGGAGATCCGCGTCGACGACCCTTCGAACCAGCGGGTCCACTACTTCCTCGGCCTCGTGCAGGCGCGGATGGGGAACGACCGCGACGCCGAGAAGGCCTACCAGACCTACCTCGGCTTCAACGGTCTGCAGCCGGACCAGCGGGGCCAGACCTGGTACCGCCTCGGGAGCCTCTACGCGAAGCGCGGGGACCGCGCCCGCGCCGAGGCGGCCTTCGAGGCGTCCATCAAGAGCAACGGAAACGACGCGGCGCGACGCGCCCTCGAACGCCAGAGGTCCCACCGATGATTTTGTGGTTGCTCGCCTGCTTCGCGGGCGCCCCTCCCGCCGTCGAACCCCTCCCCGTGCTCGGGGAGGTGCCGGCGTTCTCCCTCACCGACGCCACTGGCGCCACGGTCACCGCCGCGGACCTGCGCGGCAAGGTCTGGGTGGCCGACTTCATCTTCACGTCGTGCCCGGACGTGTGCCCCGTGCTCTCCGCCCACATGGCGGAGGTGCAGGGCCACTACGCCGGGAACGACGGGGTGCGGCTCGTGTCGTTCTCCGTCGATCCGGGGACCGACACGCCCCCCGTGCTCGCCGCCTACGGCGCCCGCTTCGGCGCCGACCCCGTGAAGTGGTCCTTCCTCACCGGCCCGATCGACACCCTGAAGCCGGTCGTGGTCGACGGCTTCAAGATGATGCTCGAACGGGTGGACGCGCGCGTGGAGCCGCCGGCGCCCGCCACGGTGCTCCATGGCGAGCGCTTCGTCGTCGTGGACGAGGAGGGGCGGATCCGCGCCTACCCCGACCCGAAGGAGCCGGGGAAGGCGGGGATCTACGCCGCGGTGGACGCGCTCCTCGCCGGGTGACCGCTACGGGATGCCGCCCTGCTCCCGGACGCTCTGCACGACGTAGCGCAGGTTCGGCTTGCGGGTGGTGGTGTGCACCCAGGTGACGAAGTCCGAGAGGGACTCGTTGGAGGGCTCCCATCGCCAGGACTTGTTCGACCCCATGGTGGGCTTCGACCAGACGCCCCAACCGGTGTCGCCCGTCGAGGACTTCGCGATGGCCCAGTGGATCACGAAGGTGCAGCCACCCGCGACATCGGCGGCGGCGGTCTCCACGTGCACCTTCGCCACGAGCACGTCGTTGTCCACATCACGGATATTGAAGGTCCCTGTGTCGGAGAAGCTCGGTACCGGCATGATCACTCCCGCGGGCGCCCCGTCGTCTATCTAGGAGCGCTCGCGTCTCGACAGTAGGTCCGGATCTCCGACTCGGCAAGGATGAAGCCCCGTCGTGACGGGACGGGTGAAGGATCCACGGCGAGCGTCCGATCCACCCTCTCGGACCAGGCGGGATCCCAGACGACGCGGGCGCGGGCGACGAGCCCGAGCGCCTGGGCGCTGGCGGTGCCGGGCGGCAGGGCCATGGCGGCCTCGGCGACGCGACGCCAGGGGTCGGGCTCCACGACCCCCTCGCACGTGAGGACGAGCGCCGTGCTCACCGTCGCCTCCGGGGCGCGGCCCTGGGTCACGAAGAGGGTCTCGGCGCGTCGCGCCAGACACGCGCCGTCCTCGATGAGCCCGTTTCGCCAGGCGATGCTCGCCTCGGTGAGGCAGTGCGTGGCGTGGACGAGCGACGACCCGATCATGCCGACCGCCTCGACGAGCTCGAGGTCGAGCGTCCGGGCGTCGTCGAGGCGGTAGGCCACGCACCGCAGGATCCACGCGGCGCGCGCCTCGAACAGGACCGCGCGCCGCTGCGCCGCGAGCCCTTCGGCCTCGGCGGCCCACCGGTGTGCCTCCTCGAGCTGGTGGGCCTCCAGGCAGGCCGAGGCCAGGTTGATCATCGTGGAGAGCCGGTCGGCCGCGCCGACCTTCAACGGCAGGGCGCGGAGGTGCCACTCGGCCGCCTCGGCGTAGCGCGCCTCCCGGTACTTCACGAGGCCCTTCCAGCCGAGCACGCGCCCGAGGAGGAAGGAGCTCTCCGACGCTTCGGCCCAGGCCATCCACTCGTCGACGCGGGCGGCCGCGATGGGCATCCCCTGCCGCATCGCGACGTAGAGGTCGACCGCCTTGCGCCATACTTCCAGGCCGGGGTCGGCGAACGGCGCGAGCTCCGCGAGCGCCTCGACCACCCGCGGGGTGTCCCCGTCGGCCTGGGCGAGCCCGGCACGGAGCAACGTGTCGAGGGCCCGCACCGCCTCGCCCCCGCTGCGCGCGAGCTCGTAGCGCACGTACTTCATGCTTCCGGCGACGCCCTCGACCATCGCCGCCTGGGTGGCCTCGACGAGCAGGGCCAGCTCGATCTCGGCGTCGCCCGCCTCACGCGCGGCGTAGAGCCCCTGCGAGAGCACGCCGATCGCGCGCCCGACATAGCCGTCGGCCACGAGCCCGCTCGCCACGTGCCGCGCCTCGCGGGCGGCCGCCGCGAATTCGCCGGCCCCGACGAGGTGGGCGAAGCGGCCCTCCGCGCCCGCGTCGAGAGAGGCCGCGATGGCGGCGTGGGCGGCGCGTCGCTGATCGGCGCCCCACTCGTGGAGGGCGAGGGCCGCCTGGCGCGGCTCCATCCGGCCGTCCTCGGTGCGGCGGACGGCGCCCACCCGCTCGAGCTCGCCGAGCATCATGTCGACCTCCCACCCGCCCCCGTGGAGCGCGCGGAGGCGCGTCGGGGTCGAGTGGGGCCACGCGAGGGTGACCCAGGCCAGCATCTGCTCCAGGCCGCGCTTGATCCCGCTGCCGCCGAGGTCGGTCGGCACCGGCGGGACCTGGACGGCCACGCTCCCGTCGAGCCGGTCGAGCGCCATCCGATCGAGCGCGAGCCGCCCCTCCCGCCACTGGGCGAGGCCGTTCGCGACCCACGCGGACACCTCGGCGGCGACCCGCGCGGGGTGGCCGCCCGTGCGCACGGCCAGCGCGCGTGCGGCGTCCTCGCGCAGGTGCAGGAGGCGATCGGGCCCGTGGAACAACGGCCGGAGCGCGCCTTCGGAGAGCGGGGCGAGCGCGAACGCGTCCGCGCGCGGCTGCCGCCACGCGCACACCACGTTGCCGTCCTCCCGGACGACTTCGAGGAGCTCCATCGACCACGCGTCGAGGTCCTCGGCGTCGTCCACGAGCACCACGGTGCCGCCGGCGAGGGTCTCCCGGAGACGACGCTCCAGGAGCCGCGAGATCTCCGTGGCGTCGGAGGCCGGGGAGGGCGACGAGGCGTCACCGGCCAGTCGTTCGAGGGTGTCGGGCTCGCCGACGACCGGCCGCAGGCTCTCGTAGGGGCGGCTCCCCCGGGTGGTCCACGTCGAGCGCCGCCCCGCGCGGGCGAGCGCCGCGGCGATCTCCTGGAGGCACCGGGACCGCCCCGATCCCGCGGTGCCCCAGACGTCGAAGGGGCGGCGGGCGCGCGCGGCGTCCACGGCGGCGCGGATGGGGGTCTCGGGCCCGAGCCAGGGGAATGGCGCGCGTTCGGCGCCGTTGGACAGCCCCCGGAGCGCCTGCACGACCTCGGTGGCCGAGCGCGGCCGCGCCTCCGGGAGCCGCGCCAGGAGCTGGTCCACCACGCGGCACACCTCGAGGGGCACCTTCGCGGCGGCCCATTGGAGGGGCGGGGCGTCCTTCCACACGCGCGCGGCGTACATCACGTGGAGGTTCTCGAGCGAGTGGGGCGGCCGCCCGGCGAGCACCTCGTACAACATGACCCCGACCGCGTAGAGGTCGGTGCGGGCGTCGAGCGGCCCGTTTACGAGCTGCTCGGGGGCCTGGTAGCGGGGGGTCCCGACGACGGTGTCGGCGCGGGTGATGGCGAGGTCGACATCCCCGCCGCGGGCCAGGCCGAAGTCGAGGATCACGGTGCGCCCCGCGCTGTCGACCAGCACGTTCGCCGGCTTCAGATCGCGGTGGATGACCCCGTTGGCGTGCACCCGCGCGAGGCTCTCGAGCAGCGCGATCGCCATCGGAGCGACCTCGGCCCAGTCGCTCCCGGCGGGGCCCGGGAAGGGGGTGCCGTCGACGAGCTCCATCACGATGAACGGGTGGCCGTCGCTCACGCCCTCGTCGATGAGCCGCACCACACCGGGCGCCCGGAGCACCCGAAGCGCGAGCACCTCCCGACGTTGGCGGAGCGCGGCCGCGGTGGTCAACGGAGAGAGGATCTTGACCGCCACGAGCTCGCCCGTGATCGTGTCGAGGGCCTTGTGCACGACGCCGGTGCCGCCCGACCCGAGCAGCTCGTGGAGACGGTAGCGGTCGGCGAGGAGCACGGCGGGCGCTTCGCCACCCGCGCCGGTGACCGACATGGACACGACCTACCTCCCTGGGGGCATTCTACTGCACCGTACGTGCCGGCCGGTGGGTCAGCCCGGTCGGGGGGGCGGCGGGCGCGCACGTCGTGCGGATGCGCGACAGAACGCGATCGCCTCGGCGCCCGAGAGCACGTCCAGGATCTGGCTGCCTCGTCCGACCCGCGCGGCCAGGGCCTCCGCCTCCGGGAGGAGGGCCGCGGCGAGCCCCGGGAGGGCGAGCGCGACGAGCCCCCGCACCTGGAGGCCCACGGCCGGGTCGGGGAGCGCGTCGGCGGCGGCCACGAGCGCCTCGCCCGTTCCGGGTGCGACGCCGTCGGCCGAGGCGAGCTCCACCGCGCGCGCCAGCACGGCCCCCCCCGCCCGGTCGGGCCCGGCCGCGGCGGCGAGGCGGGCGAGCCGCGCGGCGTCGTCGTAGCGGCTCGATCGCCACGCGGCCGCCGCCTCGACGAGGCAGACCCGCGCGATCAACCGCGCGACGCCGAGCGCCTGCACCCGCGCCACGAAGCGGAGGTCGGGGGCCGTCACCTCGCCCGTGCGGTAGGCCGTGGCGCGACGGAGCGCCCGCGCGTACGCCGCGTGCAGCGGGAGGCGGTGCCGTTCCGCGAAGGCGGCGAGCGCGTCGGCCTCCGCACCCGCGTCGATGCCCGCCTCCAGAAGAATCTCCGCACGTTCGAGGAGGATCCCCGCGTCGGGGGGCGCCGGGCCTCCCGTGTGGCCGTCCCCCGGCTCGTCCTCGCCTCCCCGGATGGCGCGGAGCATCGCGTGGAGCCGCGTCGTCGTGGCGCCCAGGTCCGGCCACCACGGCGCGTCCGCGGCCTCGCCCGGATCTCCGCGCGCGGCGCCCCGGACCTCCGCGAGGGCCTGCTCCAGCGCCGGCGCGGTCCCGACGGCCCCCGCGGCGCGGACCAGGAGCCCGAGCAGGGGCGACACGGCGGTCGGCTCGTCGCTCGCCGCCCAGGCGCGCAGGCCCCATCGCGCGGCGGCGAGCGCGGATCCGTAGTCTCCGGGGCCGAGCAGCGCCTCGGCGGCAACGCGCTCGGCTTCCACCACCACCTCCGGCCAGGCCTCCGCCGCGAGGAGGCGCCCGAGCCGGCCCGCCGCGCCCGGCGGCACCGCGGCCGCGAGTGCCGCCACGGCCTCGACGCGCGTGTCCTCCGCGCTCGTGTCGAACACCGCCCGATCCGCACGAACCAGGAGCCGGCCGTCCTCGCTCCGGGAGAGCTCGCCGCGCTCGACGAGGGCGCGGACCTCGGCCTCGATCTCCCAGGCCGAGCGCCGCCGCGCCGCGGTGAGCAGGGGCGAGGTGGCCGTGGGCTCGGCGAGGGCGATCCACATCAGCGCCACGGCGAGGGGCTCCGGGAGGCCGGCGGGGGTGGCGCGGCGTCCGAGCCGCGTGTCGGGGGGAGGGCCCATCGCCAGGAGCTCGAGGGCCTCGTCGGCGATCAGGAGGTGGTCGCCCGCCCACCGTGCGTGTCCGGCCGCGACCCACGCGCCCACCTCGGCCGCGACGCGTGACGGCAGGCCGGCGGTGCGCTGGTGGAGGAGCGTCGCGCCGAAGGTCGACGCGCCGATCGGGTCGGCGAACAGGGGCACGAGCGCGGAGACGGGGAGCGGGTCGAGGTGGACGCCCGCGTCGCCCACGGGCTCGTCGCCGCCGCCCCGAAGCACCGCGCCCTCCGCCCCGTCGAGGAGCGCGAGGGTCCAGGCGTCGACGCCCTCGGCGTCGTCCACGAGCAGCACGTCCCCCCTGCGGAGCCGGGTCCGCAGGGCCGTCGCGAGCGCGGTCGGCACGTCCTCCCCTGTACCGGAGCGGGCCGTCGCCTCGCCGCCGCCGAGGGCCGCGATCAGGCTCTCGAACGGCCGCTCGCCGGGGGGGATCCGTAGAATCCGGGCCCCGTCGAGCGCCTGCTCGACCTCGGTGAACAGGCGCGTGCGACCCGCGCCGCGGAGGCCGGTCACGGTGACGGCGCGCCCGGCCCGCGCCGCGTCGACCACCCGCGCGATCGGTAAACGGCCGCCCAGCCACGGGAGATGCCCCGCGGGACGCGCGGGTGCCGCCCCCGCCAGGGCCTCGAGCACCGCGCGCGCCGAGCCCGGGCGATCGTCCGGCGCCCGCGCGACGAGGCGGTCCACGATGCGCGCCACCGTCGGGGGCACGTCGGGGGCGACGCTCCGGAGCGCCGGCGGATCGTGGACGATCCGGGCGCTGTAGATGCCGCCGAGCGATCGCGCGGGCTGGGGCGAGCGGCCCGCCAGAACCTCGTAGATCATCACCCCCGCGGCGTAGAGGTCGGCGCGGGCGTCGATCGGGCGGTCGCAGAGCACCTGCTCCGGGGCCTGGTAGCGGGGGGTGCCGAGCACGTCCCCGGTGGCGGTGAGGTTCGACGTGCCGCTGATGAAGCGCGCGAGGCCGAAGTCGAGCACGGTGGGCACGCCCGCGGCGTCCACGAGCACGTTCGAGGGCTTCAGGTCCCGGTGGAGGACGCCCGCCTCGTGCACGCGCGCGAGGGTCTCGAACAGCTGGATCACGGTCGCGGCGAGGCCCTCCCAGCCGTCGATGGCCGGGCCGGGGAACGGCGCGCCGTCGACGAGCTGCGTCACGAGGAACGGGCGCCCGTCGTGCGTGCCTTCGTCGAGGAGCCGCACCACGCCGGGGATCCCGAGCTCCCGGAGCACGCGGGCCTCCCGCTCGAGCCGGGCGACGCGTCGGCGCGAGGCGTCGGGGAGCACCTTCACGGCGACGACGCCGCCCGTGGCGACATCCTCGGCGCGGTAGACGGCGCCGGCCGTGCCCGTGCCCAGGTGCGCGACGACGCGGTAGCGCCCGGCGAGGGTGGCGGCGGGGGTGAGGAGGTCGGATCCGCTCATCGGCGGGCGGATTTCACGGGATCTTCAGCTTCATGCCGAGCGACAGGTCGATCGACTTCCCGAGGAGCCCCTTGTTGGCGGCCTCGATCTCCTTCCACCGGCTCGAGTCCCCGTAGTAGCGGTTGGCGAGCTTGTAGAGGGTGTCGCCCTTGCCGACCACGTGGACGCGCGGGCCGCCGTCGGTCGCCTTCATGGGGGGGGGGCTCGCCTTCGCGGGCGCGGGAATGGCTGCCACGGGCGCGGGGCTCGCCTCGACGGGCACGGCGCCGGCCGACGCGCCCGAAACGACGGGGGACGGGCTCGCGACGGCGGCGGGGGGCGTCTCGATGCGGGCGGTGGGGACCGAGCCGGGCGCCGCGTCGGCGGCGGGCGTGCCCACCTCGGCGGTCGCGACCACGGGGACCTCCGGGTCCGCGTTCCGGCCACCGGCGAAGGCGAGGATGCTCATCCCGAGGATGCCGGCGACGCTGACGCCGAGCGCCGCGTACTTCCAGTTGCGCTCGCGGTCGCGCGACTGGGCCATTTCTGTTTCGAGGCGGACGGTCTCGGAGCGGAGCGTGCGGGTCTCGTTGCGGAGCGAGCGGATCTCGCCCTGCTCGCGGGCCGCGATGCGGGACCGGTGCTCCTCCTCGCGCGCCCGCTCCACGCGGATGGCGCTCTCGAGCTGCTCGCGGAAGCCGGCCGGCGCGAGCCCGCCCGCCGCGACCGCCGCGTCCAGGCGGGCCAACGCCTCCCCGGGCCGGCCCTGGGCCGCGTGCACCTTCGCCATGAGGAGGAGCGCCTCGGCGTCGTCCGGATCGAGGCACGTCAACATCTGCAGGCGCGACTGGGCCTGGCCGAGGTGCCCCTCCCGCGCGAATGCGAGGGCCTCGTCGTACAACGAATTCGGGGCGTCGATCCCGGCGTTCCGGAGCGTGGCCGCGATTCGCTCGGTCGCGTTCTGGGCCGCGAGCGGGGGGCCGCGGGGCGGGTCGTCGAACTGCACGAGGGTGGCGTCGGTCACTTCGGCTCCGGGCGGAGGTCGCGATGGGGAATCGCGGAGGGGAGCCCGAGCGTATCTGTGTTTACACGTCAAGTCCAGCGCTTCGGGCGTCGGTTCGGGATAGCAGGGCGGATGGCGCGTGGTGAAGAAGAATACGTCGTTGTGCCCGAGGGTTGGCTCTCTCGCGGCGAGGCCTTCGTGCGTGGGGATCACGCGCAGTTGGCCGTGTTCGGGGGCATCCCCGGTGAACGGGCCCGGGTCCGCCTCGTCGAGCGCGGCGGGCACCAGCACCGGGCGCGCTTCGTCAAGACCGAGGGCCCGCGCCACCCCGACCGGGTGGAGCCTCCGTGCGATCGCTACGTGCCGTGCGGCCAGTGCCCGCTCATGCACCTCGCGCCCGCCGGGCAGGATCGCGCCCGGCTCGGCCTGCTGAAGGACGCCTTCGTGGCCGAACACGCGCCCCAGACCTTCGACCTGGCGCCCATCGCCCACATCGACGCCGCGGGCGCCTCGCACACGATCGAGCTCATCGCCGGCTGGTCCGACGCGCGGCACCTCCGCCTCGGCGTGCCCGGAAAGGACGGTCGTCGCGTCGTCCCCATCCCCCTCTGCCACGTCGCGACCGAGCCGCTGCGCCGGGTGATGACCGTCACCGCGCACTACCTCCAGGCGCTCGAGATCTACCCGTGGGAGGGCCACCGCGGCAGCTTCCGCGGCCTCTTCGCGCGCCAGTCCGCGGGCACCGGCGAGGTGTTCATCACCCTCGTCTTCGGGCGCCCCTCCCAGTTCGCCAAGACCCTCGCCGAGTCCGTCGCCGGGCAGCTCCCCGAGTGCACGGGCGTGTTCGCGCACTGGAACGACGAGCCCGGCCCCCTGCTCGCGCACGATCCCGTCACCGGGGATGCCGCGGTCAGCCTCGTCTACGGGCGCGGCACCCTCGAAGAGGTCGTGTCCGGCCTGCGCATCCGCCTGGGCGCGGGCGATCCGTTCCCCGCCTACCCCACCGCCGGCTTCGCCCTCTGGGAGGGCGTGGTCGACGCGCTGGCGCCCGAGCAGGGAGACACCGTCGTCGATCTCGGCGCCTCCGCCGGCGCCGGCGCACGCACCCTGATGCTCGCGCGCCGCGCGGGCTGGGCGCTCGGGATCGACCCGCGCGAGGGCACCATCCAGCGCGCGCGCGAGAACGCTGCGGCCAACGGCGTCAGCGCCGACTTCGTCGCGAGCCCCTTCGACGAGGGCCTCGAGGCCTCCCGCCCCCGCCTCGCCGGGCGGCGCCCCCTCGCGGTGGTGGACGTGGGCCCGAAGGGCCTCGACGGCCCCGCGATGGATCTGCTCCTCGCCCTCGATCCCCGGCGCGTGGCGCTCGTCTCCACGAACCCCCGGGCCCTCGCGCGCGACATCGCCCGCTTCACGGCGGCCGGCCTGCGCCTCGACCGCCTCGCCCCCTACGACACCGCGCCCTACACGCCGTTCGGGGACACCGTCGCGCTCCTCACCTCCACCGACGCGACCGCCCCGACGCTCCGCGCGCCGCGCCGCCGCACCGTCCGGGCGAGCTGATCCGCGGGTGATCCGAGCGGACCGGGCGCGTCGCGCCCGGCCCGCGTGCGGGGGGCTGGGCCGCCCCCCGCAACGCCCCCCGGGATCCGGCAATTACGGATCCCCGGGGCGTTGCGGGGCGGGGAGCCCCGCACGCGGGGCCCCGCGCGACGCGCGGGGCCCCGCCCCTCCCCGCGTCGAAGAGAGGGATTAGGAGTGCGCCGATGCGCTCCCTCGTCTTCGCCCTCCCCGCCCTCGCGGCCTGCGCCGTGCACGACCAGGCCGTGTGCGCCTCCGCCGATCAGTGCGCCGACTACGCGTACACGAGCGAGTACTGGCGGCTCGACCTCGCCGAGGACTTCTGCGACGGCACGTTCACCTACGGCGGAACCTGCCCGACCGACGGCGCGGTCGCGACGTGCACGTTCAACGGCGAATTCGCGACGAGCGTGTACACCTACTACGCGCCCGACTTCACGGCGGAGACCGCCCAGACCGAGTGCGAGACGGTCGTGAACGGGACGTTCGCCGCGATCTGACGCCGCGATCTGATGCCGCGCGTCGCGTGGGCCGGGGCGCGGGGGCAGGGCCGTGGGGGTCATGCCGGGGTCATGCGGGTGCGAACACGCGTTCGCCGAGGTCATGCCCCCGCGGAATCGCGGAGCAGGCGCGATCGGGGTCTCCGAGGGGCGCCGGTCGATGGGGGCGCACGGACCTACCCGTGTTTTCCGGGAGGCCACCCGCGCGCCGCCGGGCCCGGCGCGTATCCGGGCGGGCATGACTCGCGGAGACGCGTACTCGGCCCCACATGACCCGGCGCCCCCGACGAGGCGGCGGCCTACTTGAGCGGATCGTGCTCGGCGAGGATCTTCTCGAGGCGCGCGTCGTTGATCACCGCGCTGACCTTCGAGGCCTCGTGGTTGTCGCGCACGGTCTTCGCGAGGTTCACGGTGGAGCCGACGGTGAACAGGAGCCCCATGAAGAGGTAGCCCTTGGTCCAGAGGTCGGCCGGCAGCAGCAGGATGCCGCCGAGCATCGCGAAGAACGCGAGGAGGAAGCTGAGCCAGACCTGCGCGGCCCAGGCGGTGCTGTGGGGTTGGGGTGCTCCGATGCGGGACATGAGGCCTCCGGGTTGATGCCCGATCTGTACGGTCCCGGGGCGGCCGGGGCGAGGGGCCGGGTGGTGACACTGTCAGCGCGAGCTTGTGCGACGAGCGGGTTTCCGTCATCGTGGGGGCATGGCGCCTCCTGACACTGTCATCTCGACCCGGACGAGCGGGCTCTCCGCGTGGGCGGTGCCGCTGGTGGCCGCGCTCCTCGCCGCCGACGCCTCCAGTGACCCGGGCTCCGGCGCCTCGGGCTCCACTGGGTTCCGGGCCCAGGACGTGCGGTTCTTCTTCCTCCTCTTCACGAACTGGATGGGCGACGACCACCTCCGCCCCGGCGCCGACCTCGATCCCACGCAGGTCCGCCGCACGCTCCAGCACCTCGCGACGGACGGGCTCGCGGAGCCCGCTCGCGCGGGCGGCCGGATCCCGCGGTGGTCGCTCACGTCGGCGGGCGTCGTGCGGCTCGTCGAGGCGCTGACCGACCCGCGAGCCGCCCGTCGGTTCGAGGAGGTGGTGCTGCTGTCGATGGTGGCGGCGTCCTACGTGGACACCATCGCGGCGCGGGTGCGGAGCGGGGGGCGCGGCGACGAGCGGCGGGTGCGGGCCCGCCTCGACCCGCGGGCGATCCTGCGCGCGGAGCGGCGTCGCCTCGACGATGCGCTCGTCGACCTGGAGGCGCGTCGGGACGCGGGGCCGGTGCTCGCGGCGGCGGCGCGCGCCGCGTTGGCCGAGGGGGCGGATCCGCTCGCGGTGGCCGCGCGGATGGAGGCCGACGGCCTGCCCTACCAGCTTCACCCGATGCGGCCCTTCCGCGAGCTCCTCGCGGCGTTGCCCACGCCGTTGCGACGCTTCGAGCTCGAGCGGGGCGTGGAACTGCGGGCGCGTTGGATGTTCGCGCCGCTGTGCGAGGAGCTGCGCGCCCGCATCGGCGTACTCGAACGGCTGGAGGCGGAGGTGCGCGCGGCGCCCGACGACCGGAGGGCGTGAGTCGGGGTGATCCGGGGGCCACCCGGTGCCTCCGGTCCATCGTCACCACCGCCGTCCTCGGCAGGGCGGTGCAGGGTCCTCCCGCCCACCGCTACCAGGGCCGGCGCGCCCGCATCGGCGGGCGGAGCGTCCGGTTCCGCGACTTCGCCCGATCCGAACGCGCTCGCCTGATGTACGCTCCCGTCGTGTTGCCCTACCTCGCCCTCGTCACCGCGCTCACCAGCGCGTTCTCCGGCGCTCGCGCCGCCGAACCCACGCCCGAGACGACCATCCTCGTCTCCAGCCTCCAGGCGCGCAACGCCGAGGCCACCGGGCTCGCCTCGCTCGTCGAGAACTTCCTCGCGCAGGAGCTCGAGCGCCACCCGCGCTTCGACGTGCTGCGCGTCGAGGACACGCCCGACTTCCAGGACTACGCCGCGCGCACCTACATGGACGGCTGCCCCCCGGGCGAGGTCGTCGGGTGCACGCAGATCATCGGCGAGCGCGCGAAGGCCGCGTTCGCGGTCACCGGCACGGTGCGGTCGCTCGTCGGCGGCACGAAGGTGCAGATCGAGATCCTCGACATCCGCGGCGGCCGGTCGCTCATCCGCTTCGAGTCCGAGCTGGAGGCGGGCGCCGACGAGGCGTTCGCCGAGGGCGTCGCGAAGGTGCTCGTGGCCGCGATCGACGGCGAGATCGGCAAGGAGCACGACATCCGCTTCGACGGCGAGGACGCCCCCGAGCCAATGGACGACGAGGCCGTGCGTCAGCAGCTCAGCGAGCTCCAGCGCGAGATGGGCAGCGTCACCGCGGTGATCACCCGGAGCGACCGCGCGATCGAGCGGCCCACCTACACGCTCGACGACCTCGCCGAGAAGATGGAGGGCGAAGGTACGAAGCCCTGGGAGCGGCTCGACATGAAGCCGGCGGAGTACCTCCGCTACAAAAACTCGGGGCTCGAGCTGTTCCAGTGGCGCGAGCGCGCCATCGGGCGCCAGGGCCAGCTCCTCCTGCGGCCGACGGTGGGGTTCGCGAGCGGGCCTTATTCGGGGACGTACTATGGGCGGGTGGCGTACGACGTCGTGAGCGGAAGCCTCGGCGTGGTCGATGTCTACGCGGCCCAGGCAGTGCAGACCGGCAGCGGCGCCACCTTCGGCGCGAGCGTCGGCTACGGGCTCTCGCCGGTGATCGACGTGGGCGCTACGATCGGCGTCACGACGGGCTCGTGGACGGTGGACATCGCGCAGGAGACCGTCGGCCAGACCGCGTCCGCGCCCCAGCCGGAGACCACCGGCCAGACCACCCTGGTCGTGGGCCCGCGCGTGACCGCCACCTTCTTCCCCGTCCTCCCCATCCGCCCGACCGTCGGCGGCTCCGTCCTCATCATGCGCGGCCGCACGGCGATGGACGCCGAGAGCACGCCCGAGGGCATCGTCTTCGAGCCGTCCGTCCTCGTGGCGGGCGAGGCCTTCGTCGGCGGCGAGGCGCGCATCTCGAAGCGCGTCGACATCTTCGTGCAGGTGCCGCTCCAGGTGCGCCTCGCCGGCACGGTGTTCGACGAATTCCGCGACGGGCTCGCCGAGGAGGTCGAACCTCGGCCGCCGTCCGCCGCGGGCGTCGTGAGCGCGGGTGTGGTCGCCGGGCTCCAGATCCGGTTGTTCGGCTCGAAACCCAAGGATTCGAGCCGCTTCGACGACATGGACGAGCCGAACGAGGAGTAGGGGCGGGGTTCGCTCGGGCCGGTCGTACGAGCGCGAGCGCCGGGGCGGCGCGCGGGCGCACCGGAGGCAAGCCACGTCGAACTGGAACGGCGCCGAGGCAAGCGGCACCGAACTGGAGTCGGGTCCCGATGGTGGGGGTGTTTTCCGGGGAGGCCGCCGGGCGGCTCCTCGAAAACCCGCCTTCCACCGTGGCGCCGGCCACGCACCGGGGGGGCATTCTCACTCGGTGCCGCTTGGGTCGCAGCGTCTCTCGTTCACTCGGGCTTGGGTGCCCGACCGGGCCCGATCGGGGTCCGAGCGCGCCGATCACGCCGCCCCCGGTCGCCCGCACCCTCGGTCGCCCGCCACCCACCGGTCACGGCAGCTCCGCCAGCACCGCCAACGCCCGCTCGCGCGCGAGGGCGACCCCCGCCGTCACGTCCCCGAGGCTCCAGAAGGTGGCGCCGGAGCGGGGCGTGCGGATGACCGCGAGGCCCTGCATCGTGGCGGCGGGATCGCGGCCGGCGCTGCGGTCGACGAGGTGGACCACCGCGGGCCGATCGCCGCGCCACGCGCGCCAGGGGTCGAGCATGAGGCGGTCGGCGACGCCGCCGTCGCGGAAGCGCGCGCCGTCGAGCACGACCGGGGCGAACACGTAGGGGATCGCGCACGACGCGGCCACGGCCTCGGCGAGCGGCCCCTCGCGGAGCAGTCCCGGCGTGCCGTCGGGCCGGACGACGCCCACGGCGAAGGGGCGCGGGAGGTCCGCGAAGGTGGGCGGCAGCCGCGCGCGCAGCCAGGCCACGAGCGGGTCGAGCGAGAACGCGCCGGTCCACACGCGCGCGTGCAGGCCCATGAGCGCGAAGGGGCGCTGCTCGCCGAGGAGCGCCTCGATGCGGGTCGCGGGGTGGCCCGCGGCCCAGAGGGCGCCGACGAGCGCGCCCGACGACGTGCCGACGACGGCGTCGATGGCGACGCCGCGCGCCTCGACCGCGTGGAGCACACCCACGTGGCGGGCGAAGGCGAGAAAACCGCTGGAGAGGAGGAGGTCGTGGGGCACGCGGCTCCTTCACGCGGTGGGGGTGGGCGGGCAAACGTCGGCGTCACGGCCACCGACGGCAGCCCGTAGGGCGCGCCCCCTCCGCGCCCGGAGGATCGCCAGCGCAACCGCCCGTTCGGCGGAGCGGTGGTGGATGGGGTGAAGCAGGGACGCACCCGCGGCCGCGAGCTTCGCCAGTAGGAGGGCGTCGTTCCGATCGGACTTGCGCTCATTGCTGGAGATCGCCTTCAGATCCGGGGGGGGGCGCCACCAGCGGCTCGTACCCGAGCGCGCGCAGCTCCCGCGTGACCCACGCCGACTGCGCCCCGTCGACGACCACGCCCTGCCCGTAGACGCACACCTCCGAGACGCGATCTCCGAGGTCGACACTCGCGATCAGCCGCGAACCAGCTCGTCCAAGTGTCGACACTTCCCCCGAGTTCGTTCGCGCTCGCGGCGCCAAATCGCGCTCGGATGCGAATCAACTCGCCCAAGTGTCGACACTTCCCCCGAGTTCGTTCGCGCTCGCGGCGCCAAACCGCCCCCGGGTGCGAACCAACTCGAACAAGTGTCGACACTTCCCCGAATTCGTTCGCCGTCTCCGATGACGTTCCCGAACTCGATGCCGATGCCGACGCCGATGCCGACGCCGACGCCGACGCCGATGCCGACGCCGATATCGATGCCGATGCCCATGTCCATGTCCATGACCATGTCCATGCCTCTCCCGCTCCGCTCCCCCTCCCCCTCCCCCGCGGGAGGGATCCGCAGGGGGGCGCCGAACGGCGCCCGCTCGGCGCCCCGCCGAGCCGAGCCGAAGGCGAGCCCGGAGGTGCGCGTTCGAGCGCACGACATCAGCGAGGTGGAAGTCCTCGTCGTCCCTGCGCCACAGGGATGCAACCGACTGCAACTGCGTCGCCGCGAGGCGGGGTGGGGAGCAGCAGAACG
>JAKFCH010000035.1:0-39877 GCA_036676765.1 Deltaproteobacteria bacterium
CGACCCGTCGCAATTGTAGTCGGTCGCGTCGCCGCAGTCGGTCTCGGCGGCGTCGGGATGGATGGTGGCCACGGCGTCGTCACAATCGGTGCCGTCCGCCACGTAGCCCTCGGGGGCAGCGCAGCCCGTCACGGCGATCGCGGCGTCGCCGTAGCTGTCCCCGTCGGTGTCCGCGTACCAGGTCGTGGTGTCCGAGGCGTCGTCCTCGTCGATGGCGGTGTCGCAGTCGTTGTCCACCTCGTCGCAGACCTCGGCGTTGCCGGGGAACGCGCGCGCCTCGGCGTCGTCGCAGTCGTCATCGGTGGTGACCGCGTCCGCCGGCGCCTCGCACGCCACCACCGGCGCGTCGGGATCTCCCGCGCCATCGCCGTCCGCGTCCGTGTAGAACGTGCGCCCGTCGTCGGGATCCTCGTCCACCACGCTGTCACAGTCGTTGTCGAGGCCGTCGCAGACTTCGGGCGCGTCGGGGTTCACGACGGCGTGGCCGTCGTCACAGTCGACCTCCTCGTCGAAGCCGTCGTTGTCGGCGTCCATGGGGACCTTGGACACGCTGACATCGCCATTGCATGCGACCAACCAGACCAGCAGACCCAGGCAGCGCATGTTCGCCTCGCGCGGCGGGCTATCTCGGGCGGGGCTGCGGGACCAGAACGGGTCGACGGAGGACACAGCCCGCCGCCGTGTCGTATGATCCGCGCTCACACGCCGTCACCCGCCGGGAGCTCCATCTTGCGTTCGTCGATCCTCGCCGCCCTCGCCGCCCTTGCCTGGTCCGCCCCCGCCGCGGCGAGCCCCCTCAACCCGTGGGGCGCGCACGTCGGCAAGGGCGTGTTCGCGTTGACGCCGTTCGTCTACGTCGACCAGACGCCGGGCGTGTACCCGTTGATCTACGGGCAATACGGCGTGACCGACCAATTCGAGCTCCTCGCCGGCGCGGGCGCCACGGTGGTCCCGTGGGGCTCCTTCGACACCGTCGAGCTGATGCCGCGGTACTTCTTCCACGAGACCACGGGCGCGGCGCTCCACGCCACGTGGGTCCCCGGGGAGGCCGGTGTCACCGTCGCGCCCGAGTGGCACGGGATCTACAGCCTCGGCCCCATCGAGCTGACGACCAACGTGGGCTGGGGCCCGTACTTCGGCGCGACCGGCTTCGGCGCCGGGGCGGTCTACGCGCTCGTGGCCCCCGAGTGGTACTTCACCGACGCGAGCTCGTTGTTCCTCGAGATCGACCCCTCCTACGACCTCACGGCGGACGAGACCCTCGGCGCCGCCGACCGCTTCTACCTGGAGCTCGTCCCCGGCGTGAGCACCTCCGTCGCCGAGACCCACTACTTCGCCTTCGGCATCGGCATCCCCGTCACCGGGTTCGATCCCACCGCGATCTACGCGGGCGTCTGGTACTCGATCGCGTTCGGCGGCGAGTGATCCGATGAGAGAGGGTGCGCCCGGGCCCGCCTCCAAGGGATCGCTGATCCACGTGATCGGCGCGGTCGTCCTGGGGGTGGCGGGCGTCTCCGTGAAGCTCTGCGACGACGCGGCGCGGGTCGGCTCCCACGTCGGGAGCGCGGTCGACGACGTGGGGCGGCTCGGGAGCCACGCGGACGAGCTCGGCGCCACGCGGGGCCTCGACGACGTCGCGGGCGTGACCGCGCCCGTCATCGCGCACCTGAATGACGGCGCCGCGCTGTCCGACGACTTCATCGGGGATCTCGCGGAGGTCGGCCTCACCGCGGCGGACCTCTCCCTCTCCACCTACGACGTGCTCGCGGCGACCGACCACCTCTTCGAGGACGGTGCGCTCTCGGAGGACGGCGTCCGTCCCTCGCCGGGCGCGCGCCCGCGCCTCGTCGTCGCCGGCGTTCCCAACCCGCCCTTCGACGGCCCCGTCGATCCGCTCGTGCTCCTCGTCACCGAGTCGAACCCGGACCGCCTCGCGCGCCTCGCGCGGGGCTGCACCACCTGGGACCATCACTGCATCGTGCTCGCGTGCCCGCCCGCCCGCCGAGGCTGCGTGGAGGGCTGGCAGGCCACGTGGGCGGCCCTCTCCACCGACGAGGCCGTCGTCGGGCACCCCGACGTCATGGCGGACGCGCTCGCGGCCAGCCCGCACGGCCCGCCGGAGCTGGGCACGCGGCTCTACGTCGGGCGGCTCACCACCCTCGGGTTCTCGGTGTACGAGCGCGAGATCCGGTGAGGCAAGACGCGGGTGATCGAATAAGGAGGAGCGATGCGCTCCCCCCGGTCCGTCACCACCGAGATCCCCGGTCCGAACGCCCGCTCCGAGATGGCACGCGGCGCGTTCGACATGCAGCATCGCTACCGCTCCGTCGTCATGGACGACCGCGCGAGTGACGGCGTGTGGCTCCACGACGTTGACGGGAACGTGTTCCTCGACCTCTTCGCCAACTTCGCGCTCGGCGCCCTCGGCTACAACCACCCCGCCCTGGTGGAGACCGCGCGCAGCCCCGCCTTCGTGGCCGCGGCGGCCAACCCGTCGTCCACCCCGTTCGTGACGAGCCCGTCGTGGTTCGACTTCGTGGAGGCGGTGAAGCGGTACGCCCCCGAGGGGATGAGCCGGATCTTCTGTGTCGACGGCGGGGGAGAAGGCGTGGAGAGCGCGCTCAAGGCCGCGTTCATCCGCCACGGCGAGCGGCGGCGCGTCGCGGCGGGGCGCCCGGCCAACCCGCTGGAGCTCACCCCCGAGGAGCAGTGCGCCATCCTCGACAACGCGGGCACCGACGCGGTGGTGGTCAGCTTCTCCGGCGCGTTCCACGGCCGCGGCCTCGGGCCGATGTCGGCCACCCACAGCAAGCTCATCCACAAGGCCGACCTCCCCTCGTTCGGGTGGCCCACCACGATCTTTCCGGCGAACGAGTTCCCGTTGGAGATCCACGCGGAGGCGAACCAGCTCGCCGAGGCCGAGGCGCTCGTCGCGCTGGAGGAGCTCCTCGAGCGCTACGCCGGCCGGGTGGCGGCGGTGCTCGTCGAGCCCGTCCAGTCGGAGGGCGGGGACCGCCACGCGAGCGCCACCTTCTTCCGCGGGGTGCAGGCCCTCGCGAAGAAGGCGGGCGCCGCCTTCGTGCTCGACGAGGTGCAGACCGGAATGGGCATCACCGGCACCCTCTGGGCCCACGAGCAGTTCGACCTGCCGGATCCGCCCGACCTCGTGTGCTTCGGCAAGAAGATGCAGATGGGGGGCTTCTTCGCCACGGCGGACTACGACATCACCCAATTCGGGCGCATGTACCAGACGCGCAACGGGGATCGCGCGCGCGCCCTCCTAAGCCTCGCCACGCTCCGCACCATCGAGGCCGACGGCCTCCTCCGGAACGTGCGCGAGACCGGCGCGTACTTCCTCGCCCGCCTCCGCGAGCTCGCGGCGCGCTTCCCGACGCTCCTCACCGAGCCCCGCGGCCGCGGCTTCCTCCTCGCCTTCGACCTCCCCACCCCCGCCGCCCGCGACGACTTCAACGCCCGCGCCCTCCGCCGCGGCGTCTTCGCCAGCTACACCGGCACCCGCTCCGTCCGCCTCCGCCCCCACCTCATCACTACCAAGGCCCACGTCGACGAGGCGATCGGGGTGTTCGCCGAGGTGGCTTCTGAGATGGTGGGGTGATGATTGGATCGGCAGACGGAGGTTCACCACAGAGGCACAGAGGACACAGAGAGGAAAGGCGGGGGAAGAGCCATTGCCAAATCCTCTCCTTCCCGTTCTCCCTCTCCCTCTCTCCCAATTCCCCTTCCCCCTCTTCTCTGTGCCCTCTGTGACTCTGTGACCTCTGTGTAAATTCCGGATCCGGATCCTCCACCCCACATGACGACCCCCTACGACCCGATCGATCTCTATGAAGGCGAAGGCCCCAAAGCCCGAGCCGCCGCCGCACGTTTCACGCTGAGCGAAGCCACGGAAGCCGAGTTCGCCGAAGGCCACGCCGTCCTGGCCGACACCTTCGGCCCCACCGGCGAGATCGAGCGCCCCGAGACCCTCCGCGCCTGGTTCGCCGCGGGATCTCTCTCGGCGCCCGACGCCCCCATCCGCGCCCACTACCACCTCCTCCTGGCCCACGACCAGGACGGCGCGTTAGCCGGGGTGCGGGATTGTTTCGTCACCGTCGATCGTGTCGCCCGCCGCGCCGTCGTGTTGCTCTCGCACAGCCTGGTCCTCGAGCCCTACCGCCGCACCGGCCTCGCCGCGCTGCTGCGCACCGCCCCCGCCACCCTCGCCCGGCGGGCCCTCGCCGACGTCGGCGTCGAGGACGGCGAGGTGCTCCTCGTCGCCGAGATGGAGCTCATCGACCCGCGGGACCGCGCCTCGGTGATCCGCCTCCTGGCCTACGGCAAGGCCGGATTCCGCTTCATCCCGCCCACCGTGCTCCCCTACGCGCAGCCCGACTTCCGCGCCCTGGACCTCCCCGACGGGAGCCGCCTGGAGGCCCTGCCGCTGCCCTTTGTCGTGCTCGTCCGGCAGGTCGGCGAGGAGCACCTCGCCACCCTCACGCCCCAGCGCGCCGCGGCGGTGGTCCACCACCTCCAGGCCATCCACCGCTCCCATTGCCGCCTGGAGGACATCGCGCCGATCCGGGACCACGCCCTCGGTGCGCTCGAAGACTGGGGCGATCGGCCCGTGCCGCTCCTCGCCCCGCGTCGCGACGACATCCCCGGCTTGTACCCGCTCCTCCAGAGCGTCGTCCTGCCCCTCTACCCGCCCCGTTGGTGTTTACCCTACACGCCCGACACCCCCGACCGGGAGCGCGCCACCCTGCGCGCCGCCTGGCCAGAAGGAAGCTCCCCGATGTCCACGTCGCCCGCCTCCCGCCTCCCCGGTGAGCCCGAAGCCGCCCGCGTCCTCACCCCCGTGCCCGGGCCGAAGTCGGAGGCGCTCCGCGCGCGCCACCAGCGCTACCAGGACGCACGCACGGTCCACGTCTACCAGGACGCCACGGCGAGCCGCGGCAACTACCTCGTCGACGTCGACGGCAACGTGCTCCTCGACCTCTACGGGCACATCGCCGCCCTCCCGCTCGGCTACAACCACCCCGATTTGGTCGGCGCCTGGAAGGGCGGCCGGTTCGATTGGTGCGCCGGCTACCGCCCCGCGCTCGGGATCGCGCCGCCGGCCGAGTGGGTCGGCCTCGTCGAGGGCACGCTCATGCGCATTGCCCCCAAGGGGTTGGATCGCGTCGTCACCGTCACGACGGGCTCGGAGGCCGTCGAGAACGCCATCAAGGCCGCGTTCATCGCGTTCGCGCGCGTCAAGCGCGGCGGCGTCCCGCTGTCCGCCGACGACCTCGCGGCGTGCATGCGCAACGATCAGCCGGGCATCAACACGATGACCGTGCTCTCGTTCGAGGGCGGCTTCCACGGGCGAAGCCTCGGCGCGCTCTCGGCCACGCGCAGCAAGCCCATCCACAAGCTCGACATCCCCGCGTTCCAGTGGCCCTCGGCGCCGTTCCCCGCGAGCCGCTTCCCGCTCGACGAGCACGCGGACACCAACCGCGCCGCCGAGGCGCGCGCGCTCACGGTCGTGGAGGACCACCTCGCGCTGGGGGATGTCGCCGCCGTCCTCGTCGAGCCCATCCAGGGCGAGGGCGGCGATCGCCACGCCAGCCCCGCGTTCTTCCGCGCGCTGCGCACGTTGTGCGGCCGCTACGGCGCCGCGTTCATCGTCGACGAGGTGCAGACCGGCGGCGGCGCCACGGGCACCTTCTGGGCGCACGAGGCGTGGGGGCTCGAAGAGCCGCCCGACATGGTCACCTTCTCGAAGAAGATGCAGGTCGGCGGCTTCTACCTGCGCGAGGCGTACGCGCCCGCCGAGGCCTACCGCATCTTCAACACCTGGCTGGGGGATCCGCTCCGGGCCGCCCAGCTCGAGGTGGTGTGCGAGGTCATGGAGCGGGACGATCTGCTCGCCCGCGTCCGTGCCACGGGCGCCCACCTCCTCGCCGGCCTCGAAGCGCTCCAGGCGCGCTTCCCGGCGGTGCTCTCGCAGGCCCGCGCCGCCGGCACCTTCGCCGCCCTCGACGTGCGGGACGTCGCCACCCGTGACTTCGTCATCGACGCCATGCGGCAGCGCGGCGTCGAGATGGGCGGCTCGGGCGAGCGCTCGATCCGCTTCCGCCCGGCGCTCACCCTGACGGCGGGCCACGTCGACGAGGCGCTCGCGCACATGCTCGCGGTGGTCGAGAGCATCACGTGAGTCCGGCCTCCGCGCGCCACGATCGTCGCATCCGCGTCTACCACTCGCCGCGGTACGAGGCCGACATCGGCGAGCACGTCATGCCGATCCGCAAGTTCGCGATGGTGCGCCGCGCCATCGAGGCCGAGGGCCTGCCCATCGACCTCCTCGAGCCGGAGCCGGTCACCGACACCGACCTGTTGCGTGTGCACACGGCCGACTACGTCCACGCGATCGCCACCGGCGAGCCCCGCGCCCTCGCCCAGTCGCAGAAGTTCCCGTGGTCCCCCGCGCTCGCCGAGGCGGTGCGGTGGACCAACGGGGGGTGCATCGCGGCGCTCTCCGCGGCCCTGGACGACGGCGTCGCGGGCAACCTCGCGAGCGGCTTCCACCACAGCCACGCCGACCACGGCCAGGGCTTCTGCACGTTCAACGGTCTCGTCGTCGCGCTGGAGCGCGCGCGGGCGGAGGGGCGGCTCCGGCGCGCCCTCATCGTCGACATGGACCTCCACTACGGCAACGGCACCGCCGCGCTCCTCGCGACCCGGCCCGACTTCCACCAGCTCTCCATCTACGGGAATTGGTACAAGGACAACCTCGCCTACCGCGACGTGGCCGCCGAGCGCACCCCGGACACCGCAAACGCGCGGTCCGTGCCCGTGCCGAACGGCGCCGGGCGCGCGGAGTACCTGGGCATCCTCGAGGCCACGCTCGGGCCCGCGATCGACCGCGCCCGTCCCGACGCGATCCTCTACCAGGCCGGCGCGGACCCCTACAAGGAGGATCCCTACTCCCCACTCGACCTCGACCACGCCGCGCTCCGCGCCCGTGACACCTGCGTGTTCGAGGCCGCGAAGCGCCTCGGCATCCCGGTGATGTGGGTGCTCGCCGGCGGCTACACGAAGGACACGTCGAAGGTGGTCGAGGTGCACCTCAACACCGCGCGCGCCGCGGTGGAGGTCTTCCGGTGATCGTGCGGGCGCGCCCGCCCTCTCCCTACCCGACGACGCTCCCGAGGTCCGCCTCCGGCTCGAGCTCCGCCGTGATCTCGAGCGCGGGGGACACGAGCGGCAGGCCCTCCCAGGTGAGGTCCTTGTCGCGGTTGCCGTAGACGTGCGCCGGGCGGGTCTCCAATTCGGCGGCGATGCGCGCGAGCTGGTGGTCCAGCCACTTCGGCTCGCGGGCGAGCTGCTCGCGGATGCCGCTCGCGAGGTACTGCCGCGTGGCCTCGTCGTGCGGGTAGTAGCGGGTGTAGGCGTTGTATCGCCACAGCCGCTTGAGACGGTGGAGATCCTTCGGGCCGGTCGGCAGCGGAAACAGCTCGACGAAGTCCTTGCGCTTCGCCCGCGCCTCGAGGCGGTCGAGCACGAGATCCAGGCTGTTCTCCAGGAACTCCGGCGCGCAGTGGCTCTCGAAGTCGTCGTAGAGCAGGTTCATGACCGCGCGCGCCTCGTCGATGGGGAGGGTCGCCTGGCGCTCCCGACCCATGCGGCGCACGAGGACCATGAACGGCGTGGGGTTGTTCCCGGTCTGGCGGATGACCTCGGGATCGCGGAAGTCGGGTTGGCGGTACGGAAAGTGGCGCGGGTTGATCGCGTCGAATCCGCCGCGCCCGTAGAACAGGATCCGCTGCCAGGAGATGCGATCCTCGGGCGCGAAGTACTCCATCTCCGCGGTGAGATCGACGCGCATTCCGAAGTACTTCCCGGGCTGATCGGGGAGAGGGAGGCGGATCTTCCCGCGCAGGTGCAGCTCGGCGAGGTAGCGCATGGCGAGCTCGACCGGCGCGATGCGCAGCCAATACGACAACACCGACCCGCGGGCCTCGGGGAGCATGTAGATGTGGGAGAGGTACACCACGCAGAGGTCGGGCGAATAGGCGGGGTTGACCAACACCGACCCGTCACGGACGCCACGAAGGTTGCCCTGCTCGTCACGCGCGACGAGCAGGAAGTACTGGATGAACGTGCCATCCCGAGTTGGCTCGAACGGATCGTCGAGCAGGAAGCTGCGGATGACCTCCTCGCGCTCCATCTCTCCCGACGGACCGAAGGCGCTCCACAGCAGCGCGAACGCCCGATCGTAGTCCGGATCGTCGGGAGTGGTGATCTCCCATATCTGATACTTCCGTGTTTCGCGTTCGATCATCTCGACCACGTCCTGGTGGAAGAGATCCTTCATGCAGAGGCGGACGCGTGCGCTCAAGAGGCGCTCCAACGAGGCTCCCGCCGCTTGCCCGGGCCTGGGTGCAGGTGGTAAGGCGCTCGGGGGGATCGGAGATTGGCAGGGTTCAGGGTCGACATCGATGAAAACCGGTCGGCGTGGACCGACGACAGACCTTCGTACCGCCCCGAGGCCCCGCTGGCCACCACCATCGAGGTCGATGTGGCGATCGTTGGGGGCGGCTTCACGGGGGTGTCGACGGCGCTCCATCTCGCTCGGCGCTTCCCCGAGCGTCGCATCGCGGTCCTGGAAGCGCGGCACCTCGCCAACGGGGCCAGCGGGCGCAACGGCGGCATGGTGCTCAACTGGGTGAACGGTGTGGAGCACCAGGATCCCGCGCGGGCCCGGCGCATCTACGACGTGACCCGCAGCGGCATCGACCTCATCGAGGACACCGTCCGCCGCTACCAGCTCGACGCGGGGTTCCGGCGGGACGGGTGCCTGGAGGTCTTCACCGACACCGCGCGCGCCGAGGCGGCCGCGGCCCACGCCGAGTGGCTCCAGCGCGCGGGGATCCCCATCCGCTTCCTCGACGGCGCCGCGCTCGCCGCGATCCTCCGGATCGAGGGCGCGGTGGGGGCCCTGCTCGATCCCCACGCCGGGCAGCTCGACGGCGTGGCCTACCTGCGGGCGCTCAAGCCCGTGCTGCTCGGGCTCGGCGTCGCCATCTACGAGGACACGCCGGTGTCGTCGGTGCGCGAGGGCGCGGTGTGCGAGCTCACGACCCCCAACGGGGTCGTGCGCGCGGGGGCCATCGTGCTCGGCACCAACGCCTACACCCCCCGGCTCGGGTACTTCACCTCGGGGCTCCTGCCGCTCCAATCCCACGTCATCGCGACCGAGCCCCTGCCCCCCGAACGGTGGGCGGAGATCGGATGGCGCGGCGTCGACGGCTTCTCCGACGACCTGGATCGGATCGCCTACGCCAGCCTCACGCCCGGGGGCCGGCTCGTGTTCGGCGGCGGGAGCAACGCGTCGTACGGATACCGATACGGTGGCCGTACGAGCTGGGACGGCCCGGCCGTCTCCGGTTTCTCCGCCGTCGAGGCGACGATGCGTCGCTACCTCCCCGGCGCCGTGGACGTTCGCGTCACGTCACGCTGGACCGGCCCCGTGGCCGTGACACTCTCGCGCGTGTGCACGATGGGGGTGCGGGGCGAGCACCGGAACGTCTACTTCGCGCTCGGGTACAGCGGGCACGGCGTCACGCTCGCGAACCTCGCCGGGCGCGTGCTCACCGACATCTACAGCGGCGACGACGAGCGGTGGCGCGACCTCCCCTTCTACCAGCAGCGCCTCCTCTGGATCCCCCCCGATCCGATGCGCTGGATGGGCTACCACGCATACACCGCCCTCACCGGCCGGTCGCCCCGCCGCCGGATGTGAGGGCGCGTCCGCGACAATTGCCGCCCGTGCGGGCCACGGCTAAGAACCGCTCGATGTCCGACGGAGCCCACACCGACTCGATCCTCGTCACCGGGGGCGCGGGGTTCATCGGGGGCCGCTTCGTCGAGCGCCTGCTCGCGGAGACCCCGTCGCGGGTCGTCAACCTCGACCTGTTGACCTACGCGGGCAACCTCGACTCCATCCCCGACGCCCTGGCCCACCCGCGCCACACGTTCGTCCGCGGCGACATCGGCGATCGGGCCCTCGTCCGCGCGCTCCTCGACGCCCACCGGCCCCGCGCCGTCGTGCACATCGCCGCCGAGACCCACGTCGACCGCTCGATCGACGGGCCCGCGGCCTTCGCCGCCACCAACGTGCTCGGCACGGTGGAGCTCCTCACCGCGGCGCTCGACTACTGGCGCACGCTCGACGCCACCGCGCGCGGCCGCTTCCGGTTCCTCTCCGTCTCGACCGACGAGGTGTTCGGCTCGATCGACGAGGGCGCGTTCGACGAGCGCTCCCCGCACGCGCCGAACTCCCCCTACGCCGCGTCCAAGGCCGCCTCCGACCACTTCGTGCGCGCGTTCCACCACACCTACGGGCTCCCCGTCCTCACGACGAACGCGTCGAACAACTACGGGCCCGGCCAGTTCCCCGAGAAGCTGGTCCCGCTGCTGATCCTCAACGCGCTGGAGGGGCGCCCCCTCCCCCTGTACGGGGACGGTACGAACGTGCGCGACTGGATCCACGTCGACGATCACGTGAGCGCCCTCCGGTGCGTCCTCGCCGAGGCCGCGCCCGGCGCCGTCTACGCCGTCGGGGGCGGGGCCGAGCGCACCAACCTCGCCATGGCGGAGGCCGTCCGTGACGCCGTGGCGCGCGTCGTCCCCGGGCGGTCGCGGTCGGCCGTCGACTTCGTGCCGGATCGCCCGGGGCACGACCGCCGCTACGCCGTGGACGCGAGCCGCCTCCGCGCCGACCTCGGCTGGCGGCCCGCCATCGACCTCGCGGCCGGCCTCCTGCAGACCGTGCGGTGGTACGTCGACCACCCGGCCTGGCTCGAGCGCATCGCGTCGGGCGGCTATCGCGGCGAGCGGCTCGGGAGCGCCGCCCGCGTCGGCTGACGGCCCCTCACCCGAGGCAGGCGGCCTCGACGTCGCCGACGGACTTCGGGCACGCCGCGGTCAGCACGTCGGGCTCGCCGTCGGTCACCAGGATGTCGTCCTCGATGCGGATGCCGATGCCACGGAACGCGGCGGGCGCGCGGTCGTCGTCCGGGGCGACATAGAGGCCGGGCTCGACCGTCACCACCATGCCGGGCAGGAGCGGGCGGGATGCGCCGTCGACGTGGTACACGCCGGCGTCGTGCACGTCGAGCCCGAGCCAGTGGCCGGTGCCGTGCATGTAGTAGCGGCGGAACGCCTCTTCGAGGATGAGGGTCTCGAGATCCCCGTCGAGGAGCCCCACGTCGATCATCCCCTCGGTGAGGACGCGCACGGCGGCGTCGTGCATCGCCTTGTAGGGGCGGCCGGGGCGCGCGGCGTCGATCGCCGCGATCTGCGAGGCGAGGACGATCTCGTAGAGGCGGCGCTGGGGTGCGGTGAAGCGCCCGGAGACCGGCCACGTGCGGGTCACGTCGGCGGTGTAGTTCTCGAACTCGCAGCCGGCGTCGACCAGGCAGAGATCGCCGGCGCGGAGGGGCTCGCGGTTGGTGATGTAGTGGAGCACGCAGGCGTTGGTGCCGCCGCCCACGATGGTGGTGTAGCCGGGGCCGTTGCCGCCCCGGCGCCGGAACAGGCCGTCGATCTCGGCCTCCACCTCGTACTCGGCCACGCCGGGGCGCCCGAGGCGCATCGCGGCCACGTGGGCCTCGGCGGTGATGGCGGCGGCCCGGCGCAGGAGCGCGACCTCCGCGGCGTCCTTGAGGAGCCGCTGCTCGCCGAGGAGCCTACGCGCGTCCACGAGGGTGTGCGGCATCGCGAGGCCGTTGCGCGGGGCCACGCGCCCCAGGGCCCCGAGGGCGCGGAATACGGTGGCATCCCGATCGCCGTCCTCCCCCCAGGCGTAGTGGAGCGTGCTCCAGCCCGCCAGCAGCTCGGGGAGCCGGGCGCCGAGCTCCGACCAGGGGAACGCGGCGTCGGCCCCGAAGCGCTCCCGCGCGCCCTCCAGGCCCGCCCGGAAGCCGGTCCACACCTCGCGGGTGCGGTCCTTCGGCTGCACGAACATCACGAAGGGCTGTTCGGCGCCCGGGCGCAGGAGCACGGCGGACTCGGGATCCTCCCACCCGGAGAGGTACCAGAGGTCGGAGCTCTGGCGGTAGCGGTACTCCGAGTCGCCATTGCGGCTCTGATGGTGGGCGCCGAACACGAGCAGCGCACCATCGCCGAGCGCGGTGAGGACCCGGGCGCGACGCGCTCCGTAGGCCTCGCGGGAAACGTCGCGAGAGGGGATCGGCATGGGGAAGCGTCCTAACCCGTTGCCCCGGCGCGAGCGGTGTGTACGCATCCGCATGTCCGGAGCCAAGATGCGGCGCCCAATTGTCTCTCTCGCCCTCGCACGCCCGACCGGTACGGGGACAGACGACGAGGCGATTTACGACGAGCCCTCCGCCTCCGATACGCGTCCCCACACGCTTCTGACCTCCACGCCGCCGGTCGCGGTGCTACCATCCCCGTCCTTGCCGGCAAAGAGGACGATGGAGCGCTACCACCTGACCCGCTCGGTCGACAGCGAGGGCTACAACCTCGAGGTCCACGAGCACGACCGGCACGATCCGCGGATGATCGCGCTGCTCACCGAGCTCGATCTCCTCACCTATTCGGAGCCCACGTTCTCGCGCTTCACCCTTGGCGCCTTCCTCCGCTTCGGCCGCGTGTTCACGATCACGGCCGACGGCCTCGTGATCGGCGCGACCCACTGCATGCGCAGCTACGACGATCCCGAGGAGGTCGTCATCTTCAACATGGCGCTGCGCCCGGGCTGGCGCGGCCATGGGCTCGGCACGCGGTTCCTCCACGGCATCCTGGAGAAGCTCCAGGCGGGCGGCACCCGCTCGGTCTCCCTCGTGGTCGCGGCCGCCAACGGCCGGGCCATCGCGGTCTACCGCACGAAGTTCGGCTTCGAGGACGTGTCCACGCTCGAGAACGAGTTCGGGAACGGGCACGAGTACGTGCTCATGCGCCTCTCGCTCGAACGGCCCCTCCCCGGCGCGGAGGTCGAGGACACGGACATCAAGGGCGCGGGCGCGCCTCCGAATTGATCCCGAGGGCCTGCTCTCCACCCGGTCTCCCCCGATCGGGACAAACCGGGACGAGGCACCCCTACGACCGCCCCGTCGCCGTCCGGAACGTGGCTCGGATGTCGGACGGCGCGGCGTTGTCGGGCAGGTAGTGCACCGGCGCGTAGAGCCGCACGAGGTTCGCCCAGCGTCGGGGCTCCCCGTCGAAGTCGTGCGAGAACACCGTGGGGAGCGTGTGTCCCGACGCGCGAATCGCGGCGAGGATGTAGGCGCCCTGGTGCTCTTCGAGGAATTGCCGCGCGCGGACCGGATCGCCGTTGAACCGCTCGGCGGTCTCCGCGAGATCGCCGAGGAGCAGGCCCGGCTGCACCCGGTCGAAGCGCATGTCGAGGAAGACCAGGTCGAAGGTCCGCTCGGCGAGCAGGGCGAGCGCGGCGGCGCCGTCACCCGCGCGGGTGAATTCGAAGCCGTCGGCGCAGAACCGCGAGAGGTTCTCCGTGTACTCCTCGCCGTCCTCGACCACGAGCACGTCCAGTCGACGCGGTCGCGCCGGCGTTCTCACGACACCGTCCATTCCTCCACCTCCACCGGCGCCGCCTCGACGCTCGGAAGTTGCACGACCACCGCCTTCTGCCCTTCGGCCCGCGACTCTACACGGATCGACCCGCCGTGGCGGTTGATCAGGTCCACGGCCAGCCCCAGCCCCCGCCCGATGTACCGCCCGCGGATCATCGCGTTGGTGAGCGTGCCGGGGGCGTCGTCCACCACGGCCACCTCCACCCAGGCGTGCCCGGTGATCGGATCGTCGAACGCGGCCAGCTCGACGTCGAGGCGGCGGGCGCCGGCCGCGAGGGCGTTGCGCAGCACGTTCGCGAGGATGTCCTCGAGATCGGCCCGGAACATGCGGACGGCGAGGCCGGTCTCGCGCTCGTCGAGGCCGAGCTCCGGCACGGGCGCCCCGGCGAACCCCGGCTCCGTCACGATGCGGGCGTACACGTCGCGCACCCGTTCGGGGGTGACCGGGAGCACGCAGATCTCGCGGACGATGTCCCCGATCGCCTGGTAGCCGGCGCCGTTGATGACCCCGGAGAGGGCGTGGAGGTCGTCGGGGCGCGGAGGGCGCCGGGTGCGGGCGAGCTTCGCCAGGGCGCGGTGAATGGGGCCGAGGATCGGGTCGCGGCGCCGCAGATCGAGGCGCTGGCCGTGGCGGCGCCCCAGGGCCTCGAGCTGCCCGAGGTAGCTGCGGAAGTGGGCGAGCAGCGTGGGCGCGCGCGTGGCGAACGCCTCCCACGGGCCGGAGTCGCCCCGCGCGAGGGCGTCGGCCACGTCGGGGAGCACGGTGGTGTTGTGCTTGAGCACCTCGTGCCGGAGCGCGGCGAGGAGCCGGGCGGCGTCGTGCCAGCACTCCGGCGCCCCGTCGAGCAGGTCGCGGAGGGTGCGCGCGGTCCGGTAACGGGCCCAGAAGACCAAGGGGAGCCCCACGACGAGGGTGGCGGCGGCCCCGGCGCCGGCGCGGAGCGCCCACAAGCGGCCGTCCGCGCGCTCCCGGAGCTTCGCGGCCCGGGGGGCGTTCTGCGACCCGCGCCCCGGGGCGGCGGCCTCGTAGGCGGCGAGCTCCGCGCGCACGGTGGCCCAGTCGTCGCGCGCCTCGGCGAGCACGGCGAGCTGGTAGTGGGCGTCCGCCGCCCCCTCGCGTGCAGCGCGCACGTACCAGTCCCGCGCCCCGGCCACGTCCTCCCGCGCGAGGGCGAGCCCGGCGAGCTCCAGGAGCACCGTGGGCTGGTCGGGGTCGGCGCGCAGGCTCTCGAGGAGCCAGGGCTCGGCGTCCACGGGCTCACCGGCCTGCCCGGCGAGCTGGGCGCGCTTGTTGAGCAGCACGGGGGCGTCGGGCGCGAGGGCGAGGGCGCTGTCGAGCTCCAGGATCGCCTCGGCGAGGCGGCCCCGTCGGGCGAGCACGCTCGCGATCCGGTAGCGGTCCAGCGCGGGCTCCGGCAGGAGCGGTGCCGTCGAGGCCGGCATGTCGGGCGGCGAGGGCGGGGTCCGGCGCAGGGCCTCGAGGCGCGCGGTGAGGTCCTCGGCCATCGCGCCGGAGGCCCCGTTGGCCAGGGCCCGGGTGTAGGCGGCGCGCGCGCGATCGTAGCTCGACGCGTCGAGGCTCCCGAGCGCCTGCTCCAGCCGCCCGAGCGCCGCCTGCACCTCGATGTCGCCGGACCGCAGGATCGCGGCCTCCCGCAGCTCCAGGACCGCCTCCCGGTCCCGGCGGCCCCCGTAGGCCTCCGTGAGCAGGAGCCCGAGTCGGACCCGGTTCGAGGCGTCGTCGGGGGCGAGCGCACGCGCGAGGATCGCGTGGATCTCGGCCTCCTCCCAGGACCGGCTCGCCACGAGCACGTCGGCCAGCAGGGCGTGCGCCTCGGCGGAGCCGCGCGCCGCGGCGACGAGCGCGCGCCCCTCGTCGGCCGCCATCTCCAGCCGTCCCTCGGCCACGGCGGCCTGCGCAGCGGCGTACCGGACAGCCAGCTCGGGCGGGAGCGGCACCGATCCGCCGAGCGGGAGCCCGTCGGCGGCGCGCTCGACCTCCAGCCGATCGAGGCGCGCCCCCACCTCCAACGCGACGTCTCCGGCCGGGAAGGCGTCGAGGTACGCGCGCCACCGCTGCTCCGCGTCGGCGGACAGCCCCACGTCGACGAGCGCGGCCCCGAGCGCGAGCAGGGTCGCGCCGTCGGGCGGGGCCCCTTCGAGCAGGCCCACGTAGAAGTCGTACGCGGCGAGCGCCGCGACGGGATCGATCGGAGCGAGGAGCCGTGCCTCTTCCCGGTACGGCAACGAGTCCCCGAGGCGGAGGGTGCGGAGGCGGCGCCACAAGGCGAGGGCCTCCTCGGGGTCGCGCGGCTCGACGAGGACCGCGAGGGCCTCGACGGCGTCGGCCTCGTCTCCGAGGGAGCGGTACAGCGCCTCGGCTTTGTCGACCTCTCCCGCGCCCTCGAGCGCGCGCCCGAGCCCGAGCGACGCCGGCAGGAAGCCCGGATCCTTGGTGAGGACCATCCGGTAGAGCTGCGAGGCCCTCCCGTGGCGCCCCGCGGCCTCCTCCTCCACCGCCTTGAGGAACCAGGGGCGGGTGGCCGCGTCCAGCGCGTCTTCGGGGCCGGCCAGGGCCGGCGCGGCCCCCGCGAGGACCACCCAGAGGAGCCAGCTCACCCGTTGCCGCCCTTGAGCTCCCGCACCTTCAACCCGAGCTGGTTGAAGCGGAGCTGCACCTTCCGGGCGCACTCCGGATCCCCCATGAGGATGCGGGCCATCGCCGCGAAGTCGCCCTCCTCCTGCTCCCAGAGCTTCGTGAAGTACTGGCGCTCGACATCCTGGGCGAGGTGGTTGAGCGTGCTGTCCGGCCGGACGTAGACCTGGCACTTCCACCCCGCCTCGTCGGCCGGCGTGTCGACCCGCACGGCGCGGAGCAGATCGCGGAGGAGCTTGGGGCGCACCTGCACGACGTCGCCGCGCCCGCCGAGGAGGAGGCCCACGAGCTCGGCGAAGGTGAAGGTGAGCGCGTTCTCGACGGTCATCGCGAACTCGCGCAGGTTCCCGGGCCACCGGTGGCGACGCAGGAGCTGGACCGATCGATCGGGGAACAGCAGGACGAGACGCCCGGGGTGGGGCTCGGGGAGCTCTCCGCCGGTGCAGACGACGAGCTCGCCCTCCTCCGAGAGGCCCGCGCGGCGGCGGTATTCCCCGATGAGCGAGCGGAGCTGCGGCCCCTCGGCGAGGTGGCGGGCGGTCCATCCGAGCAGGCGCATCAGGTCGCCCCGGCGCTCCGCGAGGGACGGCAACTGGACCGTGCACGCCGGGTTGAGCCGCATGAACAGGTCGCGCCGGAAGCGCCCCTGCCGCACCAGCGCGCCGAGGTCCTCGTGGGTCGCGACGACCAGCTTCACGTCCACGCGCCGCTCCAGCACGTCCCCGAGGCGGGTGACCGTGCCCTCCTGGAGCACGCCGAGGAGCATCTTCTGGGCCTCCTCGGTCAGGTTGCCGATCTCGTCGAGGAACAGCGTGCCGTTGTCGGCCTCCTCGAAGGCCCCCTTCCGGTCGGCCACCGAGCCGGTGTACGAGCCGCGCGCGGAGCCGAACAGCGTGGCGCCGACGAGATCGCGGGGGATGGTCGAGAGGTCCACGCTGACGAACTTGCCCTTGCGGCCCGAGCGCGGGTGGATGTAGTGGCGGGCCAGGAGCGACTTGCCCGTGCCGGTGGGGCCCCCGAGGATGACCGGGAGGCGCCCGCGGGCGAGCACCTGGAGCCGGGCCCGCGCCCGCTGCATCGGCGGCGCGCGCCCCCAGAAGATCGGCCCCTCGGCGTCCCCGCCGCGGCGGGCCTTGAGCACGTTCTCGATCTGGACGCGGAGGCCGCGGGCGTCGACGTTCTCGTCGTCGAGAAAGTAGGTGTACTCCTCGGCGTCGAGGCGCTCGGCGGCGCGATCGATGTCGAGATCGTCGCGCGCGGTCATGAGCACGACCGGCAGATCGGGCAGGTGGCGGCGCAACCGCACGAGGATCTCGAGGCCCTGGCGCCGGCGCGCCCGCGCGATCTGCTTGTCGTCGGCGCCAGCGGGGAGCCCGAGGAGCTGCTCGGCCGGGATGTCGAAGTTCACGTCGAGGAGCACGAGATCGATCGACCGGCGCTGCTTCTTGAGCACCTCGGCGGCCTCCCGCCACGAGCGCACCGGCCCGAGGTAGTCGTGCTCGGGGATGGCGCGGCGGCAGAGGTCGACGTAGCGGTCCTGGTCGTCGATCACGAGGATGGTGGCCAATTCAGCCCTCTCTGGCGGCGCGTGCCCGCGCGTGGACCGCGCGGAGCTCGTCGGCCACGTCACGCGCGAGGCGGGCCGTGTCGAGGAGGGCCGCCTCGTCCAGCGTGTCGAGGGTGGCGGCCCGAACGGTGAGGAGCTCCATGAGCGCGTCCACCCGGCCGATCTCGAGGCCGTGGAGCGGCTCCCGCAGCTCGCGCCACAACGCGGCCGCCGTGACGACCCCGTCCGGCCCCTTGCGCGTGCGCAGGAGGTCCTCCCGAAGGGCGTCCCGGAGCGCCTCGACGGGGGAGCCGGGCTCCACCCAACGAGCCTGGAACGAGATGTACTTGCCGAGATCGTGCCGTGCGCGCGCCGCGGCCTCCAGGACGGACATCCGGCGCATCTATCCCCTTCCGTTCCCTACCGGATCGGGTAGACTCAGCCACAAGCTCTGGAGGTAGGCCCATGCGCCTGCTCGTACTACTCCCGCTTCTCCTCGCCGCGGGCTGCATCGCGGACGTGAAGCTCGACCTCGATGGAGATGGCGACGGCCTCGTCGACTCCGAGGAGGCCTCCGTCGGCTCCGACCCCGGAAAGTCCGACTCCGACGGGGATGGCTACACCGACGGCGAGGAGTTCACCTCCAACACCAGCCCGGTCGATGCCGCCGACATGCCCTACCAGGAGGGCTGGCAGATCGACGCGTGTCGCCACGACATCGTGTCCACCGGCGTCGAAGAGGGGGATATCGCCGCCGACTTCGCCCTCCCCGACCAGTTCGGCGAGACCGTGCACCTCCACGACTTCTGCGACCAGGTGGTCCTGGTGATGGGTGCGGGCTTCACGTGAGGCAGCTGCATGGCGGAGGCCGGTGGCCTCCAAGCGCTCTGGGAACAATACCGCGACGACGGCTTCATGATGATCACCGCCCTGAACGGGTCGGAGCCTGCTGACCTGCTCGACTGGGCCGACGAGTACGGCCTCACCCACCCCGTCGTCGGTGACGGCGAGGCGGGTGACCAGTTCTACTGGCTCTACGGCGATGGCGCCTGGCCGATGCCGGTCCTCATCGACCGCGGCATGGTGCTGACCTCGGTGAACGATCCGGCCGGGTACCACGCCGTCATCGAAGAGCTGATGTCCGCCGACTAGCGCCGACGCTTCGAAGCGGCACGGCCGGGCGCTCGTCGCCCGGCCGTCTCGTTTTTGGGGAGGCGGCCGGCGGGCCCTCGCACGCCCCGTGGGTTTCCGCCAGGACCGTCGGAGTCACGAAGATGTAGAGCCTCGGCTCGGGACGCACCCATGCGCGGCGCACGCGGTATCATCCGCGCCTCGCGAGGTTCCCCGTGCGCTGGCTCACCGTGCTCTTCACGTTCTTGTGGTGTGTGCCGGCATGGGCGGGCGTCGTGTGGGTCCCGTCTCCGCCGCTCGTCGGCGACGGCGTCACCCCGTCCACCGTGCGGCTCTACGTGGACGACGGGCAGAAGATCCGCGTCAAGGCCGAGAGCGGCAAGCTCGGGCCGGCCGTGCCCGGCGTCGACGGCGTGTGGACCCTCCCCTACACCCCGCCGAAGGTCTCGGTGATCGGCACGGTGGCGTTCAAGATCACCGTCGGCGGTACGGAGACCACGGTCGACATCCCCGTCGTGCCGCCGTTCACCGGCTCGCTCGACCTCACGTTCGACCCGCCCGTGCTCCCCGCCAGCGGCACCGCCCTGGTGAAGATCGCGCCCACCGGCTCCTCGCCGGTCGCGAGCGAGGGGCGCCGGTTCCTGATCTCCGCCTCGGCCGGCACCGTCGACGCCGTGACCCCCGCCGGCAACGGCACGTGGGTGGCGCGCTACACCCCGCCCAAGGGCCTCACCGCACCGCTCGCCGTCGTGTTCGCCGCGGCCGACGCCGCCGCCCCCGACAAGGTCCAGGGCAGCGCCGTCCTCCCGGTCACCGTCAAGCGCTCGGTCACCTTCGACGTGAAGCCGGGCTCGACCAACGTGCTCCAGGTCGGCGGCCGCACCTACGGGCCGCTCGTGGCCGCGCCGTCCGGCAAGGTCGCCTTCGACATCGACCTCGATCCGCGCGAGCCCAAGGGCGATCTCCGGAGCGTCAACCCCGACACCTCGAAGGAGGACCGCGAGGCGCCGCTCCCCGTGGCCGCCACGACGGCGATCGCGTTCTTTCCCCTCCCCGCGAGCGTCCCCGCGCAGGCCGATCTCGCCGTGCCCGTCCGCCTGATGGTGATCGGGCCCGACGGGCGCGCCAAGGCCGACGCCACCGTGAAGCTCACGGCGTCCAAGGGCACCATCTCCCCCGCCACGTGGGACCGCGACGTGTACGCCGCCACGTTCACGCCCCCCACCTCCACCGGCGAGATCACGCTGACCGCCGAGGTCGACGGCGCCCGGGCCGAGCGGAAGATCAAGATCGTCGGCACCGTCCCCACGCTCACCCTCGCCTCGGTGCCCCAGGACATCCCGAAGACCGGCACCTCCTTCTCCGTCGTCGCGCGCGTGAAGGACGCCCAGGGCACCGGCGTCGTCGGCCGTCCGCCCACGCTCAAGGTCGAGGGCGCCACCGCCAGCGGGTCGGCGAAGGACAACAAGGACGGGAGCTACACCTTCGCGTTCAAGGTCTCCTCCTCCACCAACCGCGTGCGGGTCTACGCCGCGCCCCCGGTCGAGATCTCGTCGATGCCCGCCGCGCGCCTCGTGGCGTGGCCGGGCTCCAACACCGTGGCCGCCAACGGCACCGACACCGTGACCGTCACCGTGCTCGCGGTCGACGCCTTCGGCCTCCCCGTGCCGAGCGTGGACCTGAAGCTCGGCGCCCCCCGGGGGGACGGCAGCGTGCCCCCCACCGCGAAGACCGACGCGCGCGGCATGGCGCACGTGACCTTCACCGCCGGGCGCACCCCGGGCCTCGCGAGCGTCCGGGTCGAGGCCGCCGGGCTCGTCACCGAGGTGCCCCTGTTCCAGTCCAAGGGCGGCGCCGCGCCGATGCTTCCCACCGGCGGCGGCGCCAGCGACGAGGCGCTCGTGGCGCGGTGGCAAGCGGCCGCCCCCGAGCTCAAGGTCCTGCGCGAGGGCGTCGTGCCCCCCTCCGGGCCGCCCGCCACCGTGGCCCTCTCCACCGTGCCGCCCTACACCACGCCCGGCGCCGCGATCCTCCTGAACATCCGGGTCGTGGACAGCGCCGGCGTCGGCGTCGGCGGGCGCAAGCTCGCCATCACCGCCGCCCCCGCCGTGGTCGGCCAGATCACCGACAACCGCGACGGCACCTACGCCGTGCCGCTCCAACTCCCCGCCGGCCAGGACGGCCCGGTGCAGGTGTCCGTCGGCGTCGAGAGCGCGAACGGCTCGCTCTCGTTGCCGACCCTCGCCTCGGCCGGCGCCCAGCAGCCCACGTCCGGGGTCGGCGCCACGCGCCAGAGCCCCGCGGGCACCGGCGGCGGCGGCGCCGTCCGCATGCAGCGCCCCGTCGCCACCAACGATTGGGCGAAGCTCCGCGTGGGCGGCGGCCTGCTCAACGCGCGCGGCAGCTACACCATGAAGAGCGACGCCGGCGCCCAGCTCCTCGGCGCCGCCACGTTCGCGACGCCGGGCGCGGGCTTCTTCGGCCTCGGCGTCGAGGCGGTCTGGCTCCCGCTCCAGCAGTCGTGGGGCGCCCTCGGCGTCGACGTTCGCGCGCGCGGCCAGATGGAGTGGTTCAAGCTCGGCGACGACCCGTTCATCAACGTGCAACGCGACGCCATCCTCGCCGCCCGGTACCGCCGCGGCCTCGGCGGGGCGTTCTCGGTCGAGGGCAGCCTCGGCGCCCACTACACGACCGGCGTGTTGTTCCGCTACTCCGACGCCGCGCGCACCGACGCCGAGCTCCTCAACTTCCCGCTGTTCGGCGCGCGCCTGGGCGCCCTCGCCTCGCTGGAGATGGGCCGCGTGTACGCGTCGCTCGAGCTCGCCGAGACCTTCGCCCCCTTCCCCATCGACACCCACGCCGAGCTCCTCGTCGACGTGCGCGTGACCGACACGGGCACCGCGATCCGCGCGGGCACGTCGTGGGACTACCGCAGCATGAAGTACGCCGCGGACGGGTCCGGCGGCGCCGGCGAGGCCTCCGTCCAGCAACAACAATTCACGATCCGCGCGGGTGTGGCGCAGGTGTTCTGATCCGGCGTGGTTCCGGTGATTCCGGCGGGGGCGGCCCGGCGGCATCGCCGCCGTCGCCATCCTGCGGGCTCGCGCTCCGCGCTCGGCTGGCGCCCGCTACCGGACCGGGGGCGCCGAGCCGGCCGCGCCCAGCGCGGCCGCCCTCCGGACGGCTGCCGCGCGTGGACTACAGGCCGCCGCCGTAGATGAGCCAGGCCACGCCGGCGTCCTCGTCGTCGCCCTCTCCCCGGCCCTCGCCGACCACGAGGTCGGGCTGGCCGTCGCCGTCGATGTCGCCCAGCGCGCCGATGCGTCCGAGCCCGTTCTGGGGCGCGAGCCCGTCGAAGCGCGCGTCGGCGTCGCTCATCTCGTAGGTGCCGGACACGGGGCCGTACCAGATCATGGCGGCGCCGCTGTTCGTGCCGTTGCCGAGGGCGCCGGTGGCGCCGCCCCACACGTCGGTGTGGCCGTCCGCGTCGAGGTCTCCGGGGCCGGCGACGCTGTGCCCGAGGGAGGCGTAGTCGTTCTCGCCGGTCATCACCGCCAGCGCGGTCGAGATGTCCACCGCGCCCGTGACGCTGCCCTTCATGACGTAGATCGCGCCGAGCGAGGCGCCGCCGGCGGCGTAGTTGCCGATCAGCACGTCGGGCAGGCCGTCGCCGTCGATGTCGCCGGCGGAGGCCACCGCGTTCGGCGTCTTGCCGAGCTCGGTGTAGCGGACCGCGCTCGACCACGTCGTGTCGGCGTCGTTGGTGGAGCGGAGGCCCTCGACCGGCCCGCGGAGGAGGAACACCTGGCCACCGCTCTCGTCGCTGTTGCTGCCGCCGACGAGCACGTCGTCGAGGCCGTCCCCGTCGACGTCGCCCGCGCTCCCCGCGGCGAGGCCGAGGTAGTACGCGTTGCCCGCCGGCACGACGGTCGACGTCGCGCTCATGTTGCCCGAGGACGCGCCCCCGCCGTGCCAGAGGTAGAGCTCGCCACGATCGGCCCCCGCGTCGGTGGCGAGCCAGTCGGACAGGCCGTCGCCGTCGATGTCTCCGGCCTCGGACACCACCCAGCCGCCCTGGTCGGTGGTCTCGTCCGCCGTCCAGTGGAAGTCCGCGTCGGAGACGCTCACGTCGCCCGCGAGGGGCCCGTAGAACAGCCAGCACTCGCCCGGCGTGGCGGCGGTGTGGTCGGTCTGGTGGACACCGACGAGCAGGTCGGCGTTGCCGTCGCCGTTGGCGTCGGGCAGGACGGCGAAGTCGTAGCCCACGTGCTGGTTGGTTTCCTCGCCCCGCACGCGGACGTCCGCGTCCTCGAGGCTCATCGCCGCGCGGGGCGCGCCGGACACGATGTAGACCATGCCCGCCTGGGAAGCCGTCGTGGCCGCGGCCTCCGCCCCCACGAGCACGTCGGCGATCCCGTCGCCGGTGAGGTCCTCCCCGCCGCCGACCATGAGGCCGGTGTAGTCGTTCGCCCACTCGCCGCGAAGCGCCACGCCGGCCTCGTCCACGTCCACCTGGCCGGACCAGCGGTAGTCGGCGTCCGTGTCGGTGTCGGTGTCCGTGTCGGTGTCGGTGTCGGTGTCGGTGTCGGTGTCGGTGTCGGTGTCGGTGTCGGTGTCGGTGTCGGTGTCCGTGTCCGTGTCCGTGTCCGTGTCCGTGTCCGTGTCGGTGTCGGCCGCGTCGGGAACGCACGCACCGTCCTTCTCGACGAAGCCCTCGGTGCACACGACGCAGCCGGTGAGCAGGAAGGCGGGGACCAGCACGAAGCGTCGCATCTCGACCTCGGAGCGGTCGAGGATACCGCATCGGAGACGACGGCGGGCGTGTACTCGGCCGCCTCGCACTCGGCTCCGACCGCGCCTCACGAGGCGTAGGTGAGGAGCCTCGGTCCGAGCCCGACCAGGCCGTGGACGATGACGACCGGCCAGAGGTTGTTCCGCCACAGCCGGACGCCGCAGAGCAACACGCCGAACAGGAACGCCCAGAGCACCAGCGGCCAACCCTGCCCCGGCGCGATGAGCGCGTTGCAGGCGCTGGTCACCAGCACCGCGAGGACGGTCCCGTGCCTGCGACGGAGGACCGTGAGCGCGAAGCCCCGGTAGAGCGTGTCCTCCGCCGCCACGGCGATCGCGATCATGGTGAGCGCCGCCGGGAGGCGCATCGCGCCCAGGGTCGGATCGAAGCCCGGGCGCAGGGCCTGGATCATCGGGTAGAGCGCGACCCGGTTCACCGCCCACACCGCCACGCCCACGAGAACCCCGACGGCGACGTCCGCGAGGCTGGGGCGCCGCCAGCCGAGGTCCGCCAAGGTCAGGCCGTCGGCGCGTGCCAGCCGTCGGGTGAGCAGCAGCGTCATTGCGAATCCGAGCGACACCGGGATGGCGGCGAGCGGCTCCATCGCGGCGAACAAGGCGTCGCCGCGCACGCCTCGCGTCACGGCGAGCCAGGCGACGACGGGCAGGACGGCCGCCCCAAGGACGAAGGGCGTCGCCACCAGGGCGATCCAGGCGCGCCGCGTGCGCATGGGAGCGACTACAGCGCCTTCCAGCTCGCCGCGGGGATGCCCGAGCCCGACGGCGGCGGGTTTGCGCCGACCATGTAGAGCGCGCGGCGGTTCAGGGCGTTGTCGACGCCATCCCCCGTCGTGACCGCGAGCAGGGACTCGCCGAAGCCGTAGTAGTAGATCGGCTGCGAATACCCCTTGGCCCGCAGCCACCCGGCGATGGCCTGGGCGCGGCGGTAGGAGAGGTCCTTGTTGTGGGCCGAGTCCCCCACCGTGTCGGTGCAGCCGGCGATGAAGAGCTTGACGGGCACGATCTCGCCGTACTTGTCGAGCACGTCACGCAGCTGCTCGAGCGTGTGCTGGAGCTTGTACTCCTCGGTGGGCGGGATGGCCGCGGAGTCGGACGCGAACAGCACGTCCTCGTGGGGGATGTCGAGGAACCACGGCGAGTAGGTGAAGCCCGCCCACGCGTTGCCGCTCTTGAGGTTCACGTCGAGGAGCACGACCTCCGACGGATCGCCCACGAACGGCACCGCGATGGTGCCCGGCCCGGCGTTGATGGAGACCACGCGCCGATCGAGCTCGGCCTTGTGGGCGCCGTAGGCGACGATCTCGGCCTCGTCGACCAACGCGCTGGTGGCGACCGTGACCGTCTTCGCGCCGAGGTCCGCGGAGGCCCGCGACAGGTCCACGGAGAGCTGGCCCTTGAATTGGTAGTCGATGGGGACGTTGGTCTCGGTGACGTTCCCGTCGGAGAAGGTGGCGCGGAGGAAGGCGTCGGCGTGGGTGACGCTCTCGTCGCGCGGCCACTCGAAGCGCACCTGCTGACCCGCGGCGAGGTTCTTCTTGTTGAACTCGAGGGTCTTGCCGCCCACCTCGATCGACACGTAGAGGGCCGTGATCGTGCGGGTCGGCGTGACGAGCAACGCGGGGTTCTCCCCCGGGCCGGGCGCCGGCGTGTACCCGAAGCTGAGATCCTGGGCGGACGCCACGTTCAAGAACAGGGAAAGCAGGAGCGCGAGCATGGTCGTGACCGTAGCGTGCGGTACGATGGCGCGCACCTCCGGAGTCCCCATGCGCCTCGCCCTGCTCACCCTCCTCGTCCTCTCCCCGGCCTGCAGCGTCGACGGCGATTGCGGCGCCGGCAGCAAGTGCGACACGATGGAAGCCGACGCCGACACGGACACGGACACGGACACCGACACCGACACCGACACCGACACCGACACCGACACCGACACGGATGCCGACACCGACCTCCCCGACGCGACCGCCGCCATGTCCCGCGACGCCGATGGTTGCCAGGACGTGACCGGTACTCCCGTGCCCGGCGCGGCGCGGTACTACTGGGGCGAATACCGCGGTGACGCGACGACCGGTTGGTCCGGCCAGGAGGCCGCGTACATCTTCGCGAACGACGCCTGGAAGGACGTCGGCGGCGAGGACTGCGTCGCCCTCTGGGTGGTCGCGGGCACCACCGCGAGCACCGGCGCATGCCCCACGTGCGAGGTCGGCATGAGCGTCACCGCCACCTACGACCTCGTCAACTCCACGTGCCCCGAGGAGATGCTCGGCGACGACTTCACCACCACCTACGCCATCGACCAGTCCGGCGACGGCGTGGCCACCTGGTACTTCGCCACCAGCGCCGAACCCCTCGGCACCGGCTACTGGCGCGACGAGCTCGGCATGAACTTCCTCAGCGACCGCGCCTGTGCGTGGTTCTGACACGGCACGGACCCCCTAAAACCTGATCCCCGGGGGCGTTGCGGGGGCGGGAGCCCCCGCAGAAGGGCCCGGGCGCAACGCGCCCGGGCCCGCCCACCCCATCAAGCTCCGGACCGTATCGACGCGCGGGACAGGACAGCCCTACAGCACGTTACGGCCCGGGTGGGCGGCGACGTGCAGCCGGGTCCGGCCGGTGGGGCCCCTTGGGGGGTACCGGCCGGGGGCCCCGGATGCGGTTCTCGTCGCCGGCCGCTCGGGGCGTACAGCCAAAAGGGCTAGATCTGGCCCGTCACGTCGATGATGTGCAGCTGCCGCCAATCCGACCCGCTCATCGGCAGCGCCGTGAACGCGAGGAACGTGCGCCCCGCGGCGGTGACGATCGAGGCATCCCCCACCGCGGAGAGGCCGGTCTTGATCTCCTTCGTGCCCGAGCCGTCCAGCTTCGTGACGTACACGGTGCTGTCCTTCGCGGGGGCGCTGGAGGTGTAGATGACCGCCGTGGCGTCGGGTGTGATCGAGGGCTGCGAGCGCAGCGGGAGCCGGATGTCCTGCGCGACGATGCGGCGCTCTCCGCCCGCGGAGGGGATCGCGGCGATGTCCCACCGATCGTCACCCCGCTCGTTCGAGAAGTACACGACGTCGGCCTTCGAATAGCGCGGCCGGCTCTGATCACCCGAGCCGCCCTTGAGCGGCGTCTGGGTGGTGGTGCCGAGGGCGAGCGTGAAGAGGTCCTCGGTGCCGTGGTTCTTCTTGGAGAACGCGAGCGCCTTGCCGTCCGGCGAGAACCGCGGGGCGTTCTCGGGGGTCTCGGTTCCGACCGTCAGCGCCACCTTGTTGGTGGATTGGCTGAAGACGTAGACATCCCCCTGCCCGGTGGCGCTCGACGTGAACGCCAGCGTGCTGCCGTCCGCCGAGATGGTGGGCCAGGCGAGGTTGCCGGGCGCCTGAGCGATGCTGAGGTACTCGGCCGGCGACGAGCCGCCCGGGCTCAGGAAGTAGAGTCGCGTGAGCCCGCCCGGGTTCGCCGCCTCGAAGAGGAGCGGACCGCGCGGATGCCAATTCGGGTTCGCGGCATAGCTGCCACCCGCGGTGAAGCCGCTGGTGCTGCCCCCGGGGATGACCACCTTCTGCGGCGCCGACGGGTTGCCGTTCGCGACCTTCACGACGTAGAGATCGACCTTGTCGGCGTTGTTGTTGACCTCGAAGGCCAGCCAGGATCCATCGGGCGACCATTGAGGGTTGCCGGCGTGACCGCCCCCCACCCAAGTCACCTCGGCCGCTTGTGCCACCAGGCCGAGCGCGAACGTGAGCGCCAGTGTCATTCCTTCCTCCTCGATGCGGACGGGGCGATCGTGAATGCGACCTGCCCCCAGGGGTACGAGCGGTAACTGTCGGATTGGAGGCCGCCCTCGACGGTGAGCGCGCCCTTGAGGCTGCCGAGATCCACCAGCGCGTACGAGATGCTGGCGGCCGCCCCGCCCATGGTGATGTCACCATCCAAACGCTGGTAGGACGCCCCGTCATCCCCAACCCCAGCAAAATCGCCGCAGCCGCCCTCGAGGCAGCCGTCGTCGATACCGGTGACCACGCCACCGCCCGCGCTCCAGATGGGGCCCGCGGCGATCCACAGGTTGCCGAAGCGCAGGTTGGCGGCGAGCCAGCCGTAGCCGAGGTGGAGGTTGTTGCCGGCGCTGAGGTACTCGGGGCGGTCCGCGAGGGCCTCCCCCGAGGCCGACGGCGCGCCGAAGAGGTTGTGGTAGCCGACCTCGGCGATGACGCCGAAGTTCTTGGACAGGCCGACCTCGAGCCCGACGCCGAGCCTCGCGCCGCTTCCGCTGAACGCGCCGGCCTGCAGACCGCTGTCCGCGGAGAGGGTGCCGTTGTCGACATCCCCCGCGGCGGTGAAGGCCACGCCGAGCTGGGCGCGCGGGCCCACGTAGGCGAGCTTGTAGGCCTCCTTCTCGGTGGGGGCGGGCGGCCCGAGGCGGAGCGTGGCGGCCTTCTCGCCGATGGCGACGGTCACCTTCTGGTCGCCCACCGCGTACTCGCCGGCCGGCAGGAGCCCGACGTAGGGCTTGCCGCTCTCGATCTGGGCGGCCGCGAAGGTGATCGCGGCGCGCTGATCCGGCGCGAACGGCGGCACGGTGGGAACGAGGGTCCGGGCTCCCGTGTACTTGTTGTCGAAGCTGATGTCGGTACGGCCGTAGTTCTTGTCCACGTCGGCAAGCCAGTCGAGGGCCTCCTTTGAGGCCTCGAGCTTGGACGCCCTCTCCACGCGGGAGCGGCTGGCCGTCATGTCACCGGACGCGCGGGCCGCCTCGGCGCCGAGCATGAACTCCTTGTAGGAGATCACCTCGCCCTTCTTCTCGAGCTCCTCGAGGCGCTTGAAGCTCGCCTCCACGGCCGGCCACGCGTTGCGCGCGGCGAGCTTGCGCATCTCCTCGGAGATGCGGGTGTGCTCCGCCTTCTCGACCTCGCCCGCGTGAGCGGCGGGCACGGCGAGCGGGAGCAACAGGGGGGCGAGCGCGAGGGCCGCGATCAGGGGCGATACGCGTCGGATAGCGGTCATGAGACACCTTTTGGCGGGGTCTGCCAGGGGTCCAGCAGCGAGCGGGTGTACGGGTGGCGGGGTTCGTCCGTGCGGAGGTCGAGCTCTTCGATGACGTTGCCTTCCAGCATGACCACCGCACGGTGGCAGTAGTGGATGGCGGCGTCGAGGTCGTGCGTGACGAGAATACACCCGGCGCCCGCGGGAAGGTTGCCGATGAGGTCGGCAAGCACGCTCGCGCGGCGATCGGGATCGAGCCCGGAGGTGGGCTCGTCGGCGACGACGAGGCGTGGCTCGAGCGCGAGCACGCGCGCGAGGGTCACGCGACGCTGCTCGCCGCCCGAGAGCTCCCGGGGGAGCGCCTCGTGACGATGCGAGAGCCCGAGGCGCGCGAGCATCGCGATGGCGAGGGTGTTCGCCTCCGTGGGCGACTTCCGGGCGAGCACGGTGAGGGTCTCCACCACGTGCTCGAGCACGGTCTGCTGCGGATCGAGGGCCGCCATCGCGTCCTGCGGGATGTACTGGTAGGCGATCCGGTGCTTCTGCCGATCGCGCTCCGCCATCTGGTCCCAGCGGTGGGCCTCGATCCACACCTCGCCGGACGTGGGCGCCTCCAGGCCGAGCACGATGCGGGACAGCGTGGTCTTGCCGGAGCCGGACTGCCCGACGAGCGCGACGACCTCGCCGCTCGCGACGGTGAAGTCGACGCCGCGGACGGCCTCCACGGTGCGGACGGGGCTCCAGGGCCAGGGGCCCGGGATCCGGAAGGTCTTGACGAGGCTCGAGACGCGGACGATCGGCTGGCTCATTCGCCCCCCCCGTTGACGGGCGTAAGGCGGATGACACTGTCGGCGATGCGGTCGACCGTGTCCTCGTGGTGCGAGATGAGCAGGATGCCGCAGGCGTGGGCCTTCCCGACCTGCACGAGCAGCTCGACGATCTGCCGCCGGAGCACCGGATCGAGCCCCGTCTCGGGCTCGTCGGCGAGGAGCACCCGGGGGTCCGGCGCGATGGCGATGGCGAGCGCGGCGCGCTGGCACATCCCGCCCGAGAGCTCGCCGGGGAGCGAGCTGGCGACGTAGGGCTGGAGGCCCACCTCGTCGAGGAGCTCGCGGATCACCGCCGGCTGATCGGCCACCGGCACGGGGGTCGTGCGGCGCGCGAGGGCCATCTCGATCTGGCGGCCGATGGTCCGGCCGGGGTTGAGCGCGCTCGACGCCGCCTGGGGCGAGTAGGAGAGGTAGCCGCCGCGCAGCGACGCGGTCTCGCGCAGGAGGGCGGCCTGGGCGCGCTTCCCCTTCCCCACCACGTCGGCGAACCAGTCGCGCGAGGAGAGCGCCGGAAAGCGGAGGGATCCGCCGGCGAGCCCCGGGACCACGTCGAGCACCCCCATGCAGGCGCGCGCGGTGAGCGACTTGCCGGCGCCCGAGGGCCCACAGAGCGCGGTCACGGAGCTCGCGTGCACGTCGACGTTCACGCCGTTCACGAGCACCCGGCCGGGGGCGTGGATCACGAGCCCGCGGAGCTCCAGGACGCTGCTCGGGGCGCTCATCGTGCCCTCGCCGCGGAGGTGAGCATCAGCGACATCGTGGTCACCAGCGCGACGAGGCCGAGACCGAGCGCCAACGCGTGGCCGGTCGGGACGTCGAGCACGAGGCTCGGGTACCCGATCTCCAGGAGGTTGGCCCAGGACTTCACGCTGTCCGCGTGGGTGAAGCTCGATTGTTTCTCCTTCACCGCGAGGTAGGAGAGCGCGAGCTCGAGGAAGGTGACCTGCATCGCGGTCTCCGCCGCCTGCCGGACGATCACCGGCCGCAGGTTCAGGAGCACGATGTGGTAGAGGAAGACCCGCGACCACGAGAAGCCGTGCGCGCGGAGCGCCTCGACGAAGCGGGCGCCCCCCAGGCGCTCGGCCACCGACGCGGCCTCGTCCATCGCGCCGGGGCTCGCCAGGATCGCCCAGGCGAGGGCCAGCGGCAAAAGCCCGCGCGCGCCCGCCGGGATGAGCAGCGCCACGACGAGGATGACCACCATCCGGGGCAGGCTGCCGACGATCTCTCCGAAGGCCTGGACCAGCGTGTCGACCCGCGCGCTGCCGACGCAGCGCAGGAGCCCGCCGACGACGCCCATGAAGCCGACGACAAGGCCCGCGACGATCGACGGGAAGAGCACCACGGAGGCGCCCTGCTGGGCGTACTCGAGGAGGGGGCGGCCGCGCTGGTCCGCGCCGAACGGGAACAGCTCGGCGGGGCCCTGGTAGACGCGCTCGGCGTCGAATTCGGAGAGGTGCGCCGGGGCCAGGAGCCCGAACGCGATCAACACGCAGAGGCACGCGAGGCCGATGCCGAGGGCCAGGTTGCGGGGGATCATGTCGCCACCTCGTACGACATGATCAGCTCGCCGCCCGCGCTTGCATCGGCGCGTCCGCGGCGACCGCCGGGGAACGCCGGACGACCAGCGCCACGATGATCTCGGTGGAGGCCTGGACGAGCAGGAGCGCGCCGGAGAGGGCCGCGAAGGCGGTCGCGGCGGCCAGCACGACCCCGAAGTCCTGGAGGAGCGTGCCGCCCCAAAGGAGATCCCCGATGCCGTTGATGCGGAGGACCACCTCGACCACGACTGTACCGGAGAGCAGGTGCAGCACCCGCGCGCGGAGCTGGCCGGCGAGGGCGGGGGCGACGTTGGGGAGCATGTTCGCGAGGGGGCGCTCGCCGCGGAGGAGCGCGACGCCCACGTACCGCTGCTTCAGCTCGGTGTTGAACAACGCGCGCACGCCGGTGGTGGCGCCGGCGAAGGCGCCGTCGGCGAAGCCGAGCACGAGCGCACCGAGGAGGATGCGGTAGCGGGTCGCCTCGACGTTGAAGCTCTCGGCGCCGTAGTCGAGCTCGATCACCGCCGCGCAGAGCAGCGCGAACACGACGGACGGGACGAGGCCGATCGCGGAGGCGATCGGGTCGGCACGCCGGGGGATGAACCCGGTCGCCGCGCCGATCGCGCCGAGCACCAGGGGCGCCAGCCCCGCGAGGATGAGGATCGTCGTGGTGGGGACGGCCTCGGCGAGCAGCTCGGCGACCGGGACGCCCTGCTGGAGGCGCCAACTGTTCCCGAAGTCACCCGAGAAGGCGCCCTGGATCCACGCCGAGAAGAACTTCCAGGGGCCGCCGTCGAGGTTCCACCGCGCGGCGAGCGCGTCGGTGCCGCCGCAGATCTCGCGCGGGCAGATGATCTCCGCGGGATCGCCGGGCAGCGCCCAGATGAGCGCCGTGATGATCGCGGGCACGGCGAAGGGGAGCAGCACGGCCGCCATCAGCCGCACCGCCGGGCGGAGCCACCACGCCTTCATCGGCGCCCCCCCGAGGGAAGCACGCGCGGCTCCGCGCGCCCGGGGGCACGGGCGGAACGGCTCGTAAACCCCCTGGCGAGGAGCATGGGCACGCGACGGGACGACATCAGAACGCCTGCTCCTACGGCCCGTACTTCCAGGCGTCGATCTCGGTCCAGTAGTAGTACGGCGCGATGGTGTTGCCGCGCACCTCGGTCCGCCAGGCGCTCTTGGTGTCGAGCTTCCAGAGGAAGAGGTAGGGCAGGTCATCCGCGAGGATGCCGTGCAGCTTGTGGTAGGCGTCGTCCGCGGCGGTGTCGGTGCGGGCGGCGTTGTACTCCGCGATCGACTGGTCGACCGTGGCGTTGCTGTAGTTGAAGATGTTCAGCGTGCCCTTGGTCGTGGCGCGGGTCTCGAAGAGGTCGTTGACCTCCTCCACGACGCCGAACGACCACTTGCCGACGAGCAGATCGAACTCCGTCGCCTTGCCGGTCAGGACGCGCCGGTTCCAGTCGTCGACCGTGACCTTGGTCTCCTGGCGCTCGAAGCCGCCCGCGCCGAGCTGGTTCGCGACCTGGGTGAGCAGGTCGGGGGCCTCGTTGTCGAGCGGCGCCAGCATGCCGATGTTCAGCACGACGGGCTGCCCCTTGAAGTGCCACCGGCCGCCGATCTGGGTGAGGCCCGCGTCGGTGAGGAGCTTCGACGCCGCCGCGCGATCGCTCTTGTCCTTGGTGGGGACGGAGCGGTTGTAGAACGGCGACGACTGCACGAACGGGCCCGAGATGAACTCGCAAGGGCTGTTCTGCTCGCCCGGCTTCACGCCGATGGACTTCTCGCGCAGGTCGGTGCGGTCGATGATGAGGTTGAGCGCCTGCCGCACCCGCTTGTCGACCAACGCGCCCTTCTTGCTGTTGACCGCCATGAACCACCACGACCGGAGGTCGTAGGACTTCAGCTGGAGGTCGTCGGTCGCGCTCACGTCGGCGCGGAGCGGCGGCGGCACGGCCACGATGCCCTGGACGCCGTTGTTGCGCAGGGTCACGACCTGGACGACGGGATCCCCGCCCTCCTGCAGCGAGAGCTGCGCGACCGTCGCGGCGTGGTGCGCGTTCGGGTAGGCCTCGAACGTGACGCCACGGCGGCCCTTGTTGCCCTTGTAGGCGCCCGAGCCGACCGGGTGCGCCGAGAAGTCGAGGTCCGGCGAGATCGCCGTGTTGCCCTGGAACGGGGCCTCGGGGAGCAGCGGGAACCCGAGCCGCTCCTGGGGGTTGTGGAACACCTTGGTGAAGCGCACGAGCGCCACCGTGGGCGACTGCGCCTCGCACCCAGCCAGCACCGTGCGGTAGCCGGCGGCCATCGGGCTCGGGGTCTTCGGATCGAGCATGGCGTTGACGGTGAAGCACACGTCCTTCGACGTGACCGCCTTGCCGTCGTGCCACTTGAGCCCGGCCTTGAGCGTGAGCTTGTAGGCCTTCCCGCCCTCGGCGAGCTCCCCCTTCTCGACGACCCGGCTCATGATCCGGTTGTCGATCGGGCTGTGGAAATAGATCCGGTCGAACACCAGCTCCTGGGAGCGGAAGTCGACCATCGACTGGGCGTAGAGCGGGTTGAGCGTCCCGGGGAGCGACTCCTCGTAGAAGCTCAGCACCGCGCCAGTGGAGAGCACGGCGCCGCCCAATCCAGCGGCGACCAGGAGGTGTCGTGCGCCTTCGTACAACCCCTTTCCTTCCTTGCGACCTCGGCGGGACATCTGGCGGTCCATCTGGCGTCTCCTCAATGCATGGGCCGGCCGGGTGCGGCATTCCGGCTCAGTCGAATGTGCAGGGCATCCAGCGGGAGGCGGGCCGCCTCCAGGCCGGGAACTTCTGTCAGCAGGCCGTGGACGAGCTCTTCGGCACGGACCGAGTTGCGGTTGCCGGCGTCCCACGCCGCCACCGAGAGCAGGAACACGGGATCGCGGGTGGACCCCGTGGTCCGGTCGAGCGCGTTGATGCGGAGGCGTCCGCCCCCTTCGCGATCGTCGAGCGTCCAGGCGACGCGGTCACCGGCGCGGAGCACGCCCACGCGGGCGAAGTCGGCGAAGGGGCGGTGGAAGCCGTCCTCCTTGCCCGCGGCTGCGGCCATGGCGTCCTGGATGGACTGCCCGAGGGCCGCGGCCTCGTCCAGCACGCAGTCGACCGACACCCGGGACTGCTCGGTGCAGCGGGCGATGATCACGGCGTACGGGCTGTCGGACTGGTGCGCGGCCACCGCGGCCGCGCCATCCCGCTCCAGGTCGGAGAAGAACAGGGCGTCGCCGGGCGTGGTCATCGCCGACATGAACAGGAACGTATCCGGCATCACGACGGCCTCGCTCGGCGCGCGGGCCTCGGGCGGCAGGCGCCACGGGTCGATCCACAGCCGAACGGCGGCCTCCTGATCGGGGGCGGCGGCGACGGCGGCGGCCTCGTGCCAGCGCGAGAGCGCCCACAACGTGCCGGCGTCCGCGGCCTCCACCGTGGTGGACTCGCCCTTCTCGGGGAGGACGTAGTGCGGGAGCGTGCCCGCGTCGGGGGTCGTGCCGGCCGTCGGCGCCGTGGGCGCGTTCGGGGAGCTCGCGACGACGGCGTCCGGCGGCCAGATCGCGCCGGCGGCCGCCCACGCCTTCCAGGCGGCGTCCTGCTCGGCGAGCCCGGCGACCTTGGTGCCGCTCGCGGCGCCCAGCTTGCCCATCAGCGCGGCATCCCCGAGGAGGACGCCCGAGACGCCGAGGAGGTAGCTGGTCTCCGCGGGATCGGTGGGCTGGGCGTCGGTGCCGTACACCTCGACGGTGGAGCGCGCCGCGAGCAGGGCCGCCTGTCGATAGAGGGCGGCGTACTCGGCGTGTGCGCGGGCGAGGGCCACCTTGTCACCGTCCGCCAGGAAGCCCTGCAACGCCTCGGCGCGCTTGCCCTGGAACCAGGCGACCCAGCCGGCGCGGCCTTCGAACGGCGCACGCGCCGCGTCGACGGCGAGGCGGACCTGCCACGTCTGCGCGACGAGCTCGGCCGGCACCGCACCGGTGGCGGTCGGAGCGGGAGTCTTCACATCCGCGGCGCCGCCCGAACAGGCGACGACGCCGCAGGCGAGGAGAAGCAAACGTCGCAAACCGGCCTAGCCCCCCTCGCAGAAGGCGCGGTTGCCCGACGAGGACACGCAGAGCGCCATGGCGGTCTTCGTGTCCTGGGCGCTCGCCTTCGCGTAATCGAGCCACTCCCGCGCGTAGTCCTTGGCCTGCCCGCGGTGCTTCGCGGCCTTGGCCTCCTTCTCGTCGGTGCGCTCACCCTCGGCGAATTCCTTCTCCGCCTCTTGCCAGAGCTTGTTCGCAGCCTCGGCGCGGAGCTTGTAGAGGCTGAACACGCGCGTCTTGTAGGTCTGGCCGGACCACTTGGACTTGTTCTCGAGCGAGTAGTCGGCCCACCGGATGACGCCCTGGGCGCGCCCGACGCCGCCGCGGGAGAGGTGCAGCGCGTACTTGAAGCAGAGGTCCGGGTCGGAGCGATCGATGTCCTCGAGGTGGCGCTTCATCAGGCGCTCCCAGTCGCTCTTGTCACCCTTCGCTTCGGCGTTGGTGATCATGAGGCGGGAGACCTTGTCCTTCGTGGTCTGCTGGCTCTCCGAGCCGATCCGGCCCTCGAGGCACTTGTTCTGGCCCGCGCGGAGCTGCCCCATCATGGCGGCGGGCTCGAGCTTGACCAGATCCCCGCACGAATCGTCCTGGGGGGCGCTCGCGACCGGCGCGACCGCCACGTTGGTCGGCGTGGTCGTGGGGTTGCTGGACGTGGGCGGGGGCGCCGACACGGGGGTCACGGTGGTCGGGGCGGGCGTGGTCGTCGTCGTGGTGGTGGTCGTCGTCGTGGCGGACGGCGAGCCCGGGCGCATCGAGGAGGTGCTCGACGACGTGGAGGTGGTCTGGGTCGTGCTCGGTGACGTGGTCGTCGGAGACGAAGCCGTGGCCGGCGACGACGCGGTGGTCCCGGTGGAGGACGTGCCGGTGGTCGACGTGCCGGTGGTCGACGAGGGCGAACCCGGGCGCATCCCGCCGTTGTTCGTGGGCGCCGCCGTGGTCGTGTTGGACGCCATCGCCGTGGGCGTGACGGTGCTGCCGCCGCCGTTCGAAGCGCTGCTGGTGGCGCCGTTGGTCGAACCGCTGTTCTCGGTGGGGGCCTGCGCCACGGGACGTTCCTCGACCGGCGCCTGCGCGACCGGACGCTCGGCGACGGGCGGCGCGACGGCGGCGATGGTGCCGCCGACCTCACCGCTGTAGGCCGAGAGCGTCGTGAACGGCGAGACGTTCTGCGTCGGGCGGAGATCGAACCAGCCGAAGCGGGCGTCCGCCGGGAGGGGGCGACCGGCGGCGTCCTTCAGGGCGCCGGGACCGCTCGCGACCCCGTCCACCACGCAGCCGGCCCAGCCGTCCTGACAGGGAAGCGCGGGAAAGGTGTTCTCGAAGCTCGACCAGCCCGCGGCGAACGCCGGGAGGGTGAGCACGGCGAGGACGACGAGGGGGGCGGGCCGAAGCATACTTCCGAACCACGGGGGGGGGCGCATCGCGGAGGGCTCCATCACTGGGCAGGGGCTTCGGTGGTTTCGCGGGGCAGATCACGGCCGAAGCTGATGACCGGCTCTTCGATCGTCGTGTCGTCCATCTCGATCTTGGGGAGCGTCAGCTCGACCACGTTCTTGCGCTTGCGCACCTGGTACTGGAACACCTGCGTCATGAAGCCGGGCGCCGAGATCTCGAGCTCGAGGGTCATGCCGGGGGTGAAGCGGAGCTCGCTGCCGTCGGGCATGTAGAGCACGCTCGCCTCCCACGACCCGTCGACCGAGTTGACGCGGTGGCGGTCGGCCTCGAGCGGGTGGCGGATGACCGCGGTGGAGATCGGCGCGCGCTCGGCGTCGAGGACGATCACCCGGACGGGCACGCCCTCGGCTTCCTTGGCGGGCTTGGCGGCGGCGACGCCGGGCATGAACATCCCGACGAGCATGACGAACGCGGCGAGCAGGGCGGACGGGCGCATCATCAACCTCCGAGCTGGGACTTGAGGAGGGGATCGGCGGCGGCGGCGGAGGCGGACGCGTTGTCGCCCATGGCGGCGTAGGCGCGCGCCACGGCATCTCCGCTCAAGCCGTCGAGGAGTGACTTCGCCGTGGCGGGATCCTTGTCGGCGATCGCGAGGGCGGCGGTGGCGCGCGCGTCGACGTAGCCGTCGACCGGGGCGCCGGGGCGCACCGCGTCGAAGAGCGCGACGCAGCCGGGGCCATCCCCGTCGACGCAGGTGGCGATCGCGCGGGTGGCCTGCACGCGCCAGCCCTGGCCGGGGGGCGGCACGGTGATGGAGTCGAGGAGGCTGTAGGCGATGGCGGTCTCACCGACGGCCGCGGCGCGCCCCGCCCAGAGCAGGAGCTGATCGCCGCCGTCGTCACGCGACTCCGCGTAGGCCTTCACGAGATCCTCCACGCTGCGCACGGCGATGCGCCGCTGGCCGAGGGCCCAGAGCGCCTGTGCTTCCGATAGACCCGCGACGAGCGGATTCGCATCCGCCATGAGCTCGAGGTAGGTCGTGGCGGTGGCGCCGACCGCGCCGCTCTCGGCCTTGGCGGCCTCGAAGAGGGCCTTGGCGGCGTCACGGTTGCCGTCGGCGAGCTCGACCTCGGCCGCCAGGAGCTGCCCCGCCGGGAGCCCGCTGGCCACCGCGTGCTCCTTGACCTTGTCCAGGTCCTGCAGCTCCATCGCGACGAAGGCGCGGCGGAGCTTGATCTCCCCCGCGCGCTCCCCCGCGGTGGCCTCGGCCGCGGCGAGCAGCGCGTCGGCGCCGGCGAAATCGCCGCCCAGGACCTTGGCGTAGGCGGCGCCGGAGGCGGCATCCACGTTGGTCGGGGCCTTCGCCGCGGCGTCACCGTAGGCGGTGGCGGCGCCCGCGAGATCGCCGGCCTTGAGCTTCGCGTCCGCGTCGGCGAGGGCCGCGTCGGGGTTGTTCAGCAAGGACTCGACGATCTGGCACCCACCCAGGGAGAGCAGGAGGAGCAAAGAGGACATCGGTGAGCGACTCCGTTGCGGACGATCCGAGGGGCATCGGCGCGCGCATCGTTAAACCACAGGTCCAGCCCCGCCGCAACGTGTTCGACGCACGGCCCCGCGACCGGCCCCACGTACCCCGTCAGCCCGAACCCGTGTGTGTTATTCTCTCCGCCGCAACGACCGGGGCGAATGGAAGCGCAAGCAGGGGGCCGGCACCTCGAAATCGTCCTGCTCCACGAGCTCTCCTCGGGAACCTTCGCCCGGCTCTACCTCGCGGAGGCGCGCGCGCCCGGCGGGATCGAGCGCATCGTGGCGGTCAAGATCCTCCGCGAGCAGTGGAACGAGTCGACCGAGGTCATCAACCGCACGCGGGACGAGGCTCGGCTGCTCGCGCGCCTGCGCCACAGGAACATCCTCCGCGTGGAGGACCTCACCGAGATCGACGGCCAGCTCGCGATCATCATGGAGTTCGTCGACGGGCTCGATCTGAAGCAGCTCGTCGAGGAGCTGGCCAAGCGCGGCCAGAAGGTGCCGACGCGCGCCGCGATCCAGATCGTGGCCGAGGCCGCCTCCGCGCTCGAGGCCGCCTACTTCAAGGTGCCCTACGGCCTCGACGCGCCGCTCCACGTCGTCCACCGCGACATCAAGCCGTCGAACGTGATGGTGAGCGTCGAGGGTGAGCTCAAGGTGCTCGACTTCGGCACCGCGCGCTCCAGCCAGGCGTTCCGCTCGGTGCAGACCGGCGCGCTCCGCTTCGGGAGCCTCAAGTACATGTCGCCCGAACGGCGCGAGGGCGATCGCGGCGAGCACTCCGCGGACGTCTACGCGCTCGGCCTGATGCTGCTCGAGATCCTGAAGGGGGAGTGGCTGCCGCTGCTCTCGATGGACGTCGAGGAGCACGACGAGACCATCGCCGAGGAGGTGTCGCGGCTCGGCGCGCTCGGCATGCCGAACCGCGAGTGGGACATCGCGCTGCGCCAGGTGCTCCTCCAGATGTTGTCGGGCGAGGCCTCCCTCCGACCGAGCGCGGAGCAGGTGTCGAAGCTCCTGCGCGCCTTCGCGGAGCAGGCCGAAGGGGAGACCCTCGAGGCCTTCGCCGAGGTCGCGGTGGCGCCGCTCGCGCGCCACGTCCGCGGAAACCTCAGCGGCGGCGCGCTCGCCGGTACCCGCTTCGTCGTGAACGCCTCGTCGTTCGACTCCGGTGCTTCCGGCAAGGCCGCGGCCACCGCGCCGCCTGCGGCCCCCGTGGCCGCCACACCGGTCCTCGCCTCCCGCACGTGGGACACCCCCGCGAACGCCGAGCCCGTCGCGAAGCCCGTCGGCACTCCCGTCGCGGCGGCGGCCCCCGCGGCGCGCCCGACGGCGCCCGGCTTCGACGAGGCGGAGGAGTCGCCGACGTACGCGGGCGTCCCCGCCGGCGCGCACCACACCGGGCCCTGGGCGCGCCCCGTGGCCGCGCCCGTCGCCTCCGCGGCGCACGCGCCCACCGTCGAGATCTCGCACGCGCGCTCCCGTCGCGATCCCCTCCCCCCGGGCGAGACCCGCGGCGGCGGCAACAACAACATGGCGCTCGTCGCCGGCGCCGCCTTCGTCCTCTTCGCCTTCGCATGCGCGGGGCTGCTCGGCGCCGGTGGCGTGTGGTGGTTCCTCCGCGCGCCGGGCGCACCTTCCGGCGAGCCCGCCGTCACCGAGGCGCCACCGAGCGCACCGGCCGTGCCCGTCGCCGCGGCCGGTGGCGCGCCGGCAGTCGCCGCGGGCACCGCGCCGCTCTCCGTCACGATGGAGGGCGCCCCGGTCCAGTGGATCC